>JANMNR010000263.1:0-29357 GCA_031368325.1 Pirellula sp.
GCCGGTCGATGCAATCTTGATCGCCACGATGCGTCCCAAATCGAGATCGCGAGCTTTGTAGACCATGCCCATGCCGCCGCGGCCAATGTCACCCAGAATCTCGTAACCAGGAATCGTGAAGACGGCAGACTGTTTCGAGGATTCTCCCTTTAGTGGTAAAGAACCCATCTGAATGCGATTATGTAATTCGCTTGCCCATTGCGGGAACTTTTCGACATACTCATTGATCGTGGGAGACTCTCCAGCGTGAGATCGCAAGGACATCGATAGTTCGACTAACTCGATTGCGGCAAGCATGCGAAGTGGCTCACCAAACTGTTGAATAGCGTCCTCTAAACGAGGGGATTTTCCCGCTTTCCACTCAGCAGCAAATCGATCACAAGCCGCATCGATGACTTCGATATCTGCGTCAGATAGGTCGTCCAGTTCGTGAAACAATTACTCGACGACCTCCCCCTGCTTGAGCCATCGATTGCGGATGATCAGTAACTTGCGTTCCACGGTCCGACGACTTAGTCCAAGTTTATTCGCCACCGCATCGGTGTCTAAGTTCTGAAGCGTTAGCAGGGCTATTGCCTTAAGTGTCTCGTCGTCTAACTGTTGGACAAGCGAATCACACAAATCGCCAAATTCCGTTGCAAACTCAGGGCTCGGTTCTCGTCCCTCAATTTGATCGAAGCCGTATTCGCCGCGTGTCTTAATGAAGCAACTCTCGGAAACAGTGCGACGGATGTCACGTTTCTCGCGATGTTCGTCACGCACGCGGTTCGAGATTTTTCGTTCTGTAATAGTGATCAGGAGTCGCCACAAATTGACGCGACTGTGCAAGTCGGTTTGGCGTTCTGACACAACGCGACATAAACTGTGAAAGGCACTCAAAGCCGCGTCTTCCTGATCGTACGTGCGTCGCAATTGCGGCGACAAACGTCGCTCGGCCATGTCCATGAGCCGTTGGCAGAAGTGATTCCACAGAGGAAGTGCGGCAGCGGCTTCGCCCCCTTCGAGTTGGCGAAGCCACAACGTAATGGGCTCGATGGAGTCTGGAACATCGGTTCGCATTGATCACCGAAAAGGTACGTGGAGGGGATGTTCGCCGGAAGGGTAGTTATGCACCAAGCAGATTTCGCATCGCTTGAAGGTTTTCTTGATCGCTAAAAATCGCTTCGATTGGAATGACGAATTCTGCGATTGCTTGGCTTCTTAAGCTGCCCGTCCCTGATTTCAATGCGAGTGTGTATTCTCATTTCTCGAGGAGATACTGCTCTACAATCTGCGTGTCCGAGTTGATGATCCAATACTCTGCAACACAATTGCTTGCGAAGTCCTCGAACTTCACCCCTCGGTCGCGGACTTCGGTCGAATTCGAAAGAACCTCAACTGCCAAATCCGGGACCGGAAACTTCATCGTGTCGGGAGTGAAATCTGCCGATTTCGCAGGACCGAAAAAGACGACATCAGGTTCGTAATCGTTACGCGGAAATACGCATAAACATTTTTCTGATTTGACCTGGCCGAGACTGTGAAGTGTTGCATAGGTATGAATCAATTTATAGACACGGCCGGTTACGTCCAAATGCCGATTTCGAGCTGGTGAGTGCAAAACAACTTCACCATCGATAAACTCCATTTTCTGGTCGGCCGTCATGTCCTGGTAAAACTGTTCGCGTCGCATGCGCTCGGACTCCATCTGCGATTGCAAAATGGCAATCGCCTGGGGTAGCTGCGGCGAATGGCGGAGTGGTTCGATCAGTCTATCTACAGAGGACATCGGAAAGTCTCTTTACTAAATCAATTCATATCTTTCGGCGAGTGGCAGAGTGAAAACTACCTGCCCGTGGTTCCAATGGGAGAGCGAGGCTCCTGCCGAGCTTGGCTTTGGTTCGGCAGGAGCCTCGCTCTACCGATATATCCATTGTTGCCGCTCGCCTTAATAATTGAGACGACTTCACCAATTCTACTCGAATCCGAGCCAAAACAAACAGTCGGTAAATCAGCAACGATTTCAAACGTCAGGCTACTTTTTCCATTTCTTTACGGAAAATCGAAAAAATCCAAAAATTCTGTCGCGAAGTTGCAAGCCGCGGACACTGCCCTCATAGACCGATGCGCTGCGGAACGCTCAGGCACCGGAATTTCCGAATTCACGGTCGTCCCTGCCAGAGGGTTCACCCTGAGCGCTCCGCATCACGTCGGCACAGAATTTACTGGACGCTACACCTTGAGCAACTAAAGTATGACGCAACGCTCCTCTGGCAATGTTGGACGACTGACAAATTCGGAAATCGTGGAAATCCCTCATAAGGCTTCCTTGATTCGTATCCCTTTGTCAATTCTAGTTCCGTCTCCAATGTTAAACAAAAACCTCGTGGCTCGCACGAGCCTGCGCGCCCGTTTGCGAGTAATTCTCTCTTTTGCGTTCCTCGCGTTTCTGATCCACGCACCTGTTGGTCGTTGCGATCTAATTCTTGGCAACATGTCGGGGGGCTTTAATGACTCTGGTGCGATTGCAGCTTTTGAATCCTCGGTTGGCTACTCCATCGGATTCACAGTTGGAGCAACTCCCATCACCATATCAAGCGTTGACTTTCGGCTTCGTACGAATATGAGTCCCGGTCTGGCTACCCTTGAGCTTCGAAGCGATGCGAGTGGCAATCCAAACTCTACGGCTTTAGCGACGTTTGGCAACCAAACAGTCGGTACTGGATTCAGCACCATTAACTTCACGCCGACCGGCGTCATGCAATTGACTGCAAGCACAAAGTATTGGTTCACCCTCGGTACGCAAATAACCGCACCTGACGGACTGATTGTCGGCGCAAACAACACATCGATTGCACCCACGGGACCGCTGGCCACGTTCGATGGCCTGCGGTCTGGCTTTTTCAACAATCAAAATTTTGACCCTACACAAGCACCGGTCAATGCCAATATCCCGACCTTCGCCATCAATGGCACGATTACCGCAGTCCCTGAGCCCTCCTCCTTTATTCAGTTCGCGCTGGCTTATGGAGTTTACGAGTGGTACCGCAGACGATCAAAACGTTCTCGAACACTCCGTGCCTAACTCAACTCAGTGCATAGCTCAACGCTTTCCAACCTGCGAAAGCTAAACATCCTGCCATGGATCGCGTGAACAAAGTGCGATCCATACTTCATTTCAAGCCGGGCCATAGCCTATTTCCGACCCCCAAAAAGTAAATCATGTCAAATCGTAAGCCCCGCACTAAACATGTCTCTGCAATTCAACGCAAGAACCGTGCTGCATTACTGGCTCGACTTCCTTTGCTCGAAACTCTCGAACGCCGGGAAATGATGGCGGTCCTAAGCGCCAGTGAAAAAGCTGGACTCAAGGAAGCTTTTCAGGCTCTCACCGGATTCACCACCAACCTCGAACAATCCGAGTTACTCAATACGAACATTCCGATCCTCGATAAAAAGATCGGCGAAGTGGTCGACGTCGATCAACTTGTTCGGCAACAATTTCTCACTCCCATCGAAAGGTTTTTGGACACCGCTCAGCCAACTTCGGAAGACCTCCAAAAGCTCTTTCAATCGGGACTCAGTGGCATCTCGAGCGCGGCGCTCGGCAAGATGCCAAAACTTCCAACCTTGGTCCCCAACGTCAGCTTCGCCGCTAGCTTTGACATCGACCTAACGAAATCGTTTCAGTTCGAATACGACCTGGGCAAACAGCTAAAGGATGCTGGGGTCGACGTTCAAATCGGTAAGGTCTCCACCAATCTGGATTTCGAATTGCACTTCGGGGCCAGTATCGATATCGACCTGACTAAAATCGGCGGTGCACCAAGCGACATCGTCAAATTCACCCTTAAAGACGGCACAAAAACCGATGGTTCGCGTATCGTTGCAAAAGCCACATCGACGTTGACCAATTTTGATGCAACAGTCGGCGTCATTGGAGCCTCCGTCAACAATGCAACGTTTGCGTTGGACGTCGCCTTGCCCATGGATTTTGGATCGCTCACCGCACCATCGCAAGTCTTCTCTCTCGGTGCATTAAAAACGACAGCCGCAAGCGTCCCCGGCGTGTTTGGACTTAAGACAGACGGCGCCGCTAACAAATCACTTCAACTCTCGCTTCCGTTGACCATCACCGTAGGCGATTCTCGAGTCGTCGATAACAAAGCATTGATCGTCAAAGACGACGACTTGTTCGACCGTAAATTCGATCTCAAGAAGACAGGCCCAAGCGTCAGCGATCCGAATGTGTACATTGTCATTCCACCCGAAGTGAAGGATTTCCGCGCGATGGGCTCGGCCGCCATCTTCGGCATCGTGCAGAAGCTAGGCGGATACTTCGGCGACATTTCCCAATCGGAAGTTTTTCAAACCGAGATCCCCTTTACTGACGGCATGAAGATTGGTGACGTCGTCAATCTTCGTGGTGCCTTCGAAGAGAAGGTAGTCAACAAAGCGCGCGAGTCAGCGCAGAACACAGCCGGCCAACTCGTCAACACGGCCAATCAAATCGCCGACGATGCTCGCAACTACGCCTTCAAAAATGTCCAAGACCTTGCCAAGCGAATCGGCAACAAGCTCAATTATCAAAACAATGACTTCAACGGGGACGGCATCAATGATCCTCGGCTTGAATTCGACATCGACTTCAACCATGTCGTCCAGCTTCCACAAGCCAAACTCAACTTCAACGTCGACTTAGGTGAACTGGCGAAGTTTGGCGTAGACAAGAGCAGCCTCGATGTCTCGGCACAAATCGATGCCCAATTCGACTTCATCGTGCTATTGCGAGCTCCGGGTTCGGAGGATGGCGATAAAATCGCCGATGAACTACCCGATGGAACCGTTGCCTTACGCGGCGGAAAACTAATCAGCAGTTTGAACAACGGCGGCGATCTGCTGACCGGAGCCGGAAAAGACTTCCGAGTAACTCTGTCCGACGGTACGAGCTTTGAAGTCGAACTAGATAACTCGATCATTCCGATTACTTCAACCACCAAAGCAAAGGTCACCGAGAACGCACAAGGGGACCTCACCAATCAAATCACCTTCACTGGTACACCCGATCTGACAAAAGTGAAACCCAACTACGTTCTATCGATCATCAATCGAACGGACGGCAAAGAGCGAACCGATCGCTTTAGAATTACTTCGGTCAATGTCGATACGAAAACTCTCACCGTTTCCCCAACTCCGACGGCTGGTGCCGGTGAGTTCGAATGGGCAGTCGATGAACCGCCGACCAAGCTCGAGGAAATTATCGAGCGTATTAAGACAGGTGGCGCTGCGGCGGCTGGCAAATTCGAACTAACCTCGAACGCGGATCGTAGCGGCTTCCGCATCGTCGACAAAACAGCCACAGGCACGAACGCAGCCGGTGCCAGCAAACTCAAAGTTGAGGTGCTCGGGAGCTCACGCGCAGCCATTGCCCTCGGCATCGCTGGCACAGGGTCTGCACCGAAAGACGGAGACGCGGTTGCCATCGAGGGTGCATCGCTCCACGGAAAGACCTTGCTGGACAATGTTTTCCTGCGCAACTTCCAAGTCGACGCAGCAGCCAATCTCAACGCTTCGATCGATAAAGCGTCGGCCAGTCTCGGAATCGTCGGGGTCAATGTGACCAATGGCAAAGGACTAGCCCGCGCCGGAGTGAGCTTGGCCGTGCATGATCCAGGTCCATCGTTCGATGGTCGTGTAACGCTGTCGGAAGCTGGACAAGCGGTTCGAGATATGGCGACACGCCTCATTGCAACGAAGGCGGTCGCATTCCCCGTAACACCCAACGGGACACTCACTGTCAACGTCCAAGGCAAAGACAACGACTTCAAGATCGACATCGGACAAGTTGCAGATGCTACAGCGCTGGCCGCCAAGATCAATGCGGTTGCTGGATTCGAGGCGCTCGCTGTCGCGAAAGTCGTCGGCTCCGAAGTGGCAATCGAGCTGAAGCTCGACGGTCTAACGACGAACCAACGCCAAGCCCGCCGACTATCTGTCCAGCAATCGGCATCACTCGGCTTAAACCGAAACGAAGTCCATCACGAAAAAGTGATGCTTAAGCCGACCTTTCCACTCGCCGCAGGTACGTTTCTCAGTCTATCGATCGCCCAGGATGATGTCGCCAATCCAGTTGCCATCACGTTCGATGGCAGCGTTGAATACACCGACCTCAAGACACTCACCGACGACATTTCGAAAAAGCTTGATGGAAAACCGGTGAGTGTTAGCAACAACGGGGGGAAGCTCACTTTCAACTTGAACAACGGACACGCTCGGACAGTTGAGATTGCAACCGCGTTTACTTCACTGGGCATTACAGAACCGCTCAAAGCCTACTTGCTACGACCAGGTATCAACGGCTCGGCTAGTTTTGAATTGCCGTTTGCGATTGAAACCAGTTTGCCCATTCCTGGGATCGGCATCAACTCGAAGATCGGCGTGACTCTTGCTGACATCAACAAACCGAAAGAGATCAAGCTCGAGTTTCCAAACGTCGCAGCGGCTGTCCGCGACCGACTGAACAGTTTGAAGAAACTGGACTTCGCTACGGTGGTACAAGGGGTCACGGCAGGACTTGAGTACTTAAAATCATTGGACATCAGCGGCTTCGAATTGCCATTGTTTAATCAAGAGATTCCATTACTGGGAATCAATCTGCGAGACTCCCTCGACCTGGCGGTTAAGTTTGGCGATTTCCTGGTCGAGTTCGAACAGAATCCAGTCGGCAAACTCAATGAGCTGGCCGACAAGATTCGGGATGGGATCAAAGCCAAGACGGTTCGGTTTAGTTTTGATGATGGCCAAATCGTCGGACTGACGACGAAGCGGCCCGCACTGCGCCTCGATATCGCTTATGCTACGCCAAACTTCGAAAAAGAACTCCCGATGAACCTCGATCTGACCTCGATCGATGCGATCAAGGCACTTGGCGGCTTAGTCGATGTCAGTACAACTGGACAATTGAAGGTCAAGGCCGGTGCTGAAATCACGTTGTCTCTCGGTTTCGATCTTTCCGATCCTGTTCGCCCGAAGCCGTTCCTATACACCAACGACGCACAGAAGGTTCTCGGAGGCGCAGCGGCCAATAGTCTCTCCGCTGTCGACAAAGAGTCGAAAACCATTACCCTCAAAGCCGGTTCGGACATGACCGAGTTCGTTCCAGGGGACTGGATCAAGCTGTCGGGAGCAAAGGCCGGCCGCGTTGATGCCGATCAGAAGCCTGAGCTGTTCAAGATAGCGAGGATCGATTCTACTAACCGCCGAATCACTGTTGTTGGTGAATTGGATGCGGGAGTAACGACAAGCTCTGTCTGGACGCTGAAACGGCGAGGTCTTGTCACCAGCGCCGGCGGCGATGCCAAGAGCCTGCTTCAATCGGTTGCCGCTAAAGTCATTGAATTTCCATCAGGGACGGACATGTCGTTGTTCCGCGATGGGGGCTGGCTCAAGATCGATGGTGCTACGGGCGGAGTCACCGATGGTGCCGAAAAGGACCTGTTCAAGATCGCAGCGACCAACACGGTCACACGTAAAGTCACGTTGCATGCGGCCCCAGCTGGATTGGCTGCCGATGCGAAACCGCAATGGACATTGCGCCAAGAAGTCGGAACAGGCGTAAGCTTGACTGCGGATGCCGATGCCACTGCGATCAACTTCGTCAGCAGCTTTGGCCCATTGGGCATCGAGGTGAAGAACGGCAGCGCGAACATCTACCCGACGGGTGAATCGCCGACCGCTCCTGGTGGTGCTTCGTTTCAATTGGGGCTTCACGAATCCGCCGAAGCCAATCCAGATGGTCGCCGCTACTTGAACGAATTCGCTTTCAGCCAAGGGCCGGTAACCGTTATTGAATCGGACGGTCGCAAGAAGTTTGTCAAAACCAATGACTCGCATGACAAGTTCACGTTGTCGCTGGGGACCAAGCTGGTTGGCAGTGAATCGGCAACGGTGAAACTTGAGATTGACGATCCCAATGAAGCTCTATTCGCAGTAAAACCGTTCGGGCAATTCCCAACCGACGCCGATTTCAAGGCCGCTGGACAAGTCAAGTTCACCGCGACCTCATCGCGTTTCACCGTCTTTGTCAAAGGTGTCGACGATACGGTCAAGGATGGCAAAAAGACCTCCACGATTACGATCAGTGTCGACAAAAACGCCGCCGATCTCCCCGCCGATCTGAAGAACGCCCGCAACAAGACCGTCAGTGTCGTCACGATCGATGACGAAGTTTTGGCTAAGGACGCATTGCCAACAGTGACTCGAACCGGCGAGTTCGAAACGATCGTCGATGCATCTTTTGGTTTAAAAGATCTTGGGATCGACACCTCCAATTTGAAGGGGACGATTCAACAGGCCCTCGATGGCCAAGTCAAAGCGACATTGCCGATCAAGCTGAAAGGACTCCAAACCAACGTTTCCGGAAAAGAGTTGCTCGCCAACGGATCGATCAGTGGTGTCCTTTCAACGAGAGACCCTCAGCTCGATTTTTCATTCACGATCGCGGACCTTTTGAACAAAGGCTTCAAGCCGACGATCAACATTACCAATCCGGCAGGCAAAGTCATCGTCAACGACGATGGAACCACTCCGTTTGTGAAGCTTGTAACGGGCGGACTTGAAGATCTAAAAAATGGTGGCCTAAAGAATCTCGTCGCCATGGTTGGTGGTTGGGAAGGTGCCTTCGATCACTTGATCGAGGCCATGAACGGCGAAGTATTTGGCATCACCCTGCCATTGGTCGGTGACAAACTCAAGGAACAAGCCAAGTTCCTGGAGGACATGAAGAGTAAAGTGTCCGCTGGTCTTCAAGCGATCAACGATGCGGAAGGGTATCTGAAAGAGAAAGTCCAAGAAGTGATTTTCGCTGGCCTTGGCCCTGAAGGGATCAACTTCGTCAAGGATGCTCACAGCGAAGACGGAACGCTTTGGAAGCCCGATGGAAAGATCACGAAGGAAGACATCGGGATTCGTATCTTGAAGGATGGCGGAACGATCCCCACCGGCGTTCGATTTGAAATGCAGTTGGGCAAGGATATCGCCTTCTCAACTAGCCCAACCCTCGATGTCGGAGTTCCGGGATTGAGCCTAAAGGTCGATGCACCGATCAAGGGGAACATCAACATCGACTTCGTGTTGATGGTGGGAGTCGATGGCGACTCGGGCTTCTTTATCGAAACCGGGATGGCCGATGAACAAGGCAATCTCATCGGAGCTAAGGACGCGCAAGGGAACCCACTCACCAAAGAACTCACCATTGGTCTCGACGTCTCAACACCGGGCTTGACCGGCGAGGGCACGCTCGGTTTCTTGACCATGTCGGCCAAGGATTTGCCGGGTGCGAGGATCGGTGTTCAAAACGCCAATGGAACTCAGAGCTATCCACTCCTTGTTACAGCGCTCCGACCAGATCGTAGTCTTGAAGGAGTGAAGTTCGCTTTCCAAACGGTTGCAAACAAGGACGATGTCACGGCGAAATACGATTCGGCCACGCGCATGCTGACTTTCTTCGTGGAGCAGCAAGCGGGCAAGATTGTCACAACGGCCAAGGAACTGAAAGACAAGGCGAACAAGTCCGAGTCGTTCAATGAGCAGTTCTCAATGAACACCATCGGTGATGTGAACAAGGTCCTCGTACCAACGGGTGCTATGCTACAGAGCGTTAGCAAAGATGCCAACGGTAAAGCCAAGCAGCCGGTCGTCATCGTGCCCAAAAATCCTGACGCCGATCTGGCCAACATTCGTTTCGTGTTTGCAACCCCGACAACAGGCCAACCCGAAGCGGTCCTTTACGACAATGTCACGAGAACCATCACGTTCCGCGTGGCTGCTGGCAAGAAGGCTGGCGATTTGGTAACGATCTCCAACAGCGCGGCCTCCTCTTCCTTCACGGCTGCGTTTTCCGCCGTGGTCGTCGATGCCAGCTTGGAAGGCGAAGTGATCAGCACACTGACGAAGCAAGTGAACCTCGGCGCGGTCACCAAGATCGCACCGAGCAATTTCACTGCCAAGTTCGAAGTCGATTTGGTTGACGACCCGAAAGATAAGGATTCCAAGCTTTCCATCCCAGAAGCGGCTCGCCTCAAACGCAATGCCATCGACTTCAACGTCAATGGATCGGCGAGTTTGAACTTTCGATTGCAGACCAACCTAGGCGACGTCGCCTTGCCTGGCATTCGCGCGGATGTGAATCTCGATTGGCGGTTCAAGTTCCCCAAGGATCAAATCGCAGCAGCCAACGCTGGCCAACCTGCTGCTGCCGGACGAAAGCTGCCAAGCCTACCTGATGTGATTGCCATCAACAATGTCGAGATCAACATCGGCGAGTTCCTCAATAACTTCGCGGGGACTACGCTCAAGAAGATCAAAGAGACCCTCGGACCCTTGGACCCATTCTTGAAACTCGTGAGCGATCCGCTGCCGGTGATCAGTGACTTGGCTGGCTCGCCAGTAAGTATGCTTGAGATCGCAAGGCTCTTTGGCGGCAGCGTTGGTACCGCAGTGAAGTTCATTGATGCCATCAAACAACTGAAGGAATTGGTCGACTCGATTCCAACTGATCTGAGCAAGGACAATTGGCTGCGCATCGGCGGATTCGAGTTGGACACGTCGAGCTTGCGCGGTGCCAACGCAACGGCGAACGCGCTCGCAAATCGCATTCCAGCACTCAAGAACATCAATGCCAAGAGTGCGGAGCAGCTTGGAAAGGATATGCAGCAGAAGGTTAAGGACGCTTCGGCTCAGGCCAAGGCGAAGAACTTTAATGCAGGCAAGTTCACTAAGTCTGCAGGATCGTTCACGGAAGGGAAATTGAACGTCGCGTTCCCTGTGCTCAGCAACCCCGCGTCCTTGTTTAGCCTCTTGGTCGGACAAGACATCGACCTCGTGACAGTGGAATTGCCGGTGTTTGGCCTGAAGGCAGAAATGAAACGGCAATTTCGTGGACCGGGTCCATTGGTCATCGCCTTAGTCGAAGTTGGCGGCAGCATCACCGCCAAGGTCGATATGGCATTTGGCTACGACACCTCCGGCATCCGCAAGTTTATCAATACGAAGAAGGTAACCGACGTCTTCGACGGCTTCTTCCTCACGGACCATGAGAAGCCCGATGGCTCAGGCCCGGACATTCCGGAAGTTCAGATCCTGGGCGAAATCACGGTATCGGCCGGTGTGGATGTTGGAATCGCATCTGCGAAAATCGGTGGCGGTGTCTACGCGAATGTTGATTTCAATTTGCACGATGATAATGATGACGGAAAAGTTCGCGTCAATGAATTGGTTGAAAACGCACAATTGGAAGCCCCTGTTCCTGGCCTCCATATTTTCGACGTTTCGGGCTCGGTCAAGGCCGGCGCCTATGGTTCAGTGAGTGTCCTAGGGTTCGAAAAGAAATGGGAAACACCGAAGGTCACGCTTGTGGATTTTGTGCTCGATCGACCAGGGCCGATCGTTCCTAAGTTAGCAACCCTCGTCGGTGGCGATTTGTTGCTGAACATGGGGCCACGGGCTGCCGAGCGGATTGCCGGTTATCGTAAACAAGACGTTGAACGCAACAACGTTAGTGGCAAGGACGAAGCCGAAAAGTTCAAGATCCAAGCGGGCGCGAACGCCAACGAAATTATCGTTACAGCCCTCGGCAGGACACAAACGTTTAGCGGAGTGAAGCGCATCATCGGTGACGCCGGGGATTTCAACGATGAGATCACCATCGAAAACAGCGTCACCATTCCAACCGAGATTCGCGGCGGAAAAGGGGACGACAAACTTCAAGGTGGCAGCGGTGTCGATCAGCTCGATGGTGGCGAAGGCAAAGATGATTTGAAGGGGGGCGATGGCGACGATATTCTGATCGGTGGCGCCGACTCTGATACGATCGATGGAGAATTAGGCGGCGATTCCATCGACGGTGGCGAAGGGGACGATATCCTGCAAGGTGGTTCCGATAAAGATACGATTCGGGGTGGACGAGGGCGAGACAAGATCGATGGGGGCTTTGACGATGACGTGCTCCTTGGAGACGACGGCAGCGACGAGATCAAGGGTTCCGGTGGTCAAGATCTTGTTGATGGTGGCGACGGGGACGATGTGATTCAAGGAGGTCTCGGCGCAGATACGTTGCGTGGTGGTAAAGGAAAAGATCGAATCCAAGGGGAATCTGGCAACGACAAGCTATTCGGTGACGAAGACGAAGATACGCTCGAAGGCGGTTTTGACGAAGACCAACTCGATGGCGGTGCCGGCAATGACTTGCTCCTCGGTCAACAAGGGATCGACACACTTCGCGGTGGTGACAACAACGACATTCTGGTTGGCGGTCAGAACAGTGACGTTCTGTTTGGAGATGCAGGCGACGACGTTCTTTACGTCTTTGAACAAGACACTTCCTTAGTCGAAAACTTTGACAACCAAGCGCTAGGTGGTTTGGGTGCGGACCGTATCTACGGCAGCAGCGGCAGCGATCTTCTTTACGGTGATTCGGATGTGTTGAGCCAATTGGGCGGCAATGACGTGTTGTATGGCTTTGCCGGCAACGATCGACTCTATGGTGGTGCAGGAGACGATGATCTCAACGGCAATGAAGGCAATGACACGATCGATGGCGGCTTGGGCAACGACGATGTCAAGGGTGATGCTGGCAATGACTTCCTGCTCGGTGGGCTTGGCAACGACAATGTCGTCGGTGGCGATGGGAATGACGTTCTGTTCGGCGATCAAGGGAGCGACATCGACGATCCACTTTTGTTTGACCGAACGTTGACCGACAAAATCAATGGAGTGACGGTTCCTCGCAACTACCAGTTGCCACCTCGCTTCAACGATAGCGACGTGAAAGACTTCTTCCCGATCACTTATGTGCCAGCGGATCTGGTGACACCCAAAGTGGTTGCGGGCGGTTTCGAGGGTGGCCCAGATGACGGCGACGACCGCTTGCTGGGTGGCGCTGGCCTCGATGTGTTATTGGCAGGGGGAGGTACGGATACGCTGGATGGCGGTGATGCAGCCGACTACCTGGACGCTGGCTCCGGCAACGATTTCGATGTGCATGGTGGGCTGGGCGATGACGTTGTTCGAGGTGGGAGCGGCGACGACACGGTCCACGGTGATGACGGCATCGATCAAGTATTCGGTGATGACGGCAGCGACAAGATCTTCGGCGATAGCGCGACCAGTACCATCGGTGGCAACACAAAGAACTTCATGATCCATCAGCGATTGTACGGTGGAGCGGGAAGCGATGAGATCTATGCGTATGTCCCTACCAACGTGGCCAACAACGCGACCAACACGCTCGCCAAATTCAACTTCGTTACCAACGGCGAACAAATGTTCGGCGACTCTGGTAACGACCTTATTTATGGTGGTAGCGCCACCAATGATCTCGTCGTGGGGGGTAGTGGCAATGACGTGCTGTTCGGCGATGCGATGGGAACGGACTACATTCGCATCGTCGGTGTGTCTTCGGCGACGACTGGGCTAAGCGATCTGATATTGGGAGATGATGGTGAGGATCAAATCTTCGGCGGCGGCGGTGACGACCAACTTTGGGGTGGCGCTGACTCGGACGTGATCGATGGCCAAGGTGGCAAGGATACACAGTACGGTGGTGCGGGGATCGATAAGTTCGTCATCCCATTGGAAGCCGGTATTCGCGAAAATGACGAAACGATTCGAGGCCACTTTGGCAATCGCCTTTTTAATGATGTTCCCGACGACAACAGCACGGACATTGCAGTCTTCCGTGGCACCGACAACGACGACATCATTCGAATCAGCCAGACCAAGGATGCCTTGCCGAAACTTGCCATCGATATCACAACCTTTGGCGTCACCCAATCGACGACCGTCATTTGGGCCAACGCCGCAGGCATTCCTGAAATCGAACAATTCCAAGTTTCCGCTCTAGGTGGAAACGACATCGCGGGCTTTGCGCTCAACAAGGCCGAATTCGGAAACCTCGATCTCTTTAACCCGCTTACAATCGCTGCGAATGAATCCAACCGAGCCCCTATCAATCTTAAGGCATTGTCCGAGCGAAGTCGCGATTGGGTGGCAGCATTTGATGGTGGTGGTGGCAATGACTTGCTGGTCGGAACACCTGGCCGCGATCGGTTCGATGGCGGACTGGGAAGCGACGTGTTGTTCGGCTTTGCAGGTGACGATCGCTTGGTCGGCGACAACGGCGAAGGTTCCTCGATCGACGTCGATGTCATGTACGGTGGAACCGGTGCGGACGATCTCATCGGTGGTCAGGGACGCAACCTTCTGTATGCTTGGTCCTTGCCCCCGAATCCATTGCTCTATCCAAGCTTGACCAACGGCGCACAGAACTTTGCCAATGCCAAGTCGTTTGCCCAAGCATCGCCCAATGGCGGCTTTGGTGTTTTCGCCGATGCCGGTGGTCAGCTCTCCACGCGAAGTTTGCTCGTCGATGAACCAAACCGCACCACAACCTTCACGGTTCAGCTTCAGCGACAGCCCGTAGTAGGCAAGGATGTGGTTCTGCAGGTCGTTCCTGTCAACACCGGCGAAGTGGCGGTCGACAAGTCATCCTTGACGTTCAATTCCACCAACTGGAATGCCCCGCAAACCGTGGTGGTGAGAGGAATCGCCGATGGAGTCAACGACGGCGATCGAATTTCGAACGTCACGATCTCGGTGAACATCAGTCAAAGCAAGGATCGGTCGTTTGATACGCTAACACCACAAGTGTTGAGTGTCGTTACGCTGGACAGCAATGCGGTTCCGGTAACCACGGTGGGTACGAGCGGAGAAGTGGTCAAAGTCACCATGGGAGTCGATCCACAACTCGAAGACACCGGGCTCAATCGTCAACTCGGTCAGAATAATGATGACTTTTTGTTCGGCGGAACCTCCGTCGACTTTATGCACGGACAGACTGGAAACGATTCGCTCTTCCGCCGTGACGGCACCAAGTTTGAATCGTTGGATGAAGGGGTGGCCGGTGCCTCGTTTACGCAGTATGCCAAGGCGACCAACAAGGTCTGGTATGTCAGCGGTAGCAACGCCAACGATGAGATCCATGTCGACTTTGTGACCGAACCAGGGAAGCTTGCCGACCATCACGTGGTGACGCGATTGACCGAGAACAACGGAAGCTTCTCGTTCTCGGTACAGAGTCGCCTCGATTTCACAGCACTGGCTTCTACGGGTACGGCGGTGTGGGATAGCACCGAGCGATTGACCAACCTCGCGGGCGAGCTTGGTCGAAGAGCTGAGGGTCGCAATTTGACCGACGAAGAGTTGGTTCAATTGCTCGCCAACACCAAGGAGAACAATGAGCAACTCGCAAGTGTTCTTGCTCGCGACAACGACTATCTGGCGATCATCATCGATGCGTTAGGTGGCAACGATCAGATTATTGTGGGACCGACTGTGCAGAAGTCGGTATGGGTCAACGGCGGTGATGGTGATGATCGGGTCATCAATCGAAGCGGCAAGGCCATCTTGGTCGATAAGACTGAGCAAGGAAAGGTCAACGGTCTCGTTAGCCGCAACGATCAGCCTGAGCAGGCATTCCAATTCGGATCGATCACCGGCGAGACCACCTTCTCGAAACTGACGATCGACAGCCCGACCGACGTCGACTGGTACAAGTTTACTCTGACCGCCAAGCCATCCGACAAATCTAGGCTCTCAGTCGCGAGCCTTTCGACCAAAGACGATCAGTTCACCTTTGAGATCTACAATCCAAGCGACCTGAAAAACGCCATCGTTTCCGGGAAGAATTTCGTCAGCATCAGCAAGTTGCTTCAAAACAAAGAGTACTTGCTGAAGGTCACCGACGTGACGCGCCCAACGGTGTATGACCTCCAGTTCAACTTGGACGGCAATGATGCGACCGTGGGCACGATCATCAACCACGCGATCAGCATCGCACTCGCCGGGAGCGAACTCGCTTCACAGCGAAGGGACGTCCTCATCGGCGGAAACGGTGATGATATTCTGATCGGCGGCGCGGGCGAGGATTGGGTGTTTGGAAATGACGGAGCCGACGTGTTGTCGGGAGGTACCGACCGAGGTGCTTCGGATCTTCTTTTTGGTGGCAACGGGACTGATACGTTCCAGATCATCCCTGATGATCTGCCGATCATCGGCGGTGAGCCATCGACCTTCTTCACTGGCGAGGCCAAGACGGGCTTTTTGACAGCCGCCGACGTGATGGATGGTGGCGACGGGGCTGACCGAGTGTTGTACTTGGGTGGCGACAAGGATCGACGCGGATTCGATGTTCCCGACGTGGCTGCGCTCAAGTACAACACGACGCTGCATCGTTGGGAATTTGTCGCCAATGTCTGGGATGTTGGCTTGCAACAATTCGTTACCACCAATGACGGAAAGTATCGCCAGCAGTATCTCTTCTATCAAACACGAAACATCGAGAGCACGCTCCTTTCGGGACGAAGCGGCGACGATGTCTTCCATGCAGATCCTGAGTTCAATATCGAAAAAGACGGCACCAAGGCGGACGATTCACCGTTGTTCGCAGGCAACTGGGGAATCGCGGAGGGATCGTTGGAACAAGCCGCGGGGAACGCTGCGCGCGTACGTTTGCTGGGTGGACCTGGTAACGATGCGCTCTTTGGCGGCTTCTACGGGGACACCATCGACGGTGGCGACGGCAATGACTACTTGGTCGGAGCCAACGGTGACGATGCGATCACCGGAAGTGGAGGTGCCGATCAATTGTTCGGAAGTACACCACCTAAGGGTGTTTACGATGACTTCTTGCCATGGCGAGGGGCCCGAGCCGATCTAGTCGGTAAGCCGTCGGAGCTCTACAGCTTCGAGATTGCAACTCCATTTGTCGATCTAGAGCGAACTTGGACTGGCATCGACATTAGTCAAAAACTTGGAGTCCCAGTTCTCTCTGGTACGGATTGGGCACTGAGCACCGATACGGGTCGAGGAACTCTCGACAACGTCCTGCCGCTCCCTGCCGAAAGCACGTATTCCGCTGTACCATTTGAATCGACAGAAATCAAACTGCGAGACAACGAAAATCCATCGTTCGGATCGGCGGTCGCATTGCAAGCTGGTTCGGGTGTTCGGTATTACCGCAAGACTTTCGATGTGACTTCGCCTCAGCAGACCGCCTTGCGCCTTCTTATGTCGCAAAACAAGGCGGCCGTAATCTATTTAAATGGTGTCGAACTCGCTCGCGATATCAATAACGAAGGAAGTTTCGATCCGGTTTTCCCAGCCCTGACGCTTAGACCTAGCGGCCTTGTGACCGACGTTCAGAAGTTTGACAGCGTGGCCGCAGTGATGCCTGGGCTTCGCTCTGGTCAGAACGAAATCGTGGTTGCAATTCAAAGTACCGACGTCAATGGTGGCTTCAAACTTCGCATCGATCTCGTTCAAGATCTGTTCAATGCCGTTGGATTTGAAGGTGCTGTTCAGAACGAAAAGATTTCGCGAGTGACACCGGTTGGTGACTTCAATGGCGATAAACAAGCGGATTATCTCGTTACCGGTGCAAACTTCAGCTATCTATTCTTCAGTCCGGTTCAACTTGAAAAGATCGACAACGTTGCACAAGCGGCTGACTTGGTCTTTGATCATTCCGTGATTGGGATGCCTGCGAAGCAATTCGGCGATATCAACGGCGATGGCTACGGTGACCTTGTTTTCGTAAGAGACAAGGGTGACAAATATGAAGTGATCGTTGTCATGGGTGGTTCGAAATTCAAGGCAGGCAATTCGACGATCGACTATCCACGTTTTTGGAATTCGAGCCTGTCGTCGCTGGTCAATCCTTCCTACAACGCATCGGATTCCATTCACTCTATCTTGGTTGGAAAGGACCAATTGTTCGAATTCGCCAATCGTAACGCGAATGATGTATCCGTGACGGTGGGAACGTTCCGTGCGAAAGGAAATGCAGATGTTCTTTTGACGACCACTCGCGCCGATCTTGGTCGATTCACCACCGGTGGGACTCGGCGCGTTGCTGGATTTGTCTATGCAGGCAACGATATTGCGAGGCAAGGCCAAATCAATCACGCAGGCTCGCGCTTCAGCGACCCGATGCTCCTGGATTCTGACCAAAGCGGCATCCTATTCGTGGACAAAAACATGAATGGCGAACTGCCGGTTGCGGTCATTCCAGGTGGAGCAGGAAATGGATTGGATGCTTTTTTTGTCGAAGGATTGACGGCCGAGCAAGGGACCCGAGATTCCGGGGCGAGTCTTTTCGCAGAGTGGTCTCCAGTTGCGGGTCGAGGCATGGAAGGATTGCGATCCAACCTCACCATCACTATTGGCGATGACGCGACGGGTATTCGTCGGTCCAACCTCTTTGGCCTCGATCCCAACCTCGGGACCGATGCGCTCGTCAAGAAAATTAAAGAGGAGATCGAATTCGATCCGCAGCTTCACGAGGTGCAGGTCTACAACAACAACGGAAAGGTCGCATTCAATGCTTACGGAACTTCGATTAAAGTTGTGGAGACTCCTGCATCGACATCCGTAGGTAGCACGACGCCTCGCGGTCGCTATGTGCGAGTCAGTCTCCCTGGAAACGACCGTGTTCTGTCACTCGCCGAAGTCCAAGTCTTTTCGGGCGGCACCAATGTTGCCAGCAAGAAAAACGCTACCCAATCGAGTCTTCACCAAGAGAGGTTTCCTGCATCGATAGCAGTCGATGGATCTACCAAAGGCTCTGATTTGCAATTTTCTCACACCAAAGCCGAAAGAGAACCTTGGTGGATGGTGGACCTCGGATCAACCCAAAGTATCGACAAGATCGCAGTCTGGAATCGAACCGACGCTGTTTCGGAAAGGCTCTCGGGATTCAAAGTAGAGATATTGGATGAAAACCGAAAGGTTGTTTGGCAACAAGCCAACAATCCGGCTCAAGAGAAGACGGAGTTCACCACGGTCCTCAAAGGGGTGATGGGATTCAATGATGGTGAAACGAGCGGCCAACTTCTTGCATATAACCTCCGGCCTGCGAAGAGAGACCTGGGTTTTTTCAAAGTAGACGGCTTTATTCCAACGACATCGAACAATGCGATCAGTATCCTCGCGCCTGTGAATCCGAATCTCCAACCTGGAGTTTCGGAGACGTTCAAGCTGACCGTTGATCCTCAGTTCGACATGGAAAAAATCAACTACGTTCAGTTACCGAACACGAACGGTCTTTACTACTCTTTCGCGGATGCAGGTCAAGGCATAAATAAGGCCGATACTGGCATGGCTCAGTTTGGCATCGCTGTACTTCCCGACAACGGTCGGCTCAACTTTGATCGTTCGAAATCCAAACTGGAAGGTGGCAGTCTCGAGAACACGTTTACATTGCGAATTGACAATGCCAACGATGCGAATCCTCAAAGCATCGTCAATCAACTAAATCGAGTCCTGGGGGATTCCCGTACGCTTACTTTTACTGCGGTAGGGGCCAAACCAGAATCCAAGGTAGTGCGATTAAATGACGGTAGAGACACTGGCGACATCCTATCGTTTTCTGCCAACATCAGTTATCGGTTCGAGGCATTTTTGCAGGATGGACGCATTGGGATTCGAATCAAGGATGTCGATTTGCAAGTTCCCCCAAGCATTCGTGCAAACAATGGTGGGCTGAACGCTCAGAGATTCGAAGTTTTCAAGCAGTCCATTGCATACCGACTTCGCGAAAGACTGACGATGTCACTGTCGATTTCCAATGTCACCACGTCCAACGTGCGCGCACCTCTTGGATTTCCAACGGAACGGACGATAACTTCCAAGGTAACCAACTATGCAACGTCGTCCTTGATCTCCCGCCCCGTTTCGAATGATCCATGGAGAATTTTGCTCAAGGGTGCAGATCAGACTCCTGATATCCCTGTCAATCTTGCCGATGTCAATCTCGACGGAAAAAATGATATAGGGCGCGGACGTCCGGACGCATTTCGGGTCTATTTCACCGCTTCGAACTACGGCGACCTATCGAAGGCCGACTTCACGGTTACTGGAATCTCCTCAACGGCAATGACCGGGACGACGGGCGATTTCAATGCCGACGGTAAGGTAGATTTGGCGGTCAGTCGCAAGCCGGATGACAAGAGCGATGGTCGAGTTGGAATCTTCTATTCGATCGCTGAGAAAGTGAGTCTGGGCACCAAGTCTCTCAACTTCGATCAAGCCGACGTTATCTTTGTGGGTGAAAACGTGGGTGATGGATTCGGTACCCTTTCTGCGCCCAATGTCGATCTCAATCGCGACGGGTCCACCGACTTGGTCATAGGGGCACCCCTTGCGAGCAGCCTTGCAGGAACGCCAGCGGTAGGACGGCTCTATCAATTCTATGGTCGCCCGGCATCGACCACTGTGCCACCCAATTTTGTCGAAATCAGCACGACGAGCGTCCCTGGTAGCGGAGACTTTTTGGCCGACACGGGAATCGGGCTTTACACCTTTACCAACAACGGATCTCCTTATCAACTCAGCATTGTTCCTACCCTGGGGCAGATCCAATACGATTACTACGAGAAGGAGAATCTTCAGAGCGTTAATGAGCTCGTTGGCACACCGAAGAAATCAGGCACGCTGTCTGATTTTTCGATCGCCCCACGCGATCGCCAAGACGATTTTGGCTTCGTGTTCAAAGCACCTCTGACGATTCCAGTTTCCGGCGACTACACCTTTGAAACGACTTCGGACGATGGAAGCGTTCTCAAAATCGATGGCCAAGTGGTCGTCAATAACGATGGACGACATGGCTCCCAAACACGTTCCGCAACCGCCAACTTGACCGCAGGGGTCCACCAAGTTGAGGTTCGATATTTCGAATACAAGGGTGGCGAGAACTTGAGCGTCAAGATCGCTGCCCCCAATGAACGCTGGTTCCGCTTCAAAACCATTGGGGACGGTTTGGCGGATAACGCTCTGCGAGTCATTCCAGCATCGATTGGACTCGATGCGAATTCGAAGATCCGAATCGATCTCAAGAGTGCAGCCGGTCAAACGCTCCGGACGGGCGCCGGAGCCATGTCCCTGCGCGGCATTGAAGCTGGTACTTACTACGCTCGCGTCTACACTTCGGACGGCTCGACAAGCGCCTTTACGTTAGAAGCCTCGCCACCACTCGCGGGTCAAACGCATGAAAAGTTTACCAAGCCGGATGCCGACCGATTGATCGGCGGCGATGGCGATGATTTGCTCATCGGTCACGAAGGGAAGGACGCGCTCATCGGAGGAAGCGGCAAAGATACCTTCGTCGGTGAAGAGATCGAAATTCAAGATGCCGACTCTCTCGACATCAAGAAGACGAGCCAAGGCACAGATATTCCAACCGGGCAATTAATTTCAAATACCGGGCCTTCGAAAGAGCTCGATCCTGTGATTCCGATGGCTGAAATTCCAGATAGCAATCTGCGCAATGCCATCTACACCGCGCTCGGCAAGATTACAACGCCTCCCGTTCAACCCATCAATTACGGGCTGGTACAGTACGATTACTTTGAAAACTTTGATACATCGAAAAAGGAAATCATTTCGATCAAGAAGTCAGGCGTGCAATTCGATTTTGGGATCCAAGCTGCCGAGAGAAATGACAAATTTGGATTTGTCTTTCGAACCCAATTGAACATCGCTAGCGCCGGAGACTATACATTCTTTAGCCAAGCAGAAGATTTCTTCAAGCTGAAAATCGATGGCAGTGTTGTGATCGACAAGTTCGGATCCGGTAGTTATCGAACAGGCCTAGGCACGAAGAACTTGTCGGCAGGGGCGCATACAATTGAAGTCACTTACTACTTTATAAGCGGAACGAGGGGGATCGATCTGAAATTCCAAGGCCCTACCGTCGCACAACAGCTTCTTCGCGTTGCACCCAGTGAGAACGGGCCAGGTGGTGGAATCACTTTGCGTGCGTCCGATCTAGCATCGATCGCGTTTTTGGATGCGAGCAACCGTGGGATCCAAGACTTAACGGGTATTCAGTATTTGACGAATCTCGTTCAACTCAATCTCTTCAAGAATACCCTGCCCAATGCATCTACGGCTTTAACTCGTCTGAAGCAAGTGCTCGCGACCAGTGGGCCTCTTCGTGATGAGTTGGTCGGTGCTGCCAACCTTCGATCGCTCAATTTGGGGAACATGACCTTGTCGCTTGACAGCGTTGACTCCCTGCCTAGGTCACTTGAAAAACTTCGCATTGGAACGAGCGAAACCGATCAAACCAAGCTGGCGAATCAATTCGTCAAACTCCAGGGGTTGAATGAGTTGCGGTATGAAACGAGCGCATCGGATTCCAATCCATCGAACCGAATCGTCGATGAGAATTCGACTCGCAATGGGCCGGGTGTGATTACAACCAACCCGTTCCAAATCGTTCGCAATGTTGCTCCGACCGTAACGCTCCCAGCTCAAATCAACGGGATCAACGAGGGAGTGACTCAAACATTTACCTCGCTGCTGCAGAATACGACCATCTCCGATCCGGTAGATTCTATTTCAACGGATGTCACGATAACATCACCTTTGGGAGTCCAGACGCAGTTTTCTCAGACACCGAAGTCGAAAGCCATCCAACTTTCCAAAGATGGCGACGGCACGATCACTGCGCAAATGTCAGACCTTCTGCGAACGGAGCAATTCACGCTGGAGGCATTGGTGATCGCCACTTCGGATGCGCTAACACCACCCGTCAATGGAACCGTGTCGGTCATCGATGTTTCGTCGGCCCAAACAGGATTCAAAATTCAGACCTTCAAGGGTGTGGATCAAAAGGTCTATTGGTCGGCAAGCATCAATAGACAATCCATCTCTGTGGCAACACCTGCAGCTTTGGTAAAGCCGAATACGGTTACCCAGGTCGCGGTTCGATATGATGGCAGCAAGTTCTCACTCATCGTCGATGGGAAAGAAATCAAGTCGATCGATTTTGCGGGCTACAAGCCCAATAGTGGCACAAGTCTCCAACTTGGCCAGCGCGGTTTCTCGATGGACGAAGTACGCATCTTCAATCGAGCTCGGTCGACGGAAGAAATCGTCGCAGAAACGTTCAAAACACTGACCGCGTCAACACCGAATTTGGTCGCCTACTGGCAGTTCGATAAAGCACTCGCTTATACGACTACCAGGAACCCTAATACTGGTTACTTGTTTCCTGCGTCTCGCGATGTCGTGTGGGCAGATGATGCACAACCTGGCGGCAAGACCTATGCGCCTGGCGTCGATATATTCACGCAAAAGCCCGGTGTGCGACCCGCCGCGTTGTTTATTGCGGGAACACCTCCGGCCATGTCTGGAAGCAAGGTGATCACTGGAGCACCCTTACCTAACGGCGGTGGAGCTTATCGAGCCGCTTGGCTGAGAGGTTCCGACCTGCTGGTGGGAGCCGGCGATAAGCTCTCGGCGAGTGTCTTGTTTGCCAGTTCGCAGAATACAAATTTTGTTGGAATGGAGATTCTCGGGGTCGATGCTTCGGGAAAAGAATTCTCAAAGAGAGCTGGCTTTGGAAGAACGGGAGGTGCGGAAATCATACTTGGCAATTTGCCACCGCAAAAAGTTTGGACGAAGCTTGAGTTCGATCTAGCTAAGATTGGCATTGGGAGTGGCTCACGCATAACAGCGGTAGGGTTAATTTGGAGTACTTCTAGCTTCCAAGTCCCTGTCTACTGGGACCGCGTATCCATAAACACCCGTGTTGCCCAATCGGGCGAGCAAACTCCGAACGATTCGCTTACCTATCGATCCGAGGTGGTGGATACGATGGGAAGATTCCCAGCGGTCCTCACCGAAACACGCCCGCTTAACCAAACGCCGCTCACCGCTTCAATTTCGGTCGAACGACCATCAACGGTTGTTACCAATTACACGTTTGCAGATGATGGAGTCTATACCCTCAACATAGCGGCTACCGATACCGATGGAGCGAAAACGACACGCTCGACGAAGATCGTCGTCGCCAACCTCGCACCCACCACGAAAGTTGCCGGGATTCCTGCAGGTGCTATTCAGGCAGGTACCGAAGTTAGCGTGTCTGCCGTCGCTGACAATGCGACCCTCGACCCAAGTCCGGTAGATGCGGCGAAACTAAGCTATGAATGGAAAGTTGTCTCGAATAGCGGGCAATTCATTGCGACCGCTACCGGCAAAGATTTCAAATTCAAGCCGCAATTCGCAGGATCTTACGTCGTTACAAAGACGACCACCGATCCACAAGGGGCGACCGATGTCGATTCCTTCACTTTAAAGGTGAATCCAAGCGTTGTCTTCACTCCGAACCAGCTCAAGGATGTCAAAGAAGGAGACAAACTGGCGATCGATCTTGGGAACTCCTCCGCAGTATCCGGTCGAGCTGTTCGAACGTACTCTTGGTCTGTCAAACAAGGGGCAACCCAGGTTCTCACCGGGACCACTCGCGTCATCAACTTGGTCCCAGCCGACGACGCTGCGTACATCATCAGCGCCACCGTAACGGATACCTACATCGTTGCGGTTGGTCCACCTCAAGTCTTCTCCAACACATCGGAAATGAAATTTGGGGTGGGCAATGCTAAGCCAACCGTTGCACTGGCGAACACCGCGCAGACTGCACCTGTCGGCCTTTTCACCCTCACCGGTCTTTCGATTGCCGATGGTGGTTCCAGCGACTTGCAAACCGTCAACGTCAATTGGGGCGATGGAAAAGTAAGCGGTAAGTTCAATCCGCTCAACCCCATCACCCACACCTACGATCGGCCTGGAGACTATACCGTCAAGATTAGCTCCACCGACAAAGACAACGCATCGTCCAACGAAGTCATCCTCAAATTGACGATCACTGCGGTCGCCCCAGTTGCTGTGGTCAATGCAATCGCCACGATCAACGACGGCGACTCCGTCAAGCTGGTGCCAACCATCACCTACGTCGGAACCAAGAGCGAAAAGGAAAGCGTTAGCTGGATTCTTACTTCGTCGGATGGCACCACGAGAACCCTCGATGGGAGAGAACCAAGTTTCGTTCCTGACCGCTCCGGAACGTGGAACGCGGAAGTGCAAGTCAACGACGGCTTCGGAAATCGCGTGCAGGCTTCGACACCCTTCCTTGTTAACAATCTCATTCCAACCAACCTAACGTTGACCCAGGGTGCGATTGGCGAACTTAGCTCCGTTCGAACCTACACAGGTACCGTGAGCGACTTCTCCGCCGATCGATTGCAAGCCAAGTTGATCATACAGAACGATTCCAGCGGTTCGCGACGTGAAACGCCAGTGACTCTGCTGCCACAAGGTCAACCCAACGCAGTCGGCGTTCAGCAATACACGTTCAGCGCGGAAGTCATTTTGACGGAGCTCAATGGCAACTTTGTTTCACTCGAAGTCGTCGATCAAGATGGCGCGATCGCTACGGCAAGACTGGATGCCAACAACAACGCGGTCCGCGAAGATTACTCCAATGCGATTGGCTATCCTGTTGCAAAACACACCGCAGTTGGCCCACAACTGGGGGCTCTGCGAACGGACGAAACCGGATTACAAACAGGGACCGGCGTCCCAACGACGGGTGACGAAGATGGTGTTACGTTCGCTGGACTACGAATCGGTGCCACAGGATCGCTGAAAGCAGACGTTCGCAACGTTGATGCGGCAAATGCGAAGCTCGACGCTTGGATTGACTTCAACAACGACCTAGACTTCGATGACGCTGGCGAACAGGTTGTCATCGGCAAGAGCGTTACGCAGAGCGGCTTGGCTTCCTTCGACATTGCTGTTCCAGTCGATGCAACTGCGGGCAATGTCGTAGCGAGAGTACGGATTAGCCGCGCGTCCGATGCTGCGCTTACTCCTGCGGGCACTGCGCCCTCCGGCGAGGTCGAGGACTACCTAATCGCCATCGGCGGTCTGCGATTCGATCGAGATGCGTCTGGCAACTTGCTGGTCACCAGCTTTGGCGATCGTCCAGATGTGATTGCAGCGAACGTCAACGGGACCGATTTGGACTTCGCTCTGGATAATGTTTCTGACGTTTCCTTGACACCGGCCTTTAACGCTGCGGGCGGTTCGCTCGACCCCAACTCCAAACAAGTTCGAATACCAATGGCCAACATCACGGGCGAAACACGGTTGGCAACAGCCGCTGGCTCCGACGCGATCACCTTGCAAATGGCATCGAATCTACCGAAGTTCGTGCTCGATGCTGGAAGCTCGATCGACTCGTTAACGATTACGCATTCGGCGGCAGTAACCGCGGTGGCGATCAACTATTTGGCGGACAACAAAGGCAACGTTGTGGTTACGCCAACAACCGGCTCGCTACCGAGTATCGAATTCAGTGGACCAGTGGATGTGATCTCATCGCTCGATACCACCACCGCCAGCATCGATGCCACAGCGCGATCGGTTGGGTTGAAACTGCAAACGGGCGACGCAGGTTCGTTTGATCTCTTCCTAGGGGCCGAAACCACAGCAAAGATCAAGGCTCCGACTGCTTCCGTGTCGCTCAAAGGAACGCAGGCCGATCTGCCCAAGGGATTTGTGGCTCCGATCGGATTGTCGGTGGATGTCGGTACGTCTGGGACTATTCAACTTGGCGGCGACGTCGATACCAACAGCGTGAATTTCGTTGGCAACGTGGTACTGGGCAAGGATCTTACGATCGACTCCAAGGGAACTCCTGCCGATGGGCCACTTGCTGTCAGTGGCAGCATTGACGGTCCCTACGAATTGAAGCTGAATTCGGGCACTGGAACAACGACCTTGTCGGGCGATATCGGCAAGGGCCGGCCGCTGACCGCCTTGACCACGGACGCTGGCGGGAAAACCATTCTTAGCATCAAAACCATTTCTGCGACCACCATGGTGCTCAATGACGCGATCGAGCTTGGCGGCAACGTCACCTTGATTGCCGATACATTGCAAGTTGCCGAGACTGTTTCCTATGTCGGTGCAACAGCAGGCGCGCTGGACATCCGAGTCCAAAAAACAGGTGACTTCCAAAAAGCCATGGCACCGACCGGTGCAGGAACCCTTGCACTCGTTCACAGCGGCAAGGGTGTTACAACGGTTCGTGGCACCAACACGATCAATGGCGATGTCAAGATTCTGTCCGGTGAGCTTCGAACGGATGAAAGCGCCGTTATCGTTGGCAATGTCATCTTGTCCGGTGGGAAGCTAGGTGGCAAAGGAAGTATCGAGGGGACCACAACGCAAGCGGATGGATCGATCGTAAATCCAGGAGCATCCCCTGGCATCCTGTCGATCGGAAGCGACCTCACTCTTGCAGATAATGCACAGCTCAAACTGGAGCTCAATGGCACAACGCCTGGCTCGCTTCATGACCAAATCCAGATTCGTGGCGTCGGCTTCACGGCCGATCTAGGTCGCGTGAACTTGCTTATTTCTCTTGGGTTCACTCCATCCATCGGCGATCAGTTCACGGTGGTACGACTTGTTGAACCCACTGCGCAGCTCGTCGGAACCTTTGATGATGCCTTTGGGACTAACATTCTCAACGGTTCAACCTTCGTCGCCAGTGGCTATCGATTCCAAGTCAACTACCAAGCTGACGCTGATGGTGATCTGGCTAACAACGACGTTATCTTTACGGTTGTCGATCAAGGCTTCGATTTCGGTAGTGCTCCAGATTCGTACCAAACGAAGGCGGCTGACAATGGTCCTCAACATGGTTTGGCCAGCGGGCTACAGCTTGGATTGAATGTTGGAGCAGAACTGGATGCGTCTAGCACCGATACCAACGATGGGGTGACGCTGGGTTCGATGACCGTTGGACAGGCGGACGCGAGCATACAGGTGTTTGTGGTCAATGCTCCTGCCAACGGAACTGCGTATATTGACGGCTGGATCGATTTCGACCGGAACGGGACATTTGATATCAACGAACAGGTCTTCCGAAACCAAGTCGTGACATCGGGAACAAACTCGTTGAGCTTTGATATCCCTGCAACTGCTGGAATCGGAAGTACATACGCCAGATTCCGACTGACTTCGTCCGGTTTTCAATCGCCAACTGGATTTGCATTCGATGGTGAAGTCGAAGACTATCCGGTCAACATACTGAGCAATCTCGATCGGGGTGGCGCGACCGGCTATGAGACCGCTTCGCACATCGTCGGTGGTCCAGTGCTCGGCAAATTGGTCGATACCGAAGCGTCGCTAACGAATGGTGACAGCCAGGATAATCTTAGCGACAACGACGGAATTATCTTTGGTGAAGTGCAGGCTACCGGTAGCGCCTTTGTTCGAGTCGACGCCTCGAAAATCATCGCTGGTGCCAAAGTCGATGGCTGGATCGACTTCAACTCAGACGGCGACTTCGATGATCCGAAGGAACAGATCCTTGCCAGTGTTGTCGTTGTTGATGGTCGCAATCTGTTTGAATTCGAAATGCCAGCGGGAGTGGTAGCTGGTGACAAGTTGTCACGCTTCCGAATCAGTACGGCTGGTGGCTTGCTCCCCACCGATCCGGAAGTGCCTGCGGCAGACGGCGAAGTCGAAGACCATAAATTGACGATCGTTCCATCGCGAGCGATTGTTACGGGTTCGACATCGATCTCGTTCAACGGTCATGATTTGGTGATACAAGGTGGTACCGCCAACGACAAGCTTACGCTTCGCAGTGACAGCACTTTCCTAACCATCACGGATCCTGACCAGCTTCTCAACAGCGACTTGGCTCTGGCTCATGGCGATGGAACGAACACCATTCGTATCCCGATCGCGGAACTGTACCTCGATGGTCAGATCATCATCAATACCAGCAGCGGCGACGATGCACTGACGCTCGACTTCTTGTCGGGTGGCTTTGAGCGAGCGGTTGCTTTTGACGGCGGCGAGGGTGACGATTCACTCAAGCTTACGGGCGGTTCCTTCGATGGTGGAACATTCACTTACATCGATGCACATAGTGGTTCGATTTCGCTAAGCGATGGGCCGACGATTCGTTACACGGGGCTGGAGCCGATCATTTCCACTTTGGTCATTGACGATCTCGACCTTGAATTCAGCGATGCGGATGACATCATGGAGTTATCCGCGATGGACGCTTCTACGTTGAAGTTCACCTCATCCGCTGCAGAATCGACAACCTTTGTCAAACCAGTTCGCTTGACCATCAACGCGGGACTTGGCAACGACACATTGCGAATCGATAGCAACGGTGAGTCAACGGCAGGCGGATTACTTGATTTCATCGATTTTGCAATTGCCGTCATCGGTGGTGGACAAGACGGTGACCGATTGACGTTGATCGATACCGATGACGCCACGTCAGACACGTTTGCAGCGACCTCGAATTCGATCGGAATCGGCGGTTCGCTATTCGGAAGTGATGATGGTCTCGACTTTGACGGCTTTGCTTCATTGACACTCGAAGCGGCCAACGCAAACGTCGATGCAACGGTTTCTCTGAGCGAGTTGTTTACACCGATCAC
>JANMNR010000738.1:0-5604 GCA_031368325.1 Pirellula sp.
CTTGTTGAACTCCTCGTGGTCATCGCGATCATTGGGATACTGGTCGGTTTGCTTTTACCTGCCGTTCAAGCGGCCCGCGAAGCAGCACGCCGAATGCAGTGTTCAAACAATTTACGGCAGGTGGGGCTTGCCACCTTAAACTATGAGTCGACGTTCCGACGACTGCCCGGCCTGACTGGTTCAAGCTCTTTCTCTCCGCAAGCGAGAATCCTACCGTACATCGAGCAGGGCAATCTTTCAAACTTGATCGACTACAACATTCCGCTATTTGTGGGACCTGCTTTTGCGGCTAGGCTTAACCCGCTCCATCGCGTAGCAGCCGGTACGGTACTCTCCATTTTTCAATGCCCCAGCGACTCTGCGGATCCGCTCTTCGATTCTCTGTTGCCAGATGGGACCGTAGCAAAAGTCGCAGGACTGAACTACATGTATTCCTACGGTAGTGGTACAGGAACTAACTACGATGACCGATATCCAACCGACGGATTTGTTTGGGAAAACTCTTTTGCGAGACTCTCCAACATCACCGATGGCCTCAGCAACACGGTTATGCTATCGGAGACACTCAAGGGTGACAAAATAGTCTCGACCGGGCCAGTTCCGAGTATTCCGCATCGTCGCATAGGCTCCTGGGGCGGCTCATCGTCCAATCCGGTTGGGACACCCGGTTTTACCATGGGTGGCACCATTCGTGATCCAGACTTGGCGGCCATATCGGCCACGCTCACATCATGGCGTGGTCTTCGAGGCGAGAGCTGGATTCGTGGTGTCCCCTATTCCGTGGTAACGAACGGGTACTTGACACCCAACAGTCGTATTCCTGACATCAACGTTCACGGAAGAGGATGGTTTGCACCACGAAGCATGCATTCCGGCGGAGCTCAAGTCACTTTGGGGGATGGCAGCACGCACTTGCTCAGCAATGGCATCGATCGAATGATTCACGTTTCGCTACATACCTCCAATGCTGGGGACATCGCCCGCATCGACAACTAAGCATGATAATGTGCTAGGCATAGCCACTGTAGTAAACCTTCGAAACATCCGTTATAGCAATGAATCATCCCTCAAAAGTCCTTATTTACTGTTTAGTAATGCTCTGCGGTTGCAGCCAAGGGCCGTTACAGGTTTCTGGGGGTACCCAAGGGAGTTTGACTGCCGGTGAGGTTCCTGTTCCGGATTTTGAAATCAAGATCTATCAAGTGGGCAGTGTTAGACCGCTTGGTATGGGGACGACCGGAATAGATGGTAGGTTTCGGTTGGTTCAACCGGCAGGGAATGCTTCCCTTTCGCTTCCTACGGGCGAATATGCTTACACATTGGAATCGATTGGTCCCGAGTCGCCTCGCATGCCATCAACGTACTCGAACGCTGCTAAGACCCCACTCAAAGTGAAATGGAGGTCAGAAGATAGGTCGCTTGACTTGAAGATTCAAGCGTTCAAGTGATTTCGATCAATCACGGAGTGAGTTGGATCGCCTTTTCTCTGCATTCTCCGTCCCGTATGAATACGCTCATGGACACCGAGGCTTCGATACTCACCGCCACTTGACAAAAGTTTAGCCTAGGCTAAACTTTGCGTGGATGTAGTCTGAACCACACTTTTGCAATAGCCTTGAGGATTTGTATGGGAAGGATTGTGCGTGACGATATGCCGAGCTCAGTGATGCAGATTCCAGGATTTACAGCCAAGGCAAAACGGCAGCGTGGTTTCACGTTGGTCGAGTTGCTGGTTGTCATTTCGATTATCGGGGTGTTGGTGGGGCTATTGCTCCCTGCAGTGCAGTCTGCACGTGAGGCAGCAAGAAGGACGCAGAGCCAAAACAACCTGAAACAAATGGGGCTAGCGCTGCTCAACTACGAAAGCGCACTGAGGACGTTTCCATCTGGGTATGTTTCAAGCATTGGCGGTCCAACGATGAACGCAGCTTCGCTTGATGCGGCCCCGGGTTGGGCCTGGGGAACTTTGCTGCTGCCCTATATGGAGCAATCCGCGTTGTATAACCAGCTTGATATAGCGTTGCCTTGTTGGCACTCCAAGAATGCGGCGATCGTCAAGACGCGAGTTTCGGGATTTCTGAATCCAGGTGCGGCAAATTTCGATGGAGATACGATTGTTACCGATGAGTCCGGCTCGACCCTAGCGCGTTTTGGCCGCTCGCATTATGTTGGTAATTGCGGCCAGGATGAGCCGTGGGGCTATGCACCACCTGTCCAGGATTGGCGCCGGTTGGCGAGAGGACCGCTCTACCGCAACTCGCGAGTTCGGATTGCCGAGGTCACCGACGGTCTTTCGAATACGGTGTTCGTTGGAGAGCATGCAACGATCAGCGACAAGACTTGGGTGGGCGTTGTCCCCGGTAGTTTTTCATGCCCAAGAGATCCGCACCGATTTCCCTTTACCGAGTGCGATCAGGGTGCCACGTACGTGCTCTGTCATTCCGGACCAGCAGCGGACGAGCCGGGAATTATCCACTCACCCTCTTTTCCGACTTGCCACGTTTGCCAAATGTATGCACCCTGGAGTGGCGGAGGTGGCTATGTGCTACTGGGCGACGGCAGTGTGAGATACATTGCAACGACCGTCAACCTTGATACCTGGGCTGCAATGAGCAGTTGCGCCAAAGGAGAGGTGTTTTCCAATGAACAATAGTCGCCGTCTAACCAGTTCCGCTTGTCAACTTGGACTATTCGTACTCGTTTTGGCAACGATGATAATGGGTTGTAGTCGCCATCCAAAAGCGACTACTCGCGATTCGATGGACTTCATCAAGCAGGTGTACACGGCGTGCAACACAAAAAATCCCAAACGCCTTTCCGCTTGCGAGGAGCGTTTGGCGGAACTGAAATCGAGCGGCAAAATTAGCGAAGGGGAAATTCAGTCGTTTCAACGCGTGCTCAAGCTAGCGAGCCAAGGCGAATGGGAGTCCGCCCAGGCAATTGCATTGCAGTACGCTCAGGATCAGGTTCGATAGGCAGATAGCACGGATTCGCACGGCACCGCGTCAATCAGGCGAGCCGACCAGTTCAAGCTTTGGAGCCCGATGCTGTTTCGTGACTGCCTAATTCTTTCGGCAATATCAGTGCTCGATGTCACTGGCTATTTTGTTGGTGGTAACTTAGCGCGAGAAAGTCCCCCAGCTCTACGATGCCGGTCGTATTCATGACCAGCTTTTCTTTTTGTGGGGCCAACCCAAAGGCCTTCAGGTGAATAAACGCCGGGTCCGCAGCAGCGATGGAAGAAAGATTCGCAGTGATGTCGATGGAATTGAGTCCCTTTTCATCCGTGAGCGTCTGTTGGCACACGACCCATTTTAGAGCCGGTAGCGCCAAGTCCAGGCGGCTTTGGGCAACGGTGGACTGCAACCATTTACTTACGTTTTTTCTATATGGTCCAAAGGCCATATCGTTCTCCCCGACATGATAAAAAATTCCTGCCAATTCCACTTCATGCCCTTTCAACCTCAGCTCCTGAATGGATTCCTGAATAAAGGAGATAAACTGCGAGTAGAGGTTTCGGTCCTTTGTGACTGTCCCCTGAGGAGTCCAATCGTTGAGCTGCGATCCACTATGCGTAAACTTGGCGATCGCAATGTTGCCGGACAGTTTTCCTTGTAATGATCTACCAAAGCTGAGCTCAGGTCCAAACGTGTCGTAGAAACCAGCAGGTCCCAACGGCTCCCAGCCTTTCGAGGTCTTATAGCCGCCTCCCAAATTGTATTTGAATGGAATTTTCGAATTGTCATCTGCGAGTGACTCGCTGCCAGCGATTCCATTTAGCTCCTGTTTAAATGCTCGCTCGCCCTCCATGTTGCGATGACCGGCAAGAACGAACAGTTTTACTGCACTCCCTTTTTCATAAGGCCATTCTTTGAGTGGGCGGTCTTTGGTTATCGGCTTGCCAATGGTCCGCACGTAAGCGTTGGCGTAGTTTACACCGTGTTCGAGTTGCCCAAGTGTTCCGTAGTGATAATGCAATCCCTCTCCTCCGCCGATCTCAACCGCATTATGCGACGTCGCAATGTACTCTGCCAGCGGATCGGATTCTGTCACTTCTTTTTGTCCGGCGCGGATCGCATACATATTCTCGCGGTTGTCCATGCCCCATATCGTTTTCGTGCAGAGTTCTCCGATGTAAAACTTCAAGTTGGGTGCCTTTAGATCACGTCGCCAGCTGGCAAGGAAGTTCTTAAGGTTCTTGCCATAATTCGGCTTGAATTCTTTGTTAAACATGTCGTTTTCTCCCTGATGCCACATGAATCCTTCGATGCGGTAGGCCACTTTCTGGCCGTCCAGTTCAGCCAGAGATGATTGGATCAATTGCAGTGCCAAAGGATACAGCTTGAAACCAGTGGGGGCATCGGGGTTCCAATCGCCGCCCAACGTTGTTCCACCGGCAGCGCATTTGATAATGGCAATAGGGGCCTGGATCTCCTGAGATACGCGTCGAGCGAAGCTGAGCTCAGGACCAACGATGTTGTCTACAGGTTGCAATGCGATCCAGCCGTTCGAGACTCGCTTGTCCTCGCGTCCGATGTTGTACGAAAACAAGACCTTGTCCTGAGGCTTGTCCAGTCCTTCAAATGGTGGGAATCGTTGGATGTCTTTTGCTTTTGAATCCGAGCCAACCATGTTGGACTGGCCGGCAAAAATAAAGACACGTAATGTCTCGGTATCGGTATCGAGTGCATTCCGCTGGGATCTTGCCTCGCAGCAAAACACTAACTGAACAAGTAAAAAGAACGCAAAGGAAATGTTGTTCGTTTTCATGGGAAGTCAATTCGCAAAGTGGATTTGAATTACGGCAAATTAATAAGGTTTGGAGTGTCCGTCGACGCTTCGATAGCCCGGATCGTTTCGCGAACGGACTTTGCTTTCATAGCCATCAAATCTGGGGGAAAGTCAGGTTCTTCCTTTTCGAAGTAGTTGGCGATCTTCGTCAGATCCGGAACAACGGCCTTGGCATGCGTTCCATAACTCAGCAGGATCTTCATCAACTCTGGCGTTCGGATTTGGCTTTCCCATGGATTCTGATCTCGAGTGTATTGAACACAGGCGGCGATGCCTTCCTCGATCCTATGTTTGGCCAAAAGCCGAAGCCCCTCCACGCGAATCCCGTCTGCGAACATTTCTCCGCTTGGCGCGGGTTCGATGATCGCTTGATGAATGGATGGCAACAACGGTTTGATTTCGTTGACCGAAAGATTGCGATAGACGGATCCCATGCTTGTTCGTGCGCGGCCATCCTGGTTCCTAAGCCCAGCCTTGACTGCCGTATAGAGCGCGTCGCGATCCACGCCGTTAAGCGATCGGCTCAACATTCCGCCATCATCGAAAAGTGCAAAGGCAAGGTACCGCTGCTGCATACTGCGAGGATCGTTTTCAAGGTCAACCCGAGCCAGCAATTCAAGGAGCGTTGGTACCGTTTTCATTGCCGGAGCCCCCAATCTTGCTAGGGCTTCAGCAGCTTTGATCCGCAACCAAAGATCTTTTTCACCAAGCAATGCTTGAAGTTGGTCTACGGCGGGAGCTCCACGCCCGCGGAGCGCAATCAAGCTTTGGCATGCACCATAGCGTGCCTCCAAGTTAGGAGACTCGAGCATT
>JANMNR010000265.1:0-11223 GCA_031368325.1 Pirellula sp.
GAAGTCATTCTGGATCTCGATGCGCTTGGCAAAACAGAAAGTGAAAACTGGGTTTGGAAGGGTGCGAACATTCTTCGCCCCGAATACAAGCGAGCATTGATCACGCTGTCGCGTGGTGGTGCCGACGCGGACGTAACGCGAGAATTCGACTTGGAGAAACGAGAGTTTGTTCAAGACGGATTCTCGCGACCAGAATCCAAAGGGAGCATGAGCTGGATCGATTTGGATCATGTGTTCGTCATGACCGACTTTGGCCCAGGTTCGATGACCGAGTCTGGCTATCCTCGGATCGCAAAGAAGTGGAAGCGTGGCACACCCTTTGAATCCGCTCAAGTCGTCTACGAAGGCAAAAGCGACGATATGTCGGCCAGCGCATCGCATGACGACTCGCCCGGTTTTGAACGCAATTTCGTTAACCGAAACCTAGCCTTCTACAATGACGAGTTGTACTTGCTCGACGACAACTCGAAACTGATCAAGATCGACGCTCCAAACAGCGCGAACAAATCCGTCTTCCATCAGTTCCTCGCCATTGAACTACGCAGGCCATGGGAAGTTGGTGGCAAGATCTATCCTGCGGGTGCATTGCTGATGACCAAGCTCGATGCATTCCTCAAGGGTGATCGAAATTTGGAAATGGTCTTCGAACCCTCAAACACGACCGCACTGTCCAGTTTCGGTTTTACCAAGGACTATGCTTACATCAACGTTTTGGAAGACGTCAAGAATCGTATCTACGTCTTGAAGCCTTCGGATAAAGGCTGGCTCAAGGAGCCGCTCAAGGGAGCTCCTAGTCTTGGAACCGTCAATATCAGTGCTGTGGATTCCGATGAGTCGAACGACTTTTTCATGACAGCCACCAACTACTTGACCCCAACGACCTTGTCGTTCGGCACCATCGGGTCAGAACCGACGGTGCTCAAGCAGATGCCGGCGTTCTTTGATTCAAAGGGGCTGTCGATCTCTCAGCACTTCGCCACAAGCAAGGACGGTACCCGCGTTCCATATTTCATGGTTGCTCCCGAGGGATTAAAACTAGACGGCAACCATCCGACGCTTCTGTACGGTTACGGTGGCTTCGAGATTTCGATGCAACCAGGCTACAGCCCAGCGGTCGGTCGATCCTGGGTTAGCCAAGGGGGTGTATATGTTGTCGCCAATATTCGAGGCGGTGGCGAATATGGACCCCGCTGGCATCAAGCTGCACTCAAAGAAAACCGGCTGCGTTGCTATGAAGACTTTGCAGCTGTGGCTCAAGAACTTTTCACTCGCAAAGTGACACAGTCTGATAAGCTTGGAATCCAGGGAGGTTCGAATGGCGGACTGTTGGTGGGCAACATGGTGACCCTGTATCCGGGACTCTTCAAAGCGGCGGTATGCCAAGTGCCACTGTTGGATATGCAACGTTACAACAAATTGTTGGCAGGCGCTTCATGGATGGCCGAGTATGGCAATCCCGATGTTCCAGCTCAGTGGGATTACATCAAGACATTCTCTCCCTATCATAATGTTAAGCCTGGAGTGAAATACGCGAACGTGCTCTTTACGACTTCCACTCGAGATGACCGAGTGCATCCAGGTCACGCTCGCAAGATGATGGCCAAGATGGAGGAGCAAGGGCATTCGGTGATGTATTACGAGAACATCGAGGGTGGACACGGCGGCGCAGCCAACAACCGCCAATCCGCCTTCATGCAAGCGATCGCATATACGTTCCTCAAGCAACAGTTGTTTGACGAAAGCAAGTGATCGGATAACACGTTATTTGATCACGGAGGTTGCTGTTTTAACGTTTCATCCGCGAAGCGGTGGTCTAGCTCTAGATGAATGGATGTGCTTAAGGCACTTGTGTTCGCTGACTCATCGATGGCTCTCGGCATGGAGCGGCTACGCAGGTTAAGCACCTGCGAGCCGTCTCGCGGGTTAAACACTATTTGTTCTGTTGCTTCTTCGGTATTCGGCTTTTTTGCTCGAACTCGTCATCGAGTTGCTTCGGTCGCGCGTCCGTAAATTGCGATAAGGCCTTTTGCAGTTTGGCGGACGCTGTTTTTGCTTCGCCGGTCATGGTTTGCGGATGCAAGGGGGCTTTTTCCATTGGGTCTGCAGTCAAGTCGAATAGCTCCCCGGTTCGATACAGTTTGTACCTGTGATCCCAAGCGTATTCCTTGACGGTTAGATCGGCTTGTTGGCGCGGTGAGTACCATGAGTATAGCCACTCACGTGGACTACCCTTTTCGCCTCGCAATTGCTTAGCAAAACTAACACCGTCCGTTTTCGGATTCGTTATGCCGACTGCATCGCACAGCGTAGGCAAGATGTCCACGCTGCTAATCAGGTCGCGATTGACTTGTCCCGTTTTGATGACTCCGGGCCAGCTTGCAATTAACGGCACATGCGTTCCATGACGCGTGGTTGTTCCTTTGCCGCCGCGGTAGTCCGATCCCTGAAAGCGACTCGTTATCGGTCGCCCCGTACCGTTGTCGCCAATGAATAACAACAGCGTGTTTTCGCGGATTCCCAATTCCCCAAGTTTCGCGTCCACTTGCCCGATGAGTTTGTCCATGTATGCGGTCATCTCGGCAAAGTGTTTCACGTCCTTGTTCTTGTCTTCACCTTTAGCCTTGGGATCCCAATCGGGACTATCTGGCGTAGGTTGAAACGGATCGTGCGTGAGCATCATCGGGTAATACAGAAAGAATGGCTTCTCTCGATGCTTGCTAATGAAGTCGAGGGCGAAGTTGTTGACTAGGGTCGGTCCATACTCACCGTTTGTGAAGTCCCTTTCAACACCGTTGTACTCGAGACCTGGGTTGGCATAGCGTGGTGGCCGGCGTGTTTGCTGCCAAAGGCAAGACTCTTGGAAGCCGAAGTGCTTGGGAGAGTCCACTTCCTGGCCAAGCTGCCACTTTCCGCAAATGCCAGTTGCATATCCAGCATTCTGCAGAACATGTCCAAACGTCTTCTCAGCGCGAGGTAGAGTCCCGAAGTTTAAGTAGTTTCGAACATTGTAGAGTCCTGTCATCAATTGCACCCGCGTTGGAGTGCAAAGCGGCTGAACGTGACAATGCTCGAATCGAACACCACCGGCTGCCAACCGATCAAGGTTGGGCGTCTGATAAGACTGGCCGCCGTTCGCGGTCACGCATTCGTAACCGAAATCATCGGCCATGATCAAAATGATGTTCGGCGTCGACGCTTGCAGGTGATACTCTACGCTCGAGCTCGCAGTAATCCAACCAATAAATAGCAAGCAAAGAGGCGTGAACGCGAATCGATTATTGCGTAATCTCATTTAAGGCATCCCATTGTGGAACGGTAGTACTCAGCCGTTCATGTGCTTCGAAGAAAGATGTGCATCAGTATACAAGCAATGAAGTTGTGCGTCCCGGCAAACTGGGTGGTTTAGGTGCCTTTCGGAACGATTAGCATAGTTCAGATTTGAGCCTGTTATTAACAGCTCTGTTACGAAACGCTCCCATTTGCGAGGTAATTCCCAGGGGATTCATGGCAAGTTTTGATGACCAGGCTAATGGAAAAACAAAGGAAATGCTCTTGAGTTTGTAGGGCGTTTTCAAGGAAACTCACCGGCTTATCGAACCCGTTCCGGCTACAAAATTCGTTGACACCATGAGAGCACCAAACAACGATCTAGTAGCCATCGACAGACCGTTGCGTTGGGACCATCCTCTCGACCCAGAGATGCTGAAGCGAGATCTCCAATGGATGCTGAATCAGCCTCCATTTTCTGAGATGAACTCGGACGTCTTCCCCGCCCATAGTTCCTTGGAGGGCGTCTTGCGGCATGACTGCCGCATCCTCCGATACGAGTCTGGTGACATAGTGATCCGCGAAGGCGATTACGGCGGCAGCGGCTACCTCGTCTTGCGTGGCTCTGTTGTCGCTTTTCTCGAGGCCCTTTGGCAACCGCGTGGCAAGCCCTCCGAGCCAAACGGGCCTACCACTTGGATGGATTGGCTTAAACAAACATTCAAGCCGAACTCCAACCGGAAACCAGCGTCACCGAAAAGCAATCGTCGCGAAGGGAGCCGCAACGGCAGTCAAACCGCAGCCGCTGACAAAAAGCGAACAACGCCTCGTCAGCAAGTCGAGATGGTCGGTGGAAAGAGCAGAATATTCCTACAAGATATCAGCGCGGTGATGAATGGTTTTCAATCTGAGCCGTTAGGTGTCGGCGAGATCTTTGGCGAAATGGCGGCGATCACCCGAAGCCAACATCGTTACACCGTCGTTGCGAATACTCCAACCGTCATCTTGGAAATTCGATGGCAAGGTCTACGAATTCTGCGCCGAGACAAATCCTTTCGCGATTATCTCGACGCGCGCTTTCGTGAGTCCAGTTTGCAAACACACCTACGGGAAACTCCGCTACTACGGTTTCTTGACGATGCCACCATGGCAGAAGTCATCGCGCAGACCAGTATTCAGTCGATGGGTGAACGCGAGTGGTTTGCCGACTATCGGGATAGTCAGAAGCTAGACGTTCAAGCACAGATCGCACGAGAACCTCTTATTGCGACTGAGGGGCACGCCGTCAGCGATTTGATTCTCATCCGAGCAGGTTTCGCGAGACTCAGTTTTGAGCAGGGGCGAGGCCATCAAACCATCGCCTATCTCGGACGCGGGCACGTTTTTGGACTCGCGGAGTTGTCGCATCGCTTTCGAAATCCCTCGGATAAACCATTGCCGTACCAAGAATCCTTGCGGGCGCTTGGATTCGTTGACATCCTGCGAATTCCAAGCGAACTGGTTTTGACGCATGTCCTGCCCAAAATTCGAAACTCGGAGTTACCCAAGCCTATTACCAACCCGCGGTATGACTCGGGTGGGCTGGTGGTCTCCGCTTCGTTGCCACAATCCAGATTGGGCACCGTTGAGTCGGCAGAAGAGTCCTTTGCCAAACTTGAGACATCGTTGCTCGAGTTTCTAGTTGACGAGCGGATCATTAATGGCAAGCAAACCATGATTGTCGATTTGGATCGATGCACAGGTTGCGACGAGTGCGTGAAGGCATGCGCGTCGACGCACGAGGGAATACCCCGATTTGTGCGAAATGGTCCGCAGTTTGGACCGCTGCTGTTTGCCCATGCTTGCATGCATTGCGCGGACCCCGTTTGCATGATTGGTTGTCCTACCGGCGCTATTGCCCGTGACCAAGACTCCGGGGTGATCTCAATTGACTCACAAACCTGTATCGGCTGCAAAACGTGTGCGGAGAGCTGTCCCTATAGCAACATTCTCATGATCCAAGTCCGCGATGAAAAAGGGCGAGCGGTTGTCGATCGCAAGACACAACTACCCATCTTACAAGCTTCGAAATGCGACATGTGCCACGAGTTAAAGACCGGCCCATCATGCCAGAACGCATGCCCACACCAAGCACTTTTTCGAATCGACACCAGTGAGACGAAACCGCTTGAGCAATGGCTTAACCGGAGGGCAGGCTAATGGAATCAAACCTACAGTCTCAAGCTCGCCTCTGGACTGTCGTATGGAATGCAATGGCATCCGTGTACGCTCGATGGCTTCGTCGCCTAGTGCCCAGCCTTACTGTCGTTGTTGCATGGTTGAGCCTGCAGAGTATGAGAAATCGGTCCGCGGCAAGCTTGCAGAACGAAGCATTCGTTACCGGTTATTCCCTCGCTTGCATCTGTGTTCTATTAATGCTGCTCGGTGTTAGGAAACGAATTCTCTCGCCCCAATTAGGACAACTTGCCATTTGCCAGCAAACGCACCACTACCTTGGACTATTGAGCGTTGGTGCTTACGCGCTCCATGCGAACCTGATTACCACCGGTTGGATGGAATCCTCTCTCGCTATGAGCTTTTGGTCTATTGCTCTCACGGGCTTGACTGGATGGTATGTTAACCGCACGGCGCCACGATTACTGCGAACCGCCGGCGCACAAATCTTGAGAGAAGACATTCCCGAGCGATCGCGATTTCTTGCGAAGCAAGCTCACGAACTCGCTCTTGCGTCTGCTGGCAGAAACGACACCGCAGCCATGGCCGACCACTATCGAGTACACGTGAGCTCTTTTTTCACGACAAGACGCAACTGGCTTTACCGCATTAGCCCAACAGGTGCCAAAAGACGTCGACTGCTCACTGAATTGGAGAACATCGATCGCTACCTAAGCGAGGAGGGGCGTGCTCAACGACGTGAAATGAGTTCGCTAGTTCAAGCCAAGGACGATCTCGATTTCCAATCTGCCATCCAAAATAGGATTCGATTTTGGGCATCCGCTCACACTTGGGTACTTGGCGCATTTATTGTTTTAACGGTCACCCATGTGATCCTGGCGCATCAATTTTCGAGTAGCTGGTAGTCGCCCCAAATGAACCACTATCGATTACCGCGGCAGTCCTTCAAGTGTGGGAATTCACTGACCGGTGAACCCTGTCCGATCGGACCCGTTCGTGGCCGATGTACGTTGAGCCAGTCCGACCCGACAAAAAATAATTGTCGGCCCTTAAGGACTCTCCTATGGTGGAGCCGCACGATTCAAGTCTGCGCAGGACTCATCGCGTTGATTGCAGTCAGCTTGGCCTGGAGCAATCTCGGAGGGAAGCACTCGCTTGCTCCAGGGCCTCTTTCGAGAGCGCACGCTCAGCTACTCGTCGCCGCCCACCATGGCAACAGCAGCGAACTGGCCATCAACACCGAAAACCGATGTGCTGCATGTCACCCGGGCAACGACACCAATTCGGCTAGAGTTAAGCAATCCGCTCTCTGTCTTAAGTGTCATATCCAAGAGATGCCCGACGCTGTTCATGGCTCGCCACACGATTTGCACGGCAAATCACTTGAGGAACTGGTTGCGAACGGCAATCGGCCCGAAACCAAAACGTTTTGGGCGAAACTCTTTAGTCGGACACCCATCGATTGGCAAAGTCATTCGTCGGAATGCAGCCAGTGTCATCGTGAGCACCAAGGTTCATTGCATGGCCTTAGCGAAATGACCTCAGAAAGATGCCAAGCGTGCCATCGCAACGCGTTCCATTCTTTCTCCTCCGACCATCCGGAGTTCAAAAACTATCCATACGGTCGGAATAAAAACGTCGAGTTTGATCATGTCAAGCACCGAGATTTGCACTTCTCGAAGAAGTCAACGACCTTCGATTGTAAAACGTGCCATATACAGTCTGATCAGGTAGGAGCGGTTGGCCAGGTCTTTCGGAGCGTTCCTTTTGAGCAAGCTTGCGCATCATGCCACACTGAACCGATCAAGTCGGCAACACAGGATGGTTTAATTGTGTTGCAGATTCCAAGCATCAATCGAAAGCAAATGAAGAGTTTTGGAGCAGATATTCCTTGCTGGCCGATTCAGGCTAGCCAAATGACGGACGGTGTTATTCCGCCGATCATGCGCATGCTGATCGAATCGGAACCGGGCGGCCTCGCGCTGCTCGGCGAACTGCCGGCCTCAGGTAGACTTGTGGAATTGGACGTTTCGAACGATCGCGATCGCGCTACCCTATCAAAACTATCCGTTATGACGAAGCAACTGATACAGAAGTTAGCCAATGAGGGGCAACCTGGCTTTCGTGCTGCTGTACAGAACTTGCTCTCGAATTCCGGGCGGCTGTTATCTCCGTTGCAGACCGATCCCAAGAGCCTGCCCATTTCCTGGCTGGATCGATTTTCGAGCGGCATTCCGCCCGACCTTTTCCGGGCCGCTTGGGATGAGTGGTTCGAAGAAGGAAGCAGCACCGTACTTAGAACGGCACCCGTTGGCTTCGCAAAAGAGAGACAGAAAGACGACGACGATCTCCTTACAGGAATTGGAAACTCACTCTCGACTCAACCAGACAACAGTCTCTTGGGCAACGATCCCAGGAGTCTCTTGGAAACAGAACGAACGGAGGGAGCGAACTCGGAGCGGTTCAAGGACTCGCGCGCTTGGGATCAACTCGCCTTTGGCGGTTGGATGATCGACCGACAACGCATGGCCGTCGTGTACGTACCAATTGGACATGCTGACCCATGGCTGTCTAGGTGGATTGAACTCGAGCAACTGCGACCGAGTGGAGCGCCGAACCAAAGAATCCCTCAGGCGCAGCAGTGTCGGCAATGTCATGCCCTGTCATCCCTCGATCGACCCGGTATTCCAATGGACAAGAACAACTGGAGTGTGGCCTTTCGCAATGCAAATCAAAGCCCATTAAGCCAGCAGCTGGTTTCGGATGATCGTCTGAACGCCTGCTGGAAATCAGAAAAAAGATCTGCAGTTGTTCGCAATATTACGCATTTTGATCACAAGCCGCATTTAACACTACCAAGATTGAATGACTGTCGGACGTGCCACGAGTTAGAATCACAGGACTCGCGAGTCGTTTCAAAACAAGAGTTTGCACCCATGCAAAAATCACAGTGCGCCGACTGCCATCAAAAGAACGCAGCAGGTGAGTCTTGTACGCAGTGTCATAACTATCACGTCGGAATCAAGGGCTGGTTGGATGGTCTCCAATCTAGACCCTCGCGTACAACCGAGCCAACCAACCATTTTTTTCAGAATCCATGACGGTACAACTTGAATTTACAGATTGCCTGGGATGCGGCAAGAGAGTTGCAACAACCGCAGCTGTTTGCAGGCACTGCAATACAAAGCGCACATCGTCGTTGGCAAGGAAAAGGACTTCGGTCGACGAAGCAGAAAATGATTCTGGTAGCGATTCTGAGTCGCACGCCGCGCTGGGTTTAGGAGGCTATGGCACGGACGATTTTGACGATGAAACCGAACCCGTTAGCAAAAAGAAGAATCTTTGGTGGTATGTTGCTTGGGTTCTTTTGATCTTCTTTGCGCTGAGTGCACTGTTCCCATTCTTATTCTGAAACCGTTTGGCGTTTGCTACATGCAGGGAAATCGCCAGGCTCGTTCGGAGGGACTCGCATTCATTCCGGCTTGCCGACGCCTGTCGGATTAACCGTTGAATGTTGTGACTCAATTCGCTGAACCCAGACGTTGCGAAAACGAACCGGGGTGTAATGATCCTGCAAGCCGATAACGCCGGAGGTGGCATTACCACCAATTGGCACACGATCTTGGACCAGGACGCCGTTGTGAATGACGGTCAACGTACATGGCTGCGTCATCTTGCGATCGGCGTCGAAGCGAGGCTGGATGAGGGTGACGTCATAGCTCTGCCATTCACCAGGCCGTCGACTTACGTTGACGATGGGCGGATGCTTGCCGTAAACCGCGGCCGCTTGTCCATCGGCGTAAGTCTCGTTCTCAAAGGAATCCAAGATCTGAAGTTCTTGATGGCCAGGCAGAAACAGGCCACTGTTTCCGCGATTCTGGCCTTGAGCATTTGCCTTGAATTCTGCAGGAGTCGCCCACTCCAAATGAATGCGACAGTCGCCAAACTTTTCCTTTGTATAGATGTTGCCCCCGTTGGGTGTCACCTCAAAATAGCCATCGCGAATTTTCCATTTGGGCTCAATCACTGGAGGTTGCTCTTTGGCTCCTGGGCGGCGCACCCATTCCGATAAATCTTTTCCATTGAAGAGCACGATCGCATCCGTCGGCGGCTTGGCGAACTCCGTTTCGGTAGACCGACCAGGATCGCGTACAGGTGGCTTCGGACGATTCAGATCGTGCGGTTCCCATTGCTGTTTGGCTTGTGGGGAGTTGACGGGCTCGTCTACTGCAGGGCTACGAGAAGACGATGCCACAAGTATTGAGTAGGTGATGATCGATAAAGTGGTGAGTTTGCTTCGATGGTTTTTTATCATGGTTTTCCTTGATCTCATACTGTACGCCGGACCTTAAAGATGACTTCGTTTTCGACTTAGTTCGTCAAGATCCATTGTAACAATCTAATCTAGACCATTTGGTAGGGCGTTGGTCGCGATCGCAACATTTGAGCCCACCCAAATCATGCGTTTGAGATTCGCAAGATTCTCGTTGAGTTGCAACCGAGTTGAACAGCGATTAAGTTGCCATCACGGTCCCGCAATTGCAGAGTAGTATGCACGCGCATGAGAATATTACCTTACGATAGGCATTCATCAAACTGGCTGAATTCGTTTGTCCCAATCCAGAGAGGTTTATTATGAATCGCGAGTTGCGTTTTGTGATTTTTCTTTGCATCGTTTCGACCCGTCTTGGCCTGGCTGGAAGGGCAGATGACACGTTCATCCCCTTTGAAGCGACAGAGGATGTGGTCTATGGCCACAAGGATGGATTGGCATTAACGCTGGATGTGATCGAACCCAAATCGGGACGCAAAGGGCTCGGTCTTATCCTTGTATCGAGCGGCAGCTGGATATCCAAAAAATCAGATATCCGCGAGGACGAAGACAAACGTCGCAAACACGATCATTGGATCCAGGGCTTGTTGAAGGGGGGATTTACCTTATTTGTTGTTCGTCACGGAAGCAGCCCCAAGTATATGGTTCCAGAAATGCCGGCAGATATTCTTCGATCGATTCGTTTCGTTAGAGCCAATGCGGAACGATTTCATGTCGATCCGTTGAAACTTGGCATAACGAGTGGCTCGTCGGGCGGGCATCTTTCGCTGATGGCGGCAACGAAAGGGGACGATGGCAATCCTCAAGCCAAGGATCCGATCGATCGTTTTAGCAGTCGGACACAGGCCGTAGTTGCTTGGTTCCCTCCTACTGATATGGTAAATTGGAATGGACCCAAGGGATTCGCGTTGTTAGCAATCGCTCGACCCGACTTGTTTGATCGAATGTTTGGCGAGATTAAGGACTTGGAGTCGCAGTTACGAGAGATATCACCGATTCAATTTGTCAGCAGGGAATCGCCTCCCCTGCTGCTCATTCATGGCGATGCAGACAAGACCGTGCCAATACAACAATCGCACGTGATGAAAGCAAAGTACGAAGAATTAGGACTGAAGGTGAAAATGGTGATTCAACCGGGTGGAGGCCATAGTTCATGGCCCGGCATTATGGACCAGTACCCAATCGTCTGGGATTGGTTCGAGACTCACCTGAAGTAGGTGACGGCTAAGGACAATGCAAAGTAGCGATCTTCGGCTGGTACTCGATGGCACGTTGATACGCATTTGCAATGCGAAGTAGCTTCGATTCCGATAACGGCGCCCCTTGCAGCTGCATACCGATCGGCAACCCGCTAGAGGTCGTTCCAACAGGCATCGAAAGCGCTGGTATGCCAGCGAGATTGGCGCCCACTGTGTATAAATCCTCCAAGTACATTTGAACGGGGTCGT
>JANMNR010000077.1:0-2413 GCA_031368325.1 Pirellula sp.
CTCTCGTTGACGGTGATACCGACGTTTCTGAACATGTTTCGGGAGTTTGAGTTGCGGTTACCCGCTGCGACGCAGTGGGTGATGTCGCTGAGTGACCTGATCCGCAGTCGACCTTTCATGTTTTGTTTTTCGCTTCTAGCGATTGCGGTAGTCGCCTTTGTGGCTACAAGGGTTTTTGCGAGGATCCTGCAATGGTTGGAGACCTCTAGGCTCTTAGGCTTTTTCATGTCGGGGGGGACGAACAGTGTCAGGGCGATGGGACGGTTTACTGCTACGCTGGCTGAGTTACTGAACATCGGCGCGCCCTTGGAGCAAGCGATTACCATTGCGGGGCTGGCGAGTCAAAATCTTCGGTTTCGCATTGCCTCCGGTAAAATCGCCGCGGAAATCGGCTCGTCCGGAAGATTTTGCCATGAATCTGCGGCAGCGCACAATTTCCCAAATTTGGTTGTTCATGCCTTGGAAGCTGGGCAAGACGGAAGGCCCTCCATCGGCCTACTCCGGCAGATTTCCATGAACTACGTCGCGAGAGTGCAGGTTCGGTTTAACAGGTGGGCGGGGCTTCTTGCGTCAATGATGCTGCTGTGTGTAGGACTCGGTGTTGGGTTCGTGGTTCTTTCCTTGTTCATGCCTCTAATGCAATTGATTACATCGCTAAGCGGCTAGAAAGGACGTACCTAACATGTTTGGGAAATGTAAAACGCTGTTGATGGATTTTGTGAAAATGACTTACGCAAAGCCATTCTCGCTGCCACTCATTAGGAAAAGAATTGGGCCACGATGGTATCTGTCGAGTTGGTGGCCCTGCGAGTCGATCGAGTCGATGCAGTATTCATTGTTAAGTCTACTTGCAGTAGCACATGCAGAACGATTGGATCCTAAGCCGCTCATTGTCGGTTTGGCAAGCGAGCATAGAGGACGCTATCGTAGGCTGCTGACCTACTTGGCGAGGCGACTAGAAGGCTGCACTCTCGTGCAAGCGTTAGAAAAGACGCCAGATGCTCTGAGCGACGATGTGGTATTAGCGATACGATTTGGAGTGCAATCTGGAACGCTGTCACCAACTTACGCTCAGTTAGTTGAAACGCAGAAACCAAAGGATGATGTTCTGCGAGCGGCACAACGCAACGCGAAAGGATATGGAGCGTTCTTGGCGGCAATCATTGTCTTGTTTTTGTCCTTTTTTTTCCCAACGTTTCATCGCATGACAGATGAATTCGGGCTGCGTCCGTCAAGTTCCTACCGCTGGCTGCAAAGCACCTGGGATGGCGTGAATAACCATTTGATTTTGGTTTGTACGTCGATCCTTGCAACCGCATGGCTTTTTTGGTCCTCGCGTTCGCAGCGGTTTTTTCGACGGCATTTCGCAGATCGATTGTCCAGACCGAACTCGTTGGCACGCTCAGCTCAGTTGTTGAGGATGTTGTCGATTGCCGTCGAAGCAGGGCGGCCACTAGCTGGCTCACTTTCAACATTGGCAAAGTATCATTTCGATCCAAGTCTTCGTCGTAGGTTGTTGCTGGCCAGAAACGAGGTCGAACAAGGGGGGACGGTTTGGTCAAGTTTAGTAGACGCAAAGCTCCTGTCTCCAAAAGAGCTTCAAGCCATCAACAGTACGAATAACAACCGAGTTCAGTCTTGGATGCTTTGCCGAATGGCGAGTTCCAAATTGGAATCGGTAGAACAAAACGTGCTGGTGCGTTCCGCGTTGGTGCAACCGATGGCGACTTTGTTTTTCGCCGTAATCGTACTTTGGGTGTGCTTTTCGCTGTTCAGCTTCCTTACGAACTTGCTCGTGTCTTTGTCGTGAATAGGTATTGCAAAATGATTCAAGGAAAACACCGAGAGCGTCGCGGCGTCAGCGTCACCGAGGTTTTGATGGCGGCCACATTGATCGTGAGTGCGATTGGTCTTATTGCTCCGCTAAGTGTGCGCATCGGTCGTGTATGGCAAAGCACGCGTCAATACCGGCTGGCTTTCAATGAGCTGGCCAATCAAATGGAATGGCTTACTAGTTTGGACTCCACAAGTTGCGAAGCAGTATTGCCAAGCCTGAGAGTATCGGACCCAATTGCGGATTCGCTTCCCGGTTCCCAACTGAAAGGTGAATTGATGAGCGACGAAGACGGGACGCGATTAATATTGCGTCTGGATTGGGATCGTGGATCAAAATCCGAGCCATTAACACTGGTCGGCTGGCTCGGAGTCGACGGTAAAGTTGTTGAACAGGGGGCATCGCAATGACACGACACCGAGGATCGACGCTTGTTGAAGTAATGCTCAGTATGGGGGCGGGAAGCGCCGTCATGCTCCTGGCTATTAGTTTGGTCCATCAAGCGATGACGTTGAATTCAAAGTCAACAAAAGGTGCTGATCGCAATCGAACACTAGATCGACTGGCACATCACTTTCG
>JANMNR010000117.1:0-15806 GCA_031368325.1 Pirellula sp.
CGTGCACCGCGACATCAAGCCCGACAACATTTGGATCACGCTTGAGAACGACGTCAAACTTCTCGATTTCGGATTGGCTCGAGCGTTGGATGACCCAGACCATCTAACCACTTCGGGCGGGCTTCTTGGAACGCCCAATTACATGTCCCCCGAACAGATCCAGGGTCAAACACTAGACGCCCGAAGCGATCTGTTTAGCGTCGGCATCGTTCTTTATGGGATGCTTACCGGTGAGTTACCGTTTCATAAGAACAATTTGTTTTCGACGATGATCTCGATCGCAAACGATTCCGTTAAGCTGCCGCCGGAGTCTTGCAACCTACAGATCCCAAGCCATATTGAGAGACTCTTAGTGGACTTGCTCCAAAAAACAGTCGAGCAACGCGTTCAGTCAGCAGCGGAACTCATCGAGCGACTCAGCGACTCGCAACCGACAGATTCAGCGCGCGAAAGCGATTTCGTTGGGATGCAAAATCCGATTCAAGCAGTCGGCCGCAATGCTGGCCGCAATCGCAACAACAGGAGTGGCTGGAAAGTCATCGCTGGTGCTGTCTTGGGTGTCGCGGCCACGTTGATGGGAGTGTTCCTTGTCGACCAACAGAACAAGGGGACGTTGGTCGTTCGCACGGACGATCCGGCGGTGGAAATCCAAATTGCCAAAGAGAAGGTCACTGTCAAGGACCCATTAACTGGCCGAACGTACGAAATTCGAATCGGCGAAACGCAACTTCATGGCGGAGTTTATCAACTAGAAATGTCCAGCGAGGCAGGCGACTTACGATTCTCATCGAGAACCATTGCGATTCGACGGGGCGAGAAAACCATCGTCGATGTCGAATTGCAGCCAAGCGGTGCATTGGCGACTGAGCTACCTGGTCCGGTCGGCGGTGTGGCTCCTGCACCTGAAAGCAAAGCGCTACTGAGTGTCGCAGATCGATCGTATGACCCTATTGCGAGAGATAAGTTCCGAGATGTGTTGCCAAAACTGCGTAACTTGCCACCGAAGGAACTTGAGGAAGCTACCTTTAGTTCCCAATCTAAGCAGTTGTTGCCTGGGGTTAGCAAATGGTCGATCATCCCTACTTCGTCACACGAAAGCCGGACAATCGCAAAGAACTCAGATGGCTCGCTCGTTGCGTCGGGTGACGGAAACTACCTCCTCATCAAGAGTGGAATTGACGAGACCAAGCACTGCTTGCCTGCCGCTGGGCCGATCGTCGGTGTAAATTTTTGCAAGCTCTATCCAAATCTGGTTGCGGCCATGGTGTATTTGCCAACTTTATTTGATCAAGAAGTAGAAGAGAAGAACCCGTATTGGATCTACATATGGCGACTTGATTCGGATAACGCTCGTTTGATTCATCGTTTCCATGCGAGCACGTGGGGCATGGCGTGGGACAGCGGCTATCGGCTAGCTTATTACCGCAGCGAAAAACTCTGTATGTTCCGATTGGATCTAGGGGAGTCGTTTGAAATAGATGGCGCACAAACCGAGGCTTTTCAAGCCAACGCGATTTCCCCACAAGGGCGTTTCCTTGCAACTCGGAATGTCAGTTCGGGGCAAGCTGCGGTAAATTTTTGGGATTTGCATCGTGGTGAGTTTGCATTCTCTGTGTTGGATGGTACCGACCCAGAATGGGGAGAGAACCTCGATCAAGTCTCCGTTCGTAATGGGCGAACGGGTAGCCGCGAGATTTGGAGCTTAGAGAAACGAGACAAAGTACAAACGATTGAACTGCCAATCGCTACTAACCCAAGTCCTCAGTCGCCGGAACGGATTCTCGCATCTGCGTTGGAGCCCAGCTTTAAGCGTTTGGCCTGGCTAACCGTCCGAGGTGATTTGGTGATTCGCAACATTCAATCCAATCGCCAAAACGCAATTCGATTACCCGACGCAGACAAGAAACTCCTTGAATCAGGAACTCTAAAGTGGGCTGGCGACGGGACGCTGGTTGTTGCATCAACGAGTGAGTTTAGATGGTCGCAATCAGAATCCGAGGTGCACGGCATTTTAACTCCTGTGACGACAAATGGGCCGGATTCTGCAAAGCTAAAAGCACCGTTGGAGTTCACCAATGTGTTTGGGGACTTAACTGGGACACCCACGCTAGAATGGGTTGACCGCGAAGCGAAAGGTCGCAAAGCAAAAATCGCTTCGGGCCGACAAGTCAACCCAGGCTCATACTATGCCATCACGGACACGTGGCTTCAGAGTTTTGATTTGAATTCAACGGAGTTTCCTCGTGACACGCCTGCCCATCCGTTTGCAGGCGTTGACTTTGGGAAACGATTCGGCTCATACCCGTACGGTATCCCGCCCCCAGGCAGCAGCTGCGTTAGCCCGGATGGAAAGTTCACCATCGATGCCCCTTTTAAATCGAACCAAGCTACTAATTCGGGCGAGAAGAGAAACGAGTTGTTCTTGTCGTCGCTGACAAAATCTCAAGCGAACACAAGCCTGGGGTTGTTCGAAATCGATCGACCAGAGCAAATCGTTTGGCAAACGGGAGGTCCGTTCGTCATCGTCTTGGAGAGCAAACCCAAGTCGAAACCCAATGCTCGGCCTGTGTACTGGCTGTACGACACTCAGAAGCTGGCATGGAAAGACGTCGCTGATGTACGCTTACCGAACAAAGAAATTATCCAAATCATCGCTTATGAAAGCCGGTTTCTCTTTTTGCTGACAAACCATGAATGCTGGTTTCTTGATCCCAACACGCTGAAGACCGAGGAATCGAAGTACTTCACTTCGCAGCTAAGTTCTTTGAGAAGTGGACGATTCTTGACGGTTAGCGACACGCTGTACTTCGTCGAGGAAGACGATCCGACCAAGCTAGTCACAATGGATTCTATTCCCGTTCGCCGATACCATCGCTTGCCGAAGGAGCCCAGTGAAAACCAGGCAATCCAGGTAGTCACGGCCCCCTACCCCAACCGCCTACACTTCTCGGCGGATGGGCAGTTCGTTCTTCAAGATGCTCCCAAGGTGAAAGGTGTCACTGCGCCGGGCGCTGGCGTCGCATATCGTGTTGAAGTTACATATAGCATTGAAGATGGAGACAAGTTCATAACCCGTTGGTCGGATGATGCCTTTAGTTACGCAGAAGCTCAAGATGCGTCTGGAAAACCTCAGCCGTCTTTGTTCCGAAAGAAGCTATATGCATTAAAGGGAGTTGGCCAAACACAGTTGCAATGGCATCGAACTGCGAACACTGCCTTTTGGTACGGAGGTGGGCGGCTACATTTTTTCGATGCGGAGAAGGGGGAGTTAATAGTTGCTTCAAGCTACTTGCCATCGCAGCAGCAGGTTGGTGTGCTTTCTACTAACTATGGGTGGATAGTTAGCGGAGACTCCCGGCTGTTCTTTTTTGACCCCAAGGGTCATTACTTGGGGCAACTCGCATTCGATCCCGAGCTTAACAACAATATGCCGACCAACCCTAGGTGGATCCTGGCCGACGGCTCTACGAGTTCGCGATGCACTCAAAAAGGGCTGTTCATCAGCATGTTAAAGGATTCCGCTTTCCACACGTTGCCACTCGAGGAGTTCACGCGTGCCTATGCCGATGCGTCGTTGCCTACTTTCGATGAAGTCCCATTCTTGAAATGAATGAGTCGATTTTTAGACACTTCTCGCTGATCTCAACCATCGTTACCCTCCCAACGAAGTTGGGAGGGTCGAGAAACGAGCCAAAAGCGAGTTTTTCCGGGAGGGCAAAATTGGCTTCGTAAAACTGGTTTGGACCCTCCCCGGCGAGGCTATCGCCCGCCGACCCTCCCAACACTGCGTTTCGCGAGGGTTACGTGAAAGGGTCATGCTTATCTTCCCAGGTAGCGTTGGCGAAAAGCTTCGGATTTTAATTGGCTTAGGGGCTTAGGGTGGGGTGTTAACAAACTGATATTGACATGCTTTTTCCAGGACAACTTTTGTTCCCTAGAAATCGAGCTCAACAGAGGTTCTGGAACGTGCACGAAGCCCGACGAGCCGGCTCTTGCGTTTAAGCCCGAAGGGTTGGCACATCCTATGCAGGTGGTGGTAACCGGTGGTAACCACCGGTTTTTGAACCAGTTGGAGCTCAAAAGCCCGAAGGGCTGACACATTGTGGGGAGCTCAAGATGACTATGCTAAATGTGGATTGGTGTGTCGGCCTTTCAGGCCTTTGCATATCAATCTCAATCGATACCGGGGCCTTCGACCCCGGCAGAGGGTGTGTCAGCCCTATCGGGCTTAAACTCAGGCCTTAACAATGGGTGCATTGAGCATAAAGCCAGCGGAAACCTTTTTAGTAACCACACGAGACTTAGGAACAAAAAGTGCGCAAGACCAAAACGCCACAACCCCAATTTTTTAACAGCCCAGGCTTAGGGTGAGAGCCCCTCAGAAGATTCCTTTTTCTGTAGCTCCATCACCTCTTGAAATTGGGCTGCCGCACTGTATCGACCATAATACTTTTCAAAGGCAGCCAACACGTCACCTGCCTGTTTTTTGAATCCACCGGACTTGATGGACTGCTTTTGTTTACCATCACGCTGGTAGCGAATCAGCAGCGTGCCATCATGATTCTCGACGTGGGTAATCTCCTTGAAGAGAACGGGTGTGGGCCAATCCGAATGCCCAAACTTTTCGTAGTCAATCGTGAGAACTCCTTTCTTGTCTTCAAACTGAAGCACCGGGAACGCATTGACGACGATTTCCTTTTCCTCGTCGGTGCTCGGTAACATGCGATAAGGTAGGGTTTGCGCATGGAAATTACGGAAGTTCTCTTCGACCTCATCCCACTGCGCACGCTCTATCTCACTTGATCGGTCAATTTCGTGATACCATGCACCATCACCGGGTCGAGCCAGCAAGACTTCGGTTTCGCTTGTGACTAGGTCGAAGCCAACTTTTTCGAGCCTGGATTGCATTAGAGGGTGAGAGTCGAACGGATGGATGCTGACCATTTCGCCGATGTTTTCTTTCGATGCAAAACTATGCGCATACTTCTGGAACCCCGATTCGATTCGATCGCAAATGTCCGCGTCTTCCAGTACTTTTTGTTCGCGATAAAGGTCAAATTCGACTTGCTCGCGATACTGGGTGTAGGCCATGATTCGGAGCAGAGCCCCCGCCAAATCACGCGGTGAAGCCAACTGGGCGGCAATCCCGTCGGCTCGAAACTCCCGTTCACGGCTGAGCTTCTTTAGCGAAACCTCGAACAGCGCACGGAAGCAATTCATGAAATAGAAAACAGGTAAGGTGGTGCCCCCTTTTTGAAGTGCTTCGAGGTAGTTTTCATAACGGGTCAACAAGGGACTTATTTTGCGGGAGTAAAGTGTATCTTGGCCGCTGAAGTGAGCCATCTCATGCGCCAGGACCGCATCCGCTTCGGTTCCATTCAATTGCTTGAGCAGCGGCAAGCTCACAAAAAGCGATCTGCCGGTAAGTTTACGGCCATTTGCAAGAATGGACTGTTCGGTAACGAAAAAGCTTGAGTCAACTCCCACTAAAATATGATCAGGGAGTTGAGTTCCCAAAGTGGAGCAAATAGAACGCAAACGCACCCAAAGTGGTTTTGCGATCGACTCTTGGATTTCAATACCGGAAACATCAATCTCCATCTTGATTCGTTTGAAGAACGACTGCAGAACCAGAAAAACGGCGAAGGCCGCAACGAGGCCCGCGACGAATAGCAATTTTGGTACAAAAACGTTCATCCACAACGCGGGCACCCAGTATGCGAGTGCAAATAGCAAGAGACCTTGAGCGAGGGTCAGAAAAACTCCGACCAATCGCAATACATACCAGCTCCACAGCAAACTGTAATATTGAATGCGCTGAGATCTCAACGACAGTACGACACACAGCCCAACGCCAATGAAGGTCAACACGCAGACCAATATTGACCACATAGATATTCGGATCAGCCAGCGGAACTGGGTATAGTTTTGAATCGCCTCCGGCGTAAACAACCCTGCAAACTCAGGTGCACGGACTAGTTTCGATCCTGGCACTTTCGTGAAAATTTCTTTAAACTTGGCTCGCTCCTCTGCGTCCAATGTTGCGTCCTTGGTCAGGGAATCAAGCAATGCTGTTCGAAATTGAGCATCCATTCCGCTTTGAGCATGCCAAAAAAAGCCAGCGAAATGACTGGTACCAAAAAGATCCAAAGCGATGGCAGCACAAAATTCTTGATAAAGCTTGGCTGTTTCACGGCGTAGGTAGCGCGCATGATTGGTTCTGTGTTGAGGAGCGTTTTGTTTCGAAACCAGCCCGCCATCGTACCGCGAACACTATTCGGTTCGCTACAGGGGCGGCGAAAATGGATTTCAAGCTCGATGAAGTTGAGCCAAGTGGATGTCCAATGCAAATCAAACGGTAGTCGCAGAGGTACTGCACGTTCACGTGGCTGCGTCGGTCAAACATCTCGCGTGCTCGCGGTTGCGCCGGTGATACGTGCTGGTTACATGAACCAGGGAATGGCGCAGATTAGAATTGCAACAGGTGCTACCGCAAAGGAAACCTTCCAACCGGAATAGTAAAGGCTACCCAGCAGGAGCAGCCCGGCCAATGCTACAGACACAACGTTCTTTTCTGTAATCAGCCCACCCCAGGCACTCTTCCAGGCTACATTCTCGGCCTTTACGATCGCGGTTTTCGCTTGTTCCGTAGCAGAGGTCAATGCCTGTTTAGCGTTCTCCAAACCTTTCGCATCGAGTGTCGTGTTCTTCAAAGAATCGAGCGTACTTTGGGCAGTTGTCCTGGCTTGCTGCCAGTAACGTTCGACCTCTATCTGATTGGACTGGAGCCACATTCCGGTGGCAAGCAACAATACCGAGCCGCACACAAAGCGAAACTTGCTACCAAACCACTGGGATAGCAGTATTCCAATTCCCCGGCTGCGAACCGTGCGTTCGCTGAGCTTTCCAGATTTTGCCTCACTCATCATTTGTTTGATTCGCTGTCGTTTTGCCGATGCCGCTTGATCTGTGAGCTTCCCCGAAGCGATGTCCTGAATCGTTTGTCTGGTCTCCTGGGCTGCGTCGACCATGGAAGCGGCCATAGCATTTGCACGCTTGGCGGCCTCGCTTTCCGAAACCCCATTGGCCACCAATTCCGCTTTCTCAGCTTTGCCCAGAATCTTCTGATCTCTTTGGCTTCTCGAATCGACCACCTTTTGTTCCCACTGGTCAATCAGCTTGTCGCGCCGTGGTCTAAACACTTGGAGCCCTGAACGTTTACTCTGCTGAAGCCGAGTTCTCATTGCCCGCATCGCGGCATAGCCAAAGAGTGTTTCGTAAAACTCTTCCCATTTAGCGCCAGCGTTGTCCGCGACCGCTTGCCTAACGTTATCTTCGTCCGTTCCCCGCAAACGCAATTGCTTAAGAAGCGTCTGCGTTTGATCGATCGATGGTTGCCGTGCTTTTGAGAGCGTCTTTTCTAAACCAAAGTAATACGCGGCTCCTGCAAGCACACCAAAAATGGTCCCGACGATGACAGGAAACCATAAGCCAAGATAATGCGTCGCCAAGAGAGCCACCAAGCCTCCAAACATCCAATAGATCCATTCGGCAATGCCACCCGCAATGAATGAAGCTCGCCATCGTTGCGCAAGAGGGCTTCGCCGTTCCAGTCCTGCGAAAACAATCGCGGCTAACGGTGCGACGCACAATGCCAAGGCATAACCGAGGGCCGTTCTAAACTGTGAAACCATACTTGCAAACGCTTGCGCCCCCTTCGACACAGGGGCTGGAGCTGCAACAGCGGCAGTGGCTTCTACGCCACCAATCCCCTGCACAGCGTTGTTGGCTTGAGCCGCAACCGACTTTGCTCCCTCACCGATGAGCGAAAGCCCCGCCATGATGGAAAACAGCAAGGACATGACGCACATCAGGCCACATAGGCCAAACCAAGCCATCGGTGCAAATCGACGGACCATCAAGAGTGGCGAGCCATTGAAACGCTTCGTCGCAACCTGCAACACACCAACTTGTTCAGGCGAGAGAATTGAAGCGAGATTGGCGGACCTCGAAACGGAAGCATCTGCGACACTTTTCGCCTTTTCAGCCGCCCTCTCTACCTCGTCGACATCGCCCGGGTGATGCTGAACACTTGCCTTCGACGTATCTTCCCTTAACTCAAGATAAACCTCGAGATCATGAATCAATTCTTCTAAGTCTTGATAGCGATCGTTGGGACTCTTGGCCGTCATTTTCTCGATGACGTCGCCGAGAACCGTTGGCAGTCCGGCTATGATCCGTTCGGGACGCACGATCTTTTCGACACGATGTTTGGTGATAACCTCCATCATCGTGCTTCCCTCAAACGGTGGCTTGCCCGTTAGCAATGCATAAAACGTACAGCCAAGCGAGTAGATATCAGCCCTCTTGTCCACATTGGCCGCGTCAGTCGACTGCTCAGGCGACATGTATGCGGGGGTACCCATCGACGATCCAATGGCCGTTACCTGCGAACGTGCCGAGGCCAGAACCATACTCTGCACATCCGTTTCGTGTGAATCTTGTGATTCGTCGGCGTCTAGTGTTTTGACCAATCCCATGTCCGCGACTTTGACCATGCCGTCTGAAGTCATCATCAAATTCGCTGGCTTGATGTCGCGATGCACCATGCCATGGTCATGTGCAAACTTGAGACCTCTCGAAGCCTGGAGGATTAGCATGGACGCCAGTTTTGGTTGCAGTTTGCCTTTGTTTTTCAATTGGTCATCTAGCGAACCACCCGACACCAGCTCCATACTAAAGAAGTTAGTATTGCCATCCACGCCAAGGTCGTAGATTTGGACGACGTTGTGGTGTGTAAGTTGTGCGGCAGCGTACGCTTCGCGAATAAACCGAGCGATGACGCGAGGGTTCTGCGCCCACTTGGCTTGAATGGTCTTCACCGCACATGATCTATCGAGTGATATCTGCTTGGCGAGATACACGGAACCCATCCCGCCCGCCCCGAGTTCCTTCAGGATCCGGTACCCGCCCAAACGGTTAATTGGAGCAGCCGCGTCGGCCGATTCTGGTCGGCTGGTGGCGGATTTTGAAGCCGATGACAACGATTGGCTCGGCGCCGATTCCATGGTTTGCTGATTGACGGAGAATTCGCGACTGGTTCCTTTGCCGCCCGATTGGTCCAGGGTTTGTTCAAAACCAGACGGCTTGTTACTTCCCGATATATTGGAGGGACTCGGTGGAGGCAAAGTGACATTTGCGGGCCGAGTTGCTTCTGAGGATTCGTGTGGCTCAACAGTTTCGTCGAAACCGCTGACCTTTGGGGCCACAGTTGTAACGGTAATTCTAAGCGGTTCGCCAGCTTCAACGACAATGATGAATGGACTGTTGCAGCCAGAACACTTCGGCTTGTACCTGCCCGGTTTAGGCTCCTTGATCGACAAGCTATGTTGGCAATGCGGGCAAGCAATTTTGTGATTCATGGAAGAATCCCGTGGGGAGGGCAAGCTAAATCATGGCGGAGGGGGATGCGGTGTGCCGGTGATTCTAGTCACCCATGAAGAAAAGTGGGTGTTTCGGGCATGGAAAAGCAATCCATGCATTCCAGATTGTCGTATGTTTTTGAGACAAATAGGGCCCAAGTCGACCGTATCCTCCCGTATCGGAACGGTGGCATGACGGCCACGGTCAAAGATCGTGGCTGTGATTTGCGGTGCTCGCGGCTGCGCCGGTTAAAAGTTAGGTCGCTAGTTTCTTGTAGCGGAATCGGTGCGGTTCGTCGGCTTGCTTGCCCAATCGCTCCTTGCGTTGAGTTTCGTAGGTTTCGAAATTTCCCTCGCACCAGTGTGCATAGCCGTCTCCCTCGAAGGCCAAAATGTGCGTTGCAATCCTGTCGAGAAACCATCGATCGTGAGAGATAACAACGACGCAACCAACGAACCCGAGGATCGCTTCCTCTAGAGCACGCAGCGTGTCAATGTCCAAGTCGTTCGTCGGTTCGTCAAGCAACAAGACGTTGCAGCCACGTTTCAGCAGCTTGGCCAAGTGCACTCGGTTTCGCTCCCCACCGGATAGATTGCCAACCTTCTTTTCTTGGTCTGTTCCTTTGAAGTTGAATTTGGATACGTAAGATCGTGCGTTTAGCTTCTTGCCGCCCAAATCGATCCAGTCGTGACCACCTGAGATCTCTTGATAAATGCTATTTGCATCCGTCAACGAATCACGAGATTGGTCGACATACCCCAACTCGACCGTCTCGCCGATTCGAAGGGTGCCTGCGTCCGGTTTGTCTTGTCCCGTAATCATTCTAAACAACGTCGTCTTGCCTGCACCGTTAGGCCCGATGACTCCGACAATGCCACCGGCTGGCAATCGGAACGAGAGGTTCTCGATGAGGACACGATCGTTGTAGGATTTCGTCAGCCCCTCGGCGTGAACGACGACTTCCCCAAGGTGTTTGCCTGGGGGGATTTGAAACTCGAGTTCGTCTGGTTTTTCCTCGAACTGCTGTGCAGCGAGTTGTTCGTACGAGCTGATACGTGCCTTGTTTTTGGCCTGCCGAGCGCGCGGTGACATGCGAATCCACTCGAGTTCTTTGTCGAGTGTCTTTTGCCTTGCTTGAGCAGCTTTTTGTTCGATGACCAACCGCTTCTGCTTTTGCTCAAGCCAGGATGTATAGTTTCCTTCGAACGGATAACCTGAGCCTCTGTCCAGTTCCAAAATCCACTGAGCCACGTTGTCGAGGAAGTAACGATCGTGCGTCACTGCAACCACGGTCCCTGCGTACTGCGCCAAATGCTGTTCGAGCCAGTTGACCGCTTCGGCATCGAGGTGATTCGTTGGTTCGTCGAGAAGGAGCAAGTCGGGTTGTTGGATCAACAATTTGCACAACGCCACACGGCGCAGCTCGCCTCCGGACAGCTTGGTTACCTTGGCATCGCCCGGCGGCAAGTTCATGACAGCCATCGACATCTCGACTTGGCGATCGAGATCCCATAAGTTTTGGGCATCGATGATATCTTGAAGCTTCGCCATTTCATCGCAGAGTTTTTCCATTTTCTTGTCATCGGTCACTTCACCGAGCAAGTTGGAGATTTCGTTGAATCGATCGATGACAGCTCGACGTGGTGCGACGGCCTCCTCTACGTTCCCTTGAACGTCTTTGTCCGGATTTAACTGCGGCTCCTGCGAAAGGTAGCCTGCGGTGAACCCGTTGGCCAACCGAGCGGTACCATCGAACGTTTTGTCGGTGCCAGCCATGATGCGCAGCAAAGTACTTTTACCGGCGCCATTGGACCCGAGGACACCGATCTTGGCTCCTGGATAGAAGGCGAGGAAGATGTCCTTGAGGACTTCTTTTTGGCCGTGGCGTTTCGTTAGGTTTTCGATTTGAAAGATGTACGAACGACTCATAAAATTGTCTTTATTCCCATTCAATGGTGGCAGGTGGTTTGGAGCTAATGTCGTAGCAAACTCGATTGACGCCTCGCACTTCGTTAATGATGCGAGTGGATATGCGAGCCAATAAGTCGTATGGAAGGTGACTCCAATCCGCTGTCATGAAATCGTCCGTGTTGACGCAACGAACCGCGACTGCATTTTCATAAGTCCTCGCGTCGCCCATCACGCCGACACTTTGTGCCTCGAGAAGGACGGCAAATGCTTGCGATGTTTGGCGATAAAGATTGGCATTCTTGATTTCGCCAACGACAATCGCATCCGCTTCACGAAGGACATCCAATTTCTCTTTGGTGATATCGCCCAAGCAGCGGACGGCAAGTCCAGGGCCTGGGAACGGATGCCGCCATACCAAATGCTCGGGCAAACCAAGCTCGACACCGAGTTTCCGCACTTCATCTTTGAACAAGTCTCGCAACGGCTCGATCAATTCAAAGCCGAGTTCTTCGGGAAGACCACCGACGTTGTGGTGCAGTTTGATGGTGGCCGAAGGGCCATCTGCTGCAGCGCCGCTTTCGATGACGTCTGGGTACAGTGTTCCCTGCGCAAGAAACTTTGCGCCGTTGATCTTCTCGGCTTCTTCCTTGAAGCTATCAATGAATGCGTGTCCGATACGGCGGCGTTTTTCTTGTGGGTCGCGAATACCGGCTAATGTCTTCAAAAACCGATCGCTCGCATCGACGACTCGCAGGTCCGCTTTGAAGTGGTTGGTGAACTCAGAGATTACGGCCGCTTGCTCGTCTTTGCGGAGTAGACCGTTGTCGATCAAGATGCAGGTGAGTTGCGGTCCTATGGCTTTGTAGATCAACGCGGCAGTCACCGCCGAGTCGACTCCGCCGGATAAACCGCAGATGACACGATCCTTGCCGACAACGCTGCGAATCTGTTCGATGGAGCGTTGTGCGAAATCGCTGAGGTGCCATTTGCCTTCGCAATTTGCGATGTTGTACAAGAAGTTATGAATTAGCGTTCCGCCGAGGGCTGTGTGTGAAACTTCGGGATGGAACTGCAATCCGTAGATAGGCTTCGTTTTATGCTTCACGGCGGCGAAAGGACACGTTGAAGTGGAAGCCAATGTTTCGAAATCATCGGGCAGTGCGTGCACTTGATCTCCGTGGCTCATCCAGACATCGATTTCGTGCGGGAAGCCTGCAAAGAGCTTTTCCATCGATGCAATCTCTAGGCGGGAACGTCCAAACTCGCGAGCTGGGCATTTTTCAACTGCCCCGCCTAAGGCTTGCGAGGCGAGTTGCATTCCATAGCAAATACCGAGTATTGGTATTCCGAGCGAAAAAATCCGCGGGTCGCATTTCGGCGAGTTCGCTTCGTAAACACTAGCGGGACCACCCGACAAAATGATGGCCGAGGGCTTGCGAGCCATAATCACTTCGGCCGAAACATCGTGTCGAATCAGCTCGCAGTAGACATTTTGGTCTCGAACGCGACGCGCGATGAGTTGGGCATATTGGGCGCCAAAGTCCAGGACGAGTACGCGCTCGCTTAGAAGATCTGAGGCGCCTTGGTTGGTTTTTTCGGGGCTTGTGGCCCCATTTGAACTGTTATTCATGGATGAGCATGCCGAAGATGCCCGGCAATGGAGTGCCGAGCAACAAATTATGGAAAACCCAAGAGTATAGCGACTTTCTGGTTGTCGGCTAGCCAATCGAAGCACGTTCCAAAACGGGTTCCGAATGAAATTGGTTACTTCCGAGTTTGTTACAATATACGCGTTATAACCAATCCAACCTCCCGTACGGACATGAAACCGATGCGATCTTTCCTTTCGCTCTCATTCGCAACCCTTGCGTTCACCTTCAACTCAATTTGCTTGGCGGACAGGCCAGCGCAGATTCCTCTTTGGCCCTCCGGAGCACCAGGCTCTGTCGAACGCAAGACGGAAGCAGAAAAAGAGGATGTTGGGCCAGGTAAGTGTAATGTCACCAACATTCATAACCCATCGATAACGCCATACTTGGTTTCCAAGAAGGCCGATGGAAATGGGCTTGCTCCTTGTGCGGCAATTTTGATTTGTCCGGGAGGCGGGCACCGTATGCTGTGCTTGGGTCATGAGGGCTATGATCTTGGACAATGGTTTGCAGATCACGGTATTGCAGCATTTGTTTTGAAGAACCGATTAGCACGTGAGCAAGGCTCAACATACACGGTGGATGAACACGCAATGGCCGATACGCGTCGAGCATTGCGGACCATTCGAAACAAGGCGAAAGAGTGGAACATCGATCCAACGAAACTTGGTGTGCTTGGGTTTTCAGCAGGTGGTGAACTGGCCGCGCTTGCCGCGATGGAATCCGATGATGGCAAGACCGATGCAGCAGACCCCGTCGAACGCATGGGCTGTCGTCCAGATTTCCAAGTGCTCATTTACCCCGGCAGCTCCAGTCGCTTTACAGTGCGCAAGGGGATGCCACCAGTTTTCATTGCCCTCGGAGCAAAGGACCGAGACGACATTTCCTTAGGCATGGCGCAGCTGTATCTCAAATACAAGGAAGCTGGAGTGCCAGCTGAGCTTCACGTTTACTCCAACGCCGGGCATGGATTCGGATATCGACCCGGAAGCAATGGTGCGGCTGGTGAATGGCCCATGCGTTTGCGGGAATGGATGGTCGATAGTGCGATACTGTCCAAGAACTAACCTGAGAAAAACAAGCAGGGCACTCGGGCTTTAAACGCGAGCGCTCGCGAACTTTTGATACTGGTTTCAAACGAAAAACCTAGGAGTCGTTTTTTTGAACAAGATGAATGAACATGGATAAACTAGATGTGCAGGATCATTCAATTCGATCATCGATTCTTTTGTGTCGTTTTATTCGTTTGTATTCGAATGATCGTTGAGCCACACACGCATACCGATCCAGAACAGCGTGCGTATCTCTCCAGCATTAAGTTTTCGGAGTGAAACAAAGCCAGTGTGTGACGTATTGCTCTTGCATTTGTTGTGCATCTGGCGAGAATGATGCTCGATGTGTGCGTTGCGGAGTTCGACGAACGGGCAATTTTGACGCTGGTTCAAGTGAGGCTAGGAACAAGTTATGAGATTTCGGTCTGTAGTTTTTTTGTTAGTGGCTACACTTCTTGGCGGCTGCGGAACGCAAGAGCCATCTGAGTGGAAGTCGTTGCGAAATCAGTTTTTGATCAAGGACCAGCCGTCGGGTGCGATCACGATTGCTCAGGCCATCGCCACACCTTCTGAAGACGAAGTTTTGATCGTCGCACAAATCGGTAGCGGAAAGGGAGATACTTTCGATAGCAAGTTAGCTTCGTTTTTGGTCTCCGAAGCACCGGACGACGCGCACAAAGGCAAACCTGGTCACGATCCAGATGGTTGTCCATTTTGCAAGCAAAAGCTGGCAAATGCCCCGACGGTGACGGTTGCTTTTTCAAATAAACAGGGAGATCCCATTGCCGCGGACGCAAGCAAAGTCTTTGGCATCAGCAAGGGAGACATCGTCGTCATTCGAGGAAAGACGGACTACGAAGAGTCGATGAAGTTGCTAAATATCAACGCAACCGGGCTATATATCGTGCCGGAGTAGGACTAGGCCTGGATAATCGGATGCAGAAACGTCGCATCGGTCGGCGAAAAGTGTCTTTCCTTACGGTCCCTTCGTGTGGCCCCCGATGCCTAACTCGTGATCGCCTTTCGAGTTGCTAGGCTTAGCGACTCCGTCGACCTGGATGACAAGTTCGTTTGGCTTGTCCGCTGAAACCTCGATTTTCAGATTCGAAGTTGCATACGACGCGTGCTTTGGATGAACGACGCCGAGAGTAGATGGTTTATGGATCGTTATGTTTTCAGTTTGGATAAACTGAACCACAACGCAGTCATGCGGCCCTGCCACCGCTCCGTCCCCGTCTTTGTAAGTCGTGAACACAAAGGTTCCGTTGGGCTGAATGGATGCCGTGGCTTGAACACCGTGCAACAGTGACTTGGTTTCGATCGTTCCGACCTTGACCGGCGATCCGTCGGCAAAGACAACCTTGCCCTTCGTAGGGTAGGCTGGCGGACGACCGTCGCCACAGCCGACCGTAAACGCAAACATCAAAAAGAGGCCGATAAGCAGCAGTTTTGTCAGCATGTTACTCTTGTGCATTGACGGTTTGGCCATCAGCTCGATTGCAAAAGCGGCCAAGGGTATCGGTGTCGATGCTCGTACTGATAGCACGAACACTGCCATCGGCAAACGCAAATTGACAGATTCCCGTGTGCCAGCTGCCCCATTGGACGAGGCTATTGCCTTCGCTTCGCAAGTCTTTAACGATGGGCATGGTTGGTCCACCCAAGCGGGTCATGTTAAACACATTATCGCCGTTAAAGATGAATGCATCTTGTGGAGATAGCCCCAGCTTTCCGATCGGCACGTGCATTTCGCCGGTAACAAACGTATTGC
>JANMNR010000140.1:0-1948 GCA_031368325.1 Pirellula sp.
TATGAGCAAGCGTTTAACTTGAAACCAGACCACGGAACGCTCAACAACCTGGGCAACTCCTTTGCCGCGATGAAGCAATGGGAGAAAGCTATCCAGGCCTTTGACCGAGCCATAAGTCTGGCGGGCTGTCCGCCAATGCAAGCCCGGACGGCCATGAGCAACAAAGGAAAGGCACTAGTGGCTGCCGAGGATTGGGACGGAGCTCTCGAAAACTACCGACAGGCCATTCAGAGATTTCCGGACGACATCGAGTTTCTGGTGTTGAAGGCGAATTGCCATCGCCAGCGGTTCGAGTTTGGAAAAGGGGTCGAGTGCTTGGTCGATGCTCTAGTCGCTTCACCCAACAACCCCGAACTTCTTTGCCAAATCGCAGATCTGAACTTCGTTCGTGGCCGGTCCTTGGAATCCCTTTTGTGCATGAGTCAAGCCTTCAACGTTGCACCGCCTCCCATCGCTTTGCAAAGTCGTCGGCTTCAAATGTTGAACTACTGCATTCCCGGTACGCCTGAACGTATTCGCAATGAAGCGACGCATTGGGCGAACTCACTAGGTCGAAAAGAGTTAAGTTCCACGAGGGAGCTGTCAGGTAAGACATTGGAAAAAGACGTCTCAACCCCCTCGACTCCTCCTCGACGAGTTGGGATTCTATGTCGCGATCTGTCGGCTCGGGGACTTAGGGATTGGCTGCCTGTTTGCTTGGCGCATTGCGACCCGGCGCGACAACAATGGATTCTCTACTGCGATCAGCCTGTCGACCTAGAGTCCCAAGATTTGCTAGTTCATGCGGGATGTCGATTGCAAGATACATCACGACTTTCGAATACGGACTTAGCCTCTCTGATCAAGACGCATGACCTCGCGGTTCTCGTCGACATGATTGGCCATGGCCATTCCACTCGATTGGAAGTCTTTGCAAGGAAGCCCGCACCCATTCAAGTCAGTTGGTGCGCTTTCCCAATGACCTCTGGGTTAAAGCAAATGGATTTTATTTGGTCTGATGAGGTTTCGATTCCCCCGGAATCCGAAGGGTATTTTTCTGAACAGGTCATTCGATTTCCTCAGTCCTCCTTTTGCTTTCAGCCTTGCTCTTCGATTTCACTAAAGATGGAACCCGAGGCAACCCTGTCGCCATTTTGCGTTGGATTTCTTGGCCAACCGGAACAAATTTCAGATCCATTGATCGAAGCGATGCGATTGATTTTGGACAGTACGCAGGATGCGGAACTCGTGTTCATTGGGCAATCGTATCGAGACTCTGCGTTTCAATCGGAGATTCGGGCTAGATTCCACCATTCAGCGATCGACTCCGGCCGAATTCGATTTGAGTGTTTCGAATCGGCGATGGACGAGTTGAAATCGTATCAACAACTCAGTGTGAGTTTGGACCCGTTTTTCGTTAGTTCTCCTCAACGGGCTTTCGAATCACTTTGGATGGGAGTTCACGTTGTCACTCGTCCGGACACTCGACTATCGGGACGCGGCACAGCGAGCATTTTGAAGGCAGTCCATCGAGAAACATGGATAGCGAACAGCCAGAGCGAATACGTCGACACGGTCAAGCAACTAGCGGAACGCCGCACTTTCTGGCGCTCCAAAGGCGCAGAATTACGTTCGGAATTGTTGGCCTCTCCGATGTGCGATATCGCTAGTTTGGCGCAGAATGTTCAAGCTGCCCTCGACGAATCGATTCACCGAATCAGTCTCGCTAAGAAAACGCTATAAAATGAACACACCAAGTTTAGCCTCGCTTCTCTCCGCCATAACGATCCAGAAACTAACCTCCTATTTGACAAACGGGGGTTGGAAGGAGAGTGTTGCAGATGGACGACTGAACTTCGTAAAAGAAATTGAGCTAGGTGAGATTCAAACTATCTTTGTGCCCGCTGACCGAACGCACCCCAGATTCAGAAGTCTTCTGCAGAACCTCATGTTTTCGCTCGCAGTCGTC
>JANMNR010000287.1:0-19777 GCA_031368325.1 Pirellula sp.
ACTCCTTTTGTAGAAAAGAAATCCCCAAAGAAGCGAAAACAGCGATCTTCAATCGTTCATATTCACCCAAAACGTCTCGCACCGTTGCCAACATCAACGTCGCGATGAACGGTTTGCGGAGGGCCAATCGACGACCGGGGCGTCATTAAAGAACAGCGTCATCATGCTGCCCATTCGCTGCAGTTGCGACGGGAATCCTGCCGAGTCAGCAGCATTCTTAAGTCCATCGGCCAGTCGGCTGGCTTGGGACTCTAAGTAATCGTAGGGTGGATCATCGCGCAGAATTTCTAGTGTGGCGGCACCCGCAGCGGTTGCAAGTGGATTGCCGGATAGCGTGCCCGCTTGAAAGACTTTGCCGGCAGGCATCACGTTGTCCATGATCGAAGCCTTGCCGCCGTAAGCAGCTAAGGGCAAGCCGCCGCCAACGATTTTACCGAGAGTCGTCATGTCCGGCGAGATACCGAAAATTCCCTGCGCTCCGCCATAGGCGACTCGAAATCCAGTCATGACCTCATCAAAGATGAGTATCGCGTTGTGAGCGGTGGTTTCGTTGCGAAGAGTTTTTAGGAATTGTTGCGTTGGCAATACAGTTCCCATGTTGCCCACAATGGGCTCCAAGATAATGGCCGCGATCTCGGAAGGAAACTCACGAAACGCTTCGATCACCCCCTCGCAGTCATTGTATTCTAGGATAATCGTATCCTTCGTGATGCCTTGTGTTACCCCGGGCGAATCGGGAACTCCAAGCGTGGCGCCAGCCGAGCCAGCCGAGACTAGCAATGAGTCGACGTGTCCATGGTAGCAGCCTGAGAATTTGATGATCTTGTCTCGGCCAGTTGCCCCGCGCGCCACACGAATCGCACTCATCGTCGCTTCTGTTCCGCTACTTACCAATCGAACTCGCTCGATACTGGGAACAGCAGCCATGATCAGCTCTGCTAAGCGTGATTCGTTTTCGGTGGGAGCGCCGAAAGAAGTACCTTTTTCTGCAGCCTTTTGAATCGCTTCGATTACCTTCGGGTGAGCGTGCCCAAGAATCATTGGCCCCCAAGAGCCGATGTAGTCAAGATAACGGTTGCCGTCGATGTCGAATAGAAACTGCCCACTGGCATGGGACATAAAAACCGGATCCCCGCCAACGCCGTGAAATGCCCGTGCAGGGGAATTTACACCACCCGGGATCAATTGCTTGGCTTTTGCGAAGGCTGATTGGCTTTTGGATCGTTTGAAACTGGAATGAGTCATAAGTAGGAATCGGGATCAAAATGAGATTGGAGAGCCGAGCTACCAGCCCATTACCATGTTGGATTCAATGATTCGCCTAGCTTTTTCAAGATCGGACCCCGTTTCGGACATGTACAAGCGAATGGCGTGGAGCTTATCACCCGAAGATTTTGCCAGGCAATCACGGGCAATGCTGCAAATATCCAGTTGTCTGCCTGTCGCACCCAATACGGCTTTGGAAATGACCCAGCTATCTCGAGGTCGCTTTGTCACACGGACGATATCGTCCATCGGATAAGCGTCGCGCAGGACTTCGCGTGCAGCCGCTTCGTCTTTCGCCCATGTTACAATTATGTGAGAATCTGTTTCTATCTCGAATAGCGGCATTAGGCATTCCCAGGGAAGGGTGGCGTCGGTGCAAAGTAATTTCCGAGATGGTAACAGGCAGACGCCTGTTGCGGAAGGATTTCAATCCAGCTGCAGAATTTCCTGGATTGTGTCAGGTTAGAGGAATAGCCGTATCGAAGTATGAAAAATTATCGCACTCCATTTATTCTTTTTGCTGTCTGCGCATTGGCGTTTGGGCCGCTTTGTGTTGAATTTTTCGGGTCCGAATGGCGTGCCAAATGGATGCTGGCGTGGGCGGCAAACCAACTACAAAACAAACAATTCGAGGCAGCTGAGAAAACACTTCAAAGCGCTACGGAAATGTCGGACAATCTGGCGACAGACCCGGAATTTTGGAAGCTGAAATTCGACCTTGTGCTAAACAAGAAAGACGCAGGTCCGGAGGTTTATTCCGAGCTCTTTCAAGAAGCGATGGTGCATATCCCGAAATTGCCGGCTGCTCTTCAGGCCAGCCTTGCGCATGATGTTGGTGGTTTACTTCATCAATGCAATCAAAATCAGCTAGCAGTTGACATCATGGAGAAGTTTTTTCCGCCTATTTCACAACGCACACCGAGTGAAAACAATAGCATCGCGTATTTTCGATCCAAGATTAGAAAGGGATTGGAGACAGCCCTGCTTGAGATTGATGCCGCCCTCGTGAAAGACGGCACCTCCGAGGCCGCGTTTCTTGATACCAAGGCTTGGGTGCTCCATGGACTTAGTAGAAACGAACTTGCTCTCGATTTTGTACAAGCAGCCATCCAAAAACAAAGCGAAGCGATTGGAGAACTCAAAGGTATGGCGAGAGAAGATCGCGTTGAGTTCAAAAAGTGGCTTTTTGACGATTCATCTAGTCTGCTGGTCGATGCCGTCCAAAAATCGAATGCCATGGCAGAACTCAAAAAACGGTTTTCTGGCTATCCGCCCGAAGCCATCGAAGCCTTCGCGCGCGGAGTCGCTTCTTTGCGATTCCATCGCGCTAGTATTCTTGATGAGTTAGGGCGTTCAGATGAATCTGAACCAGATTACACTTGGTTGGATCGTTTTGGTTTGGAGCAGACCGACAAACTCAATTGATCTGCTTGAGACAAATGCGGTTTCAGGAAATCGAATCTTCGGATACGATCGAACGGATGTCCGTTTGAACCCACTTATTCCGAACCGCCCCGTTTTCGAGGATTGATTTGGACCCATGAGCGAACTGCACCACGAATGCGGTGTTGCCGCGATTTACCATCTTGCAACAGGCGAAGAAAGCACTCTTTGTCCGGAAGGTGGTCGAGAGGCAATTTCCTATCTTTTGCCGAGGATGCTCCAGGATATCCAGAATCGAGGACAGCTCGCGGCTGGCATGACCACCTACAATCCCAATCGATCGCTTCTGCTCGACACAATGAAGGATATTGGGACCGTCAGTGAGGTCTTTCGACTTTCGCATCGCGGCAAACACGAATCCATCATGGAACATTATGCCGGTCGTGCGGCAATCGGTCACGTACGGTATGCGACCTGCGGTCAAGATGACCGAAGCTATGCGCAACCTTTTGAACGCCAACATATCCACAAGCACAAATGGTTCAGCTTTTGTTTCAATGGTCAGCTGGCAAATTACAAAGAGCTTAAAGATAAGCTAACGCTCGAGGGTGAACATCATCTGGCTCGCGACACAGATACCGAAATCATCATGCATGAGATTGGACGCGAGCTTAGCAGTGGTGCGCCCAATCGCAACATGATTGACGTTTTTGCCGCGGCAGCCAAGAACTTCGATGGGGCCTACTCGCTTGCTCTGTTAAATGCCCATGGCGAAATGCTTTTAGCGCGCGATCCGCTTGGAATGAAGCCATTGTGTTACGCAGTCGATGGTTCGTTGTTTGCGGCCGCCAGCGAGAGCGTCGCGCTACTCAACTTGGGCTTCGATCGCGAGAGCATCAAATCCGTTCCGCCAGGAAGTGCGGTTCTGGTGACTCCAGAAGGGATTCGGGTCGAACCCTTTGGCGTGAAAAAAACGCCAGCGCATTGTTTCTTCGAGTGGATCTATTTCGCAAATGTTGCAAGTACTTTAGATGATCGAAGTGTTTATCTTTCACGCACTCGGCTTGGCGAGGAGCTCGCGAAGTTTGAGATCGCACGGAATTTGATTCCCCTGGATGACGACACAATTGTTGTGCCGGTTCCAGATACCAGCAAAGCGGCGGCCGACTCGATGGCTTATCATCTGCGGGTGCCAAGTCGTGAGGGGCTGATCCGCAATCGCTACAGCGGTAGAACCTTTATCGAGGGCGGGCGTGCTCGCAAATCCAAGGCTTCGCTTAAATACACTCCGCTGCGCGAGGTGCTCGAGGGCAAACGGGTCATCCTAGTGGAGGATTCGATCGTTCGATCAACCACGATGAAGGTTTTGTTGAATCGAATTCGGGACATGGGTGGGGCCAAAGAGATACACGTTCGCGTCGCATGCCCTCCAATCGTAGCGCCGTGCTTTTACGGAATTGACATGTCAACAATCGGCGAGTTGTTCGCGCCGAAATTTTTGGAAAATGGGGTTCTAACGGAAGAAGGGCAGGATCGAATGGCTCGTCAATTGGGATGCGATTCTCTTCGCTATTTGCCGATTGATTCCATCGCCCGAGCGATCGATTTGCCAAGTTCCAATCTTTGCCAAGCTTGTATCACCGGTAAATACCCAACGCCATGGGGGCAAAAGCTTTACAGTATTGCACAAAGCAATCACCAGTCAGGCAGCTCGTCGGAACGAACCTATGAGCTTGGGCCAGTCGGGTAAAGACTCTACGCACAAGCTCCGCAGCCCCCTCTGAGATCGACCTTTTTGTACGGTTTCTTATCAAAAATCAACTTTCAAACGGTCGGAGAACTGGCGGAGGACGGGCAACGAATCCTGTGGCCTCGAGCACCACACTCGCCCGTTCCAACGATACAATCCAGGTTGTGATACCAAACTTGGCATTTCCCTCCCCGCCTCATACCTCGAGATGTTTAATATGGAAAAGCGTTTCCTTTCTTTCTCTGATCCGATCGGCCGACTATCGCTTGTTTTGTTAGCTTCATTTGCTTTCATGGTGAAACTCGAGCAACTGCCTGCACAGGCGCCACTCGGTCCGGGCGTTGGCTACACCAATACTCCTGTTCTTCCAAACAGCCAATGGCGAGTGCACGACAAATACCGCCCTAGGCCAGCCATCGTTAAGGCAGGTGAAGTACTCGGCCAAGCACCCTCGGATGCGACGATCCTATTTGATGGCAAGGATCTGTCGCAGTGGAAGCGGGACGGCAAAAAAGATGAGCCCGCACCGTGGAAGGTTGGCGATGGCTACTTTGAGGCGGTGGGCGGTAGCGGTTCCATTATCACTCGGAAAGAATTCGGTGACATGCAATTGCATATCGAATGGTCTGCGCCGGAAGTGGTCAAGGGAGAGTCGCAGGGACGCGGAAACAGCGGCGTCATCATCATGGGCAAGTACGAGATTCAGATCTTGGACAGCTACGAAAATGACTCTTACGCCGATGGTCAAGCCGCTTCGATCTATGGACAGTTTCCTCCGCAGGTCAACGGGACCAAAGCACCAGGACAATGGAACGTGTACGACATCATTTTTGAAGCACCTAAATTTGAAGGCGACAAGCTTACCAAGCCAGCGAGATCGACCATTTTTCACAATGGCGTTTTGGTTCAGAACGCAAAAGAACACATCGGACAAATGGCGCACCAAGAGGTCGGCAAGTATAGGCCGCACTCGCCAACTGGGCCAATCCTTTTGCAAGACCATGGCAATTCCACACGCTTCCGAAATGTCTGGGCGCGACGTTTGCGAGAAGAAGTTGATCCGTGGCTCGTAATGCCAGGAGCTTCGGACGCAAACTTGCCCGGCAAAGGCAAGAAAATCGTTTTAATTTCAGGCGACGAGGAATATCGATCGGAGGAGTCGATGCCGATGTTGGGCAAGATCCTGTCCGAACAACATGGCTACGATTGCGTCGTGTTGTTTTCGATCAATACCGACACCCAAACGGTCGATCCCAACTACCAAAACAACATCCCTGGCTTGCATCATCTAGATGACGCGGATGGCATGATCATGTGCTTGCGTTTTCGATCGCTACCTGATTGGCAAATGGCTCACTTTGAAAAGTTCATGAACGAAGGCAAGTCGTTCATCGCGCTGCGCACATCAACGCATCCATTCAATTTTCCAGGCGACTCCAAGTCCAAGTACAAAAAATGGGCGTTCAACAGCAAGGAGTGGGAGGGTGGATTCGGCCAGCAGATCGTTGGAGAAACATGGCATTCACACCATGGCAATCACGCTTCTCAAGCGACGCGTGGGGTGATTCCCGACGCTGCAAAATCGTCGCCCATTCTCAAAGGCGTGAGCGATGTCTTTGGCCCATCTGATGTCTACGGTGTTGTTCGTTTGCCGAGTACTGCCACGGTATTGCTACAGGGGCAGGTATTGACTGGGATGAAGCCTACGGACCCGCCTCTGGAAGGACCGAAAAACAATCCAATGATGCCATTGGCTTGGACAAAGGACTATCAAATGCCAAAGGGGAAAGCAGGTAAGTTGTTCTGTACGACCATGGGGGCAGCAAATGATTTCCTTAGTGAAGACTTGCGACGTTTGGTAGTAAACGCAACTTACTGGATGACCGGTCTGGAAAGCAAGATTCCGGAGAAGGCAAGCGCAGTGGTTCCTGAAGCATATAAGCCTAGTAATTTCGGTTTCAAGCCAGCGACTTTCTTCAAAGAGCAGTGGATTAAACCCACTGAGCTTGTCAAGTAGTCCCTACGCGTCGGCCATGACGATTGAATCAAGTGAGTCCACATCGGTGCGATGCTATGACAAACTCTATTCCCCATTCCACTTCTAACGCTCGCATTGCAAGCGTCGATGTCTACCGGGGAATGGTGATGTTTCTCATGTTGGCGGAGATGCTGCATTTGTCGCACCTAAAGAAGCTAGTAACCAGCGATGGTTGGCTTGCATGGGGGGCGGACTGGATCGCATTTCACACGACCCACGTCGCTTGGCGAGGTTGTTCGTTGCACGATATGATTCAGCCGAGCTTTTCGTTTTTGGTTGGAACGGCGATGGCCTTTTCGATTGTTGCGAGGGGTTCCAAGGGACAGACTTGGTATGGCATGTTTTGGCACTCGGTGTTCCGAAGTCTAGTGCTTGTCTTCCTCGGGATTTTCTTGCGAAGTCTAGGGGAGCCCATCACCAAATTTACGTTTGACGACACGCTAACTCAGATCGGATTGGGGTATTGGATACTGTTTTTGCTGTCCGGGTTATCGATACGCGGACTAACAGCTTCAGTGGGAGTGGTTTTGCTTGGGTATTGGTTGGCGTTTGTTTGCTATCCAGCACCTGCATTGGACTTTCCCTATGAAAAGGTCGGTGTGCCGTCCACTTGGACCGAGCATTATCAAGGGGTCGCATCTCACTTTAACAAGAACTCGAATTTGGCGTCTGCTGTCGATCGTTGGTGGATGAATTTGTTTCCTCGGCAAAAACCGTTTGAGTTTTCTGGAGGAGGGTACTGCACGCTCAGTTTCATTCCGACGTTGGGGACGATGTTGTTAGGATTGATTGCTGGGAAGATGCTTCAGGGTTATGGAGCAAATGGTCGCAAGCAATCGATGCTCTGGGGAGCGGCAGCAGCTTGCATCGTGTTGGCGATAGCGATCGACGCGTCGGGGCTATGTCCGATTGTGAAGAAGATTTGGACACCGACCTGGGCGCTTTGGAGTGGTGGCTTGTGCTTTGTTTGGCTTGCAACGCTAAATTTGGTTTGTGACGTTGGGGGGTACAAGCGATGGGGATTTCCATTTTTGGTCATTGGCGCCAACTCGATCGCGGCTTACGTGATGAGTTGGACTGTTAAAGAACCGATCAGGCAGGCGATCGAGCGGCATTTTGGTTTTTTCATCGACAAGCTGAACGGCTTCATTACCGAATCAACTGACCTGGGTAATCCTGAGGCCCTGAGGCAGTTGATTTTGGGAGCGTCAACGCTTGGGGTGTTGTGGCTCATCCTGCTTTGGATGTATCGCAAGAGGATCTTCCTCAAGATTTAGCGAGGGTGCAGGATCGTAGTTTGGGGGAGGTTGTGGAGATGGCTTGCGCCTGTCAGAATCTGGGCTCGAATCGAGTTGTCGGGAACACTCGAACTGTGTATTGAATCGTTAGGCATTGAAGAGCAGCATTGAATGGAAAACGTCAGCGGCAACATTTACGATTATCCTGTTTATTACGACTTGGTCTTTGCGAGCGACTGGGTTGCCGAGTTCAAGTTTCTTGAGGCGGCATTCAAGAAGCATGTTGACGGAAAGACCAAACGCGTGCTTGAGCCAGCTTGTGGTACAGGGCGTTTGCTGTTTCGGATGGCCAAAAAGGGGTACATAGCTGAGGGATTGGATTTGAACGAGAAAGCGATCGCGTATTGCAATGCCAGGCTGAAAAAGCATCAGCTAAAGCAATCGGCGTGGGTTGCGGACATGTGCGATTTCACGGTCAAGAAACCGTATGATGCAGCTTTCAATACGATCAATTCATTTCGCCATTTAGGTACGGAAAAAGCGGCTGTGGCTCACTTTCGAGCGATGGCACAGGCGGTGCGGCCGGGTGGGATTTATGCGATTGGCTTTCATTTGACGCCACTGGAGGGGATCCCGTCGGATACGGAAAGCTGGACAGCTAGGAGAGGGAATCTGCAAATCAATACGCGGATGTGGCCTCGAGACAAAGACGAGAAAGCCAGAATGGAGCGGTTTAATCTCCGATTTGAAATCTATCGTCCGACCGGTTCGATTCGGATCGATGATTGTTTGGCGCTGCGAAGCTATACGTGGAAGCAGTTCGCATCGATGATTAGGAAGGTGCCAGAGTGGTCCATCGAGATGGCATATGATTTTACGTACGACATCCACGAACCGATCGAAATTGACGCAGGCACGGAAGATGTCGTCTACATATTAAAGCGAAAGTGAGTTCATTCCGTCGACGCCAGCAGAGCGATATAGGAAATCGAATTGCAAATAAGGGTTTTCTTTGGACCTGGCTGATTGCGATTTTGATGCGGCCAAAGTTAGCAGCGGCCTGTCGAGTTTTTGGGAGCGCTTGCAAATATTCGGAGTAGAGGATAGTTTCGGTGGGAGAATCTGTTGGCCGAGCCTTCCACCATTTTGAGTTGCTGAATGATTGCTGTAGATCGAACCAGTCAATTGCCAGACGATCAGCGTGTTGTGATCACGGGGATCGGGTTGACTTCGCCAAACGGCCATAATTTAGAAATGTTTCGCGAATCGCTGCTAGAGGGCAAGAGTGGCGTGCGAAATTACAACATTCGTTATGTTGGAGATACGCTTGCAGGTGTTTGCGAGTTTGAGACCACAAAATACCAGAGCAAACGCGACATGCGTCGTGGGACGCGTGCGGGATCGGTTGGTATCTGGGCTGCTTCAGAAGCGGTGAATCGAAGCGGGTTGGATTGGCCGAACGTGGATAAATCGCGTGTCGGGATCTACATCGGCGTGACCGAACACGGAAACGTCGAGACCGAAAATGAGATTTATTCAATCAAGGCGTACGACTACGATACAACGTATTGGTCCCATCACCATAATCCGCGAACGGTTGCCAACAATCCAGCAGGTGAGATTGCGCTCAATATGGGAATTACGGGGCCGCACTACACAATTGGTGCTGCCTGTGCTGCCGGCAATGCAGGAATAATTCAAGGCGTTCAAATGCTGCGGCTCAAGGAATGCGACTTGGCGATTGCTGGGGGGGTGTCGGAGAGCATCCATACTTTCGGCATTTTCGCGTCTTTTAAGTCGCAGGGAGCATTGGCATCGCACGAAGACCCGACGAAGGCTTCACGGCCATTCGATACAGCTCGTAACGGTATCGTTGTTGCCGAGGGCGCTTGTTTATACACCCTGGAAAGGCTTTCCGATGCAAAGGCGAGGTCTGCGAATATTATCGCGGAAATCGTCTCGTACGCGATAAATACCGACGCGACCGATTTCGTATTACCCAATCCGGAACGTCAGGCGCAGTGCCTGCAAATGGCGTTAGACCGCGGCGGATTGACGCCAGACCAGATCAATATTGTCAGCACCCATGCAACAGGGACCAGTTCGGGCGACAGCCAAGAGTGCATAGCTTTACGCAATGTTTTCCAAGGCTGCGAGACCCTTAGGTTCAACAACACCAAGAGTTTCATTGGTCACGCAATGGGAGCCGCCGGGGCGTTGGAATTAGCCGGAAACTTGCCGGCGTTTCAAGACAGGGTTTGCCACGCCACGATAAATGTGGACAATCTTGATCCAGAATGTGCGTTGCCAGGCTTGGTTATTAACCAACCGCAGGAGCTGCCCCGCGTCGATTACATTCTGAACAACTCATTTGGGATGCTCGGTATCAATTCTGTCGTGATCGTTCGACGGTTTTAGCTGGGTACCATTTTGACCTATCACCTTCCCCCTTTTTTCGGCCATCATTGAAATCATTCTCGGCGATTTCGCTGTGACTTGTTCAAGTTGGCCAGGAGCTGTGGATTCCATGACACCCGCGGAAATCCGTGAAGAAATTTTGGACATTCTGAGTGAGATCGCACCGGACGAAGATCTATCCTCAATCGACGACGACAAGTCGTTTCGAGAGCAGCTTGAGATGGACAGTATGGACTTCTTGGACATCGTTATGGAACTGCGAAAACGGCATCGCGTTCAAATTCCAGAGGGAGAGTACGGCAATCTTGCCAGCATGGGCAGCACCGTCACTTATTTAGAGCCAAAGATGCGAGACATCGTAAACGCTTAAACCCGGATCTCCTAATGGCTGAGTCGTTCATGGATCAACTGACGAAGCTCGTGCCCGGCTTTGGTTCTTATCGCTCCGAGCAAAAGCGACGAGATGATGATGCCGCAGTTCGCCGGTACTTGGCTGATCGTTTACAGGAATGCAAGCGGGATCTGCAGTCTTTCATGACTCCGCTCGTTGATCAAGCGAATTTCGCGGCAATAAACCAAGGCGAAAAGTTGCGCGCACATATCGAGACTGTGCAGTCGAAGATTCGGTCAGCGGTTGAAGGCTATTCTTCTTGGTTTGAAAGCACGCAAATTGATGAGGCTAAACTAAAGCAAATTCTGGATTTGGATAACGACTTGGTCGGCGTGATCGATCGTTTGCAGCATGAAATTGCCAATCTTGCGTCAGCTTCGCCTCGTTTCGCTGAGGCAGAGGCTGTCGTTTCGAATTTGAAAGAGCGATTTGCTCGACGAAAAGACTTGCTCGCGAGATAGCTGGGTACCAACCTGGAAAAACTGCTTGCTGGTAGAAATCCAGTTGTTCAACGGCTATATTGAGCGGGTCTGATTTTCGGCTAGTTTTTACCCCCACCTGGAATCCTCTTATGACTCAACCCAATCCTTCTCGGCGCAACTTTCTGAAGACCACTGCAGCGACTTCGGCGTTAGGCGCGTCGATTCCCTACTTTAGCTGGACGGAGAAAGCGTTTGCCAACCAGGCCAAGAACGATCGTCCGACGATTGGTTGCATAGGCGTTGGCAGTATGGGCACTGGCGATGCACATGGACACAATGGCTTTGGTGATATTGTTGCCGTATGTGATGTCGATAAAGTCCACTTGGATAAAGCAAGGAATGACGAGAAGATCGGCAAGGGCACTGCGGCCGCCTACGAAGACTATCGCAAAGTGCTCGATCGTAAAGACATCGATGTTGTCAGCATTGTCACTTGCGATCACTGGCACGTGAAGATTGCAGTTGAAGCGTTGCAGGCTGGTAAGCATGTTTTCTGCCAAAAGCCGTTAACGCTAACGCTAGAAGAAAATCAGCTTATTCGCAACGCTTGCAAGAAGTATCCAAATCAGGTCTTTACGGTTGGTACCCAACAACGCGATGCAAAGAACTTGTTTTTGCGAGCGGTAAACATGGTGCAAAAAGGTTTGCTTGGCAAGATTCACACGGTGACCTGCAGCATCGGCGGTGGCGACGTCGCCAAAGAAGACTTTGTAAAGGGAACTGCACCAGAAACACTGAATTGGGACATGTGGCTCGGCCAGGCGCCAAAGGTCGATTACATCAAGGAACGGTCCCACTATCAATTCCGATGGTGGTATGAATACAGTGGCGGCAAGTTTACCGATTGGGGGGCTCACCATGTTGACATTGCGACTTGGGCACTGGGCGAAGACAAGGAAGGAAGCGGCCCAATCGAAATTGACGGGACCGACGCTAAGCATCCGGTCCCTTACCAACATGGATATGCAACGAACGATCTTCGCTACAACACAGCGCACGATTACGTTGTGAAGTGCAAGTATGCGAGCGGAGTGACACTCAACGTCACAAGTGGCGGAAACAAAGAAGCTGAGGCAGACACGCCTAGATCGGTTTCCAACGGAATCCTCTTTGAGGGAGACAAAGGACGTATTTTTGTGAGCCGAGGAAAGATCTCGGGCCGTCCGATTGAAGAGAATTGGGACAAGGACGCGTATTCGGACGAAGACATCAAGCGACTGTACAAAGGCAAACAGCACGAAGGTCACAAGAACAACTTCTTCCGTTGCATTCGTGAAGGTGGGCTACCGATGAGCGACGTCTTTACGCACGTTCAAGCGATGGGAACCTGCCATCTCTCCGCAATTGCTGCCCGACTCAACCGCGTGATCAAATGGGATCCAAAGGCGGAGAAGATTATTGGCGACGAGGAAGCGGCCAAGTTTGTTGCTAGGGAACAGCGCAAAGGCTACGAGATCAACCGCGTTTAGTTCTGTAAACTTCTACAACTGTTCGCTCTCTTCGCGAAAGCGAAGGGCGACAGTGTAGGTGAATAAGATCCATTCTCAATGATCTCAAGCAATTAGATCAGTCACAACGTTGCCGTGGACATCCGTAAGTCGATAGTCCCGGCCTTGGAAACGATAGGTGAGCTTGGTGTGGTCGAACCCAAGCATATGAAGCCAAGTCGCTTGCAAATCGTGGACATGCACGGGCTTGTCGACGATCGAGAATCCGAGTTCATCGGTACTACCATAGTCAAAGCCACCTTTGGCTCCCCCGCCGGCCATGAACATGGTAAAGCAATCGGGATAGTGATCGCGACCAAGTTGAGCACCAACTGCGGTGCGGCCTTCTCGAAATGGGGTGCGACCGAACTCACCGCCCCAGATAACAAGTGTGTCCTGCAACAGGCCTCGTTGGTCAAGGTCCTTGATAAGAGCGGCGACTGGTCTGTCCATGGTTTCACATTTTTTGGTAAGGCCGTCTCGAATATCTTCGGCTGGCCCAGTTCCGTGGAAATCCCAGCCCCAGTCAAAGAGCTGCACAAATCGTACACCGGACTCAACTAGGCGGCGCGCGAGCAAGCAGTTGTTTGCAAGACTGGCGGAACCGACTTTTGCGCCATAATTATCGAGTGTTTCTTGCGTTTCTTTCGAGATATCCATGACTTCGGGAACGCTGGTTTGCATACGGTAAGCGAGTTCGTATTGCGAAATGCGAGTTTGAGTTTCGGGATGTCCGAGCTCTTCGGCTTGAATGGCATTGAGTTGACTGAGCGTATCCAGTGTCTTGCGGCGCAACGTGCGGTCCATACCCGCTGGATCTGAGGCGAACAAAACCGGATCGCCTTGCGAGCGGCACTGGACGCCTTGAAACACGCTCGGCAAGAATCCGCTACCAAACGAGCTTCGCCCGCCGTTAGGTTGAACACCGCTACTGATCAGCACGACGAACGCGGGTAAGTTTTCGTTTTCGCTACCAAGTCCATAGGACACCCAGGAGCCGAACGAGGGTCGACCGCTGCGTGGCGATCCGGTATAGACGAGAAGTTCGGCGGGAGCGTGATTGAATTGGTCGGTGTGCATACTGTGGACGAGGCACAGATGGTCGGCGACACCTTGTAGATGCGGCAGGCAGTCGGATAGCATCACACCAGACTTGCCTGACGCGATGAATTTGTGCGAGGTGCCAAGGAGTTTTGGGACGCCGGTTGTGAAGGCAAATTCCTTGCCTTTGAGGACTGAGTCAGGAGCATCTTGGCCATTGAGTTCGATGAGTTTAGGTTTGTAGTCAAATAAATCCAGGTTCGGAGGCGAACCGGTCATGTGCAGGTAGATGACGCGTTTCGCCTTTGGGGCGAAGTGGGTTACTTTGGCAGCGAGCGAATCGCTTGAAGCGGTGACTGGGGAGCCACCGATTAGATTGGACAACGCGAGAGCACCGAGGCCTGTTGACGATTGGCCGAGGAAGTAGCGGCGAGTTCGCAGGGCGAGTTGCTGTTGGATGATTGGGTTCATAGTTGGATGCGGTAAATTGCTTCGATTGGAGCATTGGTTACAGGTATGCGCCCTCGCCGATGGCTCGGGGTTAAACGAGGAACTCCCTCGCCGTTGGCTTGGGGGCACGTGGCGATTATGGAGTCATTAAAAATTCGTCGAGGTTTAATATGACGTTGCAAATGGTTGTCCACGTTGCCAGTTCGACAGCGTCTGCGTTTGAGGGTAATGGGCCGATGGGGTCAGTCGCGAGCTTGTTTGCGCGATCCATGTTGTTGGCAAGTTCGGATCGAGTTTCGCGATAAAGGTTGGCGATCGCTTCCAATTCGCGAGGATTTGGGCGTCTGGTTAGGGCCAATTCGAACACTCGTTCGCTTCGATCCGTCAGCGATCCGGTTGGCAAATCGTAGACCACAATGCGTCTGGCAAGGCCCTGTGCAGCTTCGACGTATGCGGGGTCGTTCAGCGTTACGAGGGCTTGCAAGGGCGTATTGGTGCGGTCGCGTTTGAGAACACACACTTCGCGATTGGGTGCATCGAAGGTGGCCATCGAAGGGTAAGGATTTGAACGACGCCATAGTGTGTAAAGGCCACGGCGAAAGCGATCTTCGCCTTTGCTTGTGTCCCAGTCGGTTTTTCCTCCGAATGCAGCAGTCAAGCCGAGTGCCGGCTGAGGAGGGCGTGCAGGTGGACCATAGAGTCGCTGCGAAAGCAGACCGGCCGAGGCAAGCGCCATATCGCGAACTTGTTCTGCCGTCACTCGAAAGCGTGGGCCGCGTGATACAAAGACGTTGTCAGGGTCTTCTTCGTAGCGAGTAGGCGAAACGGAAGACCGTTGGCGATAGGCGGCGGTAAGAACAATGTTGCGAATAAACCGTTTGGTATCCCAACCACTCCGAATCAAGTCGTTAGCCAAATGGTCAAGCAACTCGGGGTTACTTGGCAAGTCTCCTTGTGAGCCAAATTCCTCGCTAGAACGAACGATACCTACGCCGAACAACGTTTCCCAGTAGCGGTTTGCAATGACACGGGCTGTCAGCGGGTTGTCGGGTTGCATGAGCCAACGAGCAAAGGCCAAGCGATCCATTCTAGGAGTGGTGCCGTCGGAGCTGGTTGGATTCCAAGCATGGAATGCCTTTGGGACGTCGGGCGCGACTAGATCTCCTTTGACTTTATAGTTGCCGCGTGTCTGAATATGCGTTGGTCTAAGTTTGTCTGGTGCCAATTCGTTCAAAATTGGAACCGTAGTTGTTGGTTTGATGTCGGCGAGTTTCTTGACCAGTGCGTCACGTTCGCTTCGAAGCGCTTGTCGACTGGGTGCAATCTTTGAAACGTAATGCAAATGCAACAAAGCACGATTCTCGATTGACTGTGAATCCGATCGCGAGGTCAAAATCTTGGAAATGCGCTCAGGAAGGCTGAGCATTTGTTCGGCTCGATTGTCCGTCGTGATTCCGACGGCGAAACTTGCTAGCAAGGCCCGACGGTAGGTCGATTCGAATTTCAGAGTTAAACGCAACGAAACTTCGCCAGTGAAGCCGCTGGTCGACGTTAACTTTTTCAGTTTATTTGAATCGAATGCAATGCTGAGCTGGTGCGGCTGATCGATTGCACCACCAACGGCCCAACCGGACTTGGCGTCAGTATCGATAGCGTTGGCTGGAACAAAGCCATCTTGTGCGTAGTCCGCATTAGCAACTACGAGCGGCAACGGGATGATTGGCTGGATTTCAAAAGTGTTGCTCGGTTTTGGTTTTTCAATAAGTGCTTCCCAAAGTGTTTTTCGGTCTTCGGAAAGAATGGTTAGTTTCGCGCCGGCTAATCGACTACCTAGGTCAGCATCGGTACGATTCCAGACAGCAATTTTGTCGATGGACTCTTCTTTTCCCAGGTCTACTTCCCACCAAGGGTCGGTGCTGATGGCGGAATGGGTCGTTGAGTTTTCCGCATACTTGCCTGATGTGTTTCCGTCCACAGCTCGTTCTGCTTTGCCATCGAAGTCGGTACTGCTTTGTGTTGCTTTGGCACCCTTGGAAATAACCTCTTCACGGGCGAACACTTGCACCTCGCCGAGGGATAGGATTTTGTTTTCTCCGGGCAGATCGATCCGAACGAATCTTCCACTGGTTGATTTGCCATCAAGACAAAACAACGCGGCAGCAACATTGGTTAATACGAAGTTGCCGTCGCCGATGGCTGCACCGCCGTTCGGCAAGGAGGGGTCAGGAATGCTCTGGATTTGAAAGCCAGTCAGAGAATCCAAGCCGGTTTCTTTGGGAACCGCAAATTCTATCGAGTACGTGTCCTTATCTGCGATGGCGTCCACTTTGAGATTGCCATTGTCCAAGATTGCAATTGGGGACTTGGATTTAGCGTTGGCGGACTTCGGTTTTGCGGGTTGCCAATGGATGGGTTCTCTCAGAGCGTCTTCCCATGAAGCTTGTTCGGGAAGGAGGGAATCGTCTGGCGTCGTCAGTGCCAACTCCACTTTGGAAAGTTCCTTTTGCTTCGCTTCTTGGTCACGACGTTGTTCATTTGTGAACCATTGAAGGGTAGGGCTTTCGTCCGTGCGATCTGCGTCTTTGGTTTGGTTTAGAATGGCAAACACTTGGAAGTACTCGGCCTGGGTAATCGGGTCAAACTTATGGCTGTGGCATTGAGCGCAAGCCATGGTGACACCCATCCAGACGGCCATGGTTGTGTTGACTCGATCAACGATAGCCACGTTTCGGAATTCTTCGTCATTGGTTCCACCCTCATTGTTGGTTAATGTGTTGCGATGAAACGCTGTGGCTACAAGTTGGTCATCGGTGGGGTTAGGCAGGAGATCGCCGGCTAGTTGTTCGATAGTGAACTGGTTAAATGGCATGCCATCATTAATGGCCTTGATCACCCAGTCGCGATAGGCCCAAATGGTTCGCGGAGGATCGTCAGCGTAGCCTGCTGAGTCTGCATAGCGTGCGAGATCGAGCCACTTACGTCCCCAGTGTTCTCCGAAAGCAGGTGAAGCCAAAAGGTCATCCACCAACTGTTCGTATGCTTCATCGCTCGTGTTGGATTGGAATGCCGTTTGTTGTTCGAGAGTTGGAGGTAGGCCAGTCAAGTCGAGAGAAAGTCGACGCAACAGCGTGTGCCGCTCTGCTTCGGGAGTTGGCGTCCATTTGCGTTCCGTCAGTTTTTTAAGAACGAACGCATCGATTGGGGAGAAGCTCCAACCGGGGAGGGAGATGCCACTAGTGGCGGTTTCAAGCTTCGGCGTTTGGATTTGGTCGAAGGACCAATGTTTGGAGAACTTTGCCCCAGAGGCGACCCAGGACTTAAAGAGCTCGATTTCGCGTTCAGTCAATTTGGCCCCGACGTGGGGCGGCGGCATGCGTTCGGACTCGTCGTTGGAGGCAATCCGCCGAATCAGCTCGGATTCGGTGATGTTGCCAGGGACGATCGCTTTTGCACCAGAATCCGCCGGGGAGGTAGCCAGATCGTACTCGTGCAATCTCAAGCCAGACTCGACATGCCCTTCATCGGGACCGTGGCAGAAAAAACAGCGATTCGAAAGAATAGGCCGAATATCGGTTTTGAAATCGACTTTGTTCGCTGAAGAGATCGGTTCGCTCGCAGCAGCGCCTGTAGACCAGTGCAGAAGTAGAGAAGCAATCACCAAGAAACGATGTGGAGTATCGGATTGCATAGAATTACCAGGAGGGGTGAGTTTGCTTGGCTCAAATCATCAATAACGCAGACCCCGATTATAACCCAAGACCGTTGAGACTGGGCGAAATGGAATGCTCCGAAGTAGAAACGAAAAAGGGCTCCCGATTTCGGAAGCCCTTTTTTGGTTTGGCCGAATACTTTATCCTAAGCCTTATCGACTTCCCTGGAACAGCTGGGTAATCCCGTATGTGAAGAAGGCAAACATTCCAAAGTTGACTGCTTCTTCGCGTGGCTTGTACCTCAGGATGAGGGTGTCGCCAGCCTGTACGAGCGGTCTTTCTCGCGGATCTTGAGCGGCTGCGACCAAGTCGACTTGAATCGTGATCTGACCGTTGCAAGGTGTCTTTCGGAGAATGAATAGGTCGCCCGGAGGGATGGTGTACTGCTGAATGCCGAAACCACCGCCGCCGCCACCCTGTGTTCTGCTTCCGACACCCTGTCCAGCCAAGCCCATCGCACCGAGGACATCCAGATCGTAGTCTCGAGGGACAAGGAACTCGCCTCCTGGGAGCAATCCTCCAGTGTAGAAGACCTCTGCTTCACGAGATTCGATATAAACTACGTCACCTTCGTTGAGGATGATATCTTCGGGCTGGAACGATGGGATCACACCGACGGGCAATCGCATTGGTATTTTGAGTACACTTGGATCATCGGGTAAGGGTGGTGGACAACCGCATGGATCGGAGTTTTGGTAGTACTGGGCGTAGAATTGCTGAATAAATTCGTCCCGCCTCTTTTGATTCGCTTTGCCGGCACGCAAGATTTTTACTTCGTTCTTGGCGTTGATGCCCGGTAGTCCACCCGAGGCCATTAGAGCGTGTAGAACGTCGTTCTTGTACGCGTCCAGTTTGATCATGCTTCCGGCTGCACTCTGGTCCGAGCCGCGGAGATAGGAACCACGGACACCACCTTGTTGTGCCATCATCTGATTCTGTTGCTGCTGCTGTGACCCTACGTCCTGTCTCACGACCACTACGTTGTATTGGCGTTCCTTGAGCATTGTCACAATGGGATGCAATTTGGCTTCACTCGAGAAGATATTTGCCTTCAAATACTCTTTTCGAATCAGGTCTGTGACCTGCTCTACCGTCATCCCTCTAACTCTGATTGGGTCAATGGATGGCAGCGAAATCGTGCCATTCTCTTGGATCACTACTGGATAACCAAGGGAGGGGTCTAGCGTGCTGCCAATTGGAGGGAAGTTTACTGGAGGCGGCTCGGGCGGCTTGTCGGTTGGAGTGTAAGGTAACACGCCCTCGATGTAGATGCCCAAGATGTCACCTTCGTCCAACAGGTATTGACGCGGTGGTTCCTGCGACAATCTTGATGGATCCAAAGGAACAAGATTACTTTTCGATTGGGCCAAGAACTGCGGCGGCAACCGTCGGACCGGAATCCCCGCAAGAGGCTGGGTCAACGATGTGCAACCAACGTTCATTGCACCCGCAGCCATCAAGCTCGCCAGTGAAAACGACTTTAACAGGCGAGTCAGTACGCGACTCCCATTCTTCTTGGTTTCGACGAGCGTCATAGGATTCCGTTCCATAGACATGTTAGTTACCTCGTTCGCCAGACGGCGTGGATACTAGATAATTGCAGTTTGGTTATATACTTGGCTAAGCTGATGCCTAGCCGAGTCTTGTTGGCGATGATTATTGATTGATGTACGATGGCGAGTTTATGATTTCTACCGGGCCAGCTTCGATCGAAATCGGGTAGCCTTCAGTATTCAAGTAGGACTCGGTTGGCATGCCCTGGGGAGCGACTGCCTGAGGGCGACCATTGGGAATGGCTGACTGGGCTATAGGGTACATTCCGCTGCTCGACGGATTGAGCATTCCGTGTTGAGCATACTGTTGTTGAATGGAGGAGGACGTTTGTATTTGGGTCCAGTTCCCAATTCCATCTTCCTCTGCGGCCCGAGCGCCATGCGGGAAGCCTGCGTACCAAGCTGCAACGCGAGCTTGGCCTTCGCAAGACTGATACTTCCAGCCCCAATACTCCCTTGGTGGTGTCGCAGGCGTGCAACCTGTTCCACCGTCGGCTACTTCCATGTAGCCAGCTTTGAAGCCCTGGGAAAATTCTCGCAAGTACTTTTCGTTACAGAAATGGTGTTTGC
>JANMNR010000189.1:0-9086 GCA_031368325.1 Pirellula sp.
GTCTACTTTGACTCCACATTCCAGGACACGCCACTGGATCCAGCGTACAACCAAGTGCACATCCCCGGTGCCAACGGTCGAGGCACAAATTTCGTTGTTACCGAAGATGCGATCTACATCGTCGAGGGGAACAAATGCAATGTTCTGAACCCCGCCACGGGTGAGCTCGTTCGCGAAATTGCATTGCCGCAAAAGAACAAAGACGAGCCTCAGGAATGGGGATACATCGGTATCTACGAAGATGTTCTGATCGGCGGCGTAGGATATGCCAAGTACCGATCGCGACTCGATCTCAAGTCGGACGAAGAGGACGCCAAATTGGCCAAGGGCAAAGCTGGTTTTGGCACCAAGAGCTTGGATCGAGCGGCAAGCATGTCGCTGGTCGGATTTAATCGACACACAGGCCAGCAGCTTTGGCAAGTGGATGCTTTGCACAGTTTTTGGCACAATGGCGTTGTCGCCGGTAACGAAAAAGTCTACGCATTGGATCGCAACCCAAAGACGGTCGAGGATCTTCTCAAACGTCGAGGCCGCGAGCCGCCAAAGACTTATCGGATTCTCGCCTTCGACGTCCGAACGGGGGCCAAAAATTGGGAGACGAACGAAGGAATCTTTGGAACATGGTTGGGGTACTCCGCCTCGCATGACATGCTGTTGCAAGCGGGTGCTTCAGCCAGCGACCGTCTGGCCACCGAAGTCGGTCAGGGTATGACGGTCTACAACGCGACGACGGGTACCGTCGAATGGTCCAAGGCTTCGTTGGTCTATTCTGGGCCTTGTATCTTGCATAATGATTTGATCATAACGAACGCCAATGCCTACAGCGAATCGGCAGGGGCATTCTATCTGCGAGATGGTTCACAGAAGATGATCAAGAATCCTGTTTCTGGACGAATCCAACCGTGGAAGATCACACGAGCCTATGGTTGCAACACCATATCGGCTTGTGAGAACTTCTTGACGTTTCGCTCCGGTGCAGCGGCTTACTACGATCTCAATACGGAGAGCGGCACCGGCAATTTGGGTGGCTTCCGTTCTGGATGCACCTCAAATCTCGTTGCCGCGAACGGGATTTTGAACGCGCCCGACATGACCCGTACTTGCAGCTGCTCATATCAGAATCAGAGTTCCATCGGATTGGTGCATATGCCTGAGCTCGATACATGGACTATCGACAACGCAGCAGTCGTTCAGCAAAAATCGGATCGCGTCCAACAACTTGGCATCAACCTGGGAGCGCCCGGCGATCGACGTGACGCCAGCGGTGTCTCATGGCTTGAGTTCCCGGTCGTGGCTGGGGATTCGCCGAGCTTCGATATTGCGATTCGGGGTGACTACACAACCTTTCAGGATTACCCTGCAACCATGACGGGTGCGCGAACCCCGTGGATTTCAGCTTCGGGTGTCCAAGGACTTTCGCAGTTGCGAGTCGGCTTAAAACCTGCGAGTCCCTATAAACTCAAAACAGGCGTTCCAATCGTCGAGGCTAACGATGATGCGGAGGAAGAAGCCGACGGATCGATCAATACAACGAGCAGCGATCTGGAAATGGTCGTCGATAAATCGGAACAAATCGTTGGCCTTCGATTCGATCGAATCAACATTGCGGCCGCGAGCGAGATCCGGGCCGCCTCGATTCAGTTCACTGCACACGCTGTCAACGACGAAGCTACGGAGCTGGAGATTTTTGCTGAATGGGTCGGCTCAGCGTTGGCGTTCGAGAACACGAAACGAAACATCTCGTCTCGTGTTCGAACTAAGCAAAGCGTTGCTTGGAAACCAGCTCCCTGGACAAAAGCACAGGAAGCAGGCGAAATGCAGCGGACCCCAAACTTGGCTTCCTTGATTCAAGAAGTAGTTCGTCATCCTGACTGGAAACCGGGCAATGCTATCGCCTTGATTATTCGAGGTAGGGGCAAGCGCGTGGCAACAGCCTACGCGGGAAAAGAAGGGGCTGCACAGCTCTTTGTCGATGCGGATGAGGTTCGGATCGAGCCGGATGTCAACGCTCCAAAAAGTCCCTACCGAGTCAAGCTAACCTTTGGTCTACCCAAGAGTGTCGGGATGTCCACTCGCCGTTTCTCGGTCTCGGTCAACGGAGATCCATCGATGTTGGACGTAGAACTCGACCCAGCCAAAGCGAATGAGCTTGTTCGAACGTTAGATCGAGTGATGTTGGCCGATGTGCTTGAATTGAACTTCAAGCCACAATCGGGACTTCCTATCCTGTCCGGTGTAGAGATAACGAAGATAAACGAATAGCAGACACTCCAGATGAAACCACGAAACAGACCAAATACGTCCGACCCGCTAGCGAGTCGAATCGGATACGTTGCAACTCGAAGCATACTTCGTTTTTGCTTGACGTTTGTTTTCGTCGTTTGCATGGCTTCCATTTCGCTATGCTGTTCCATTCCTGTGTTCCGTTATGCGCTGGAGCATTGGCGACCGGAGCATTTCATCGTCCACATCATTGCATCGTCTCCTTTGGGCCCGAGCCAAAAGTCCCTCCTCGAGGCGCTTGAGAAATCAAGTACGAGTGCCAATATTCGAGTGGTGGTCAGCGATGGTAAGCAATGGACTACAGACGAGCTTAAGTCGATTGCCGACAAGTCCAATGCTACTCAAACGGTGTGGTTGGTCGTTGAGCCGACTAAAAGGACACCCGGATTAAGGCAGTATGTTTGGGATGCGCCCTTCACACCGGAGGCGGTCGCAAAGTTGCTGCGCAGTCCTGTACGCGATCGGATATGCCATGGACTCGTCGACCAAGACTCCGTCTCGTGGGTCTTTCTTGCATCGGGTGTGGCTGCTGTGGACGATGCCAAATTCGCCAAGTTGGAATCAGAACTGCGAAGACTGGAAAGCGTCATCAAGTTGCCAGTCATCGACGAAGCTGACCTTAAGGACTTGTCCAAGCGACCTGAAGAACTCAAGATCCAATTCTCAGCGCACCGACTTTCAAGAACCGATCCATCCGAATCGGCGTTCATCTCGATGCTGCTGGCTACCGAATCCGATCTGCTCGAAGAGTTTGAAAACGGCACCCCGATGGCGTTCCCTGTTTTTGGCCGAGGTCGTGTTTTGTACGGATTATTGGGTGATGGGATTGCAGCCTCGACCATTGAGGAGGCAAGTCGATTCCTGACCGGGGCATGCCAATGCACCGTCAAGACCGACAACCCTGGCGTTGACTTGCTGATGTCGTTCCCCTGGGATGATCACGTCCAAATCACATCACCCAAGAAGGGCGAAGATATTCCATTGACAAGCCTGGGGGCATTTGCAAAACAGTCGAGGGGAACCGCGTCAACGACCCTACTAGCGGACCATACAGAAAAGCAGGTTCCGATTCGTGAGAGTCTGTCTATCCCCGAATCGTTGGATGCAACGCTACAGGACTCACAGGCGACGAGCGAAGTTCGCACCAGTCAGCCTGCATTGCCAAAGCCCCAGTCGTTCGTGTGGATGACGTTGATTGGATTGACTGCCATCGTTGGCGCCATTACCGTGGGGTGGATGCTCGTGAAGGGATTGAAGTAATCACCTTAGATGAAAACAATGCAGACCAACTCCACAACTCCATTGACGATGTTAGGGCTCGTGTTCCGCGAAATCCAATTTCGCAGATGGAGTTTTGCGTTGGCCACTTTTGCGGTTGCCGCCGCAGCCGCCATGATTTTTGGTTCCGAAGCGTTACTACGCCTTGAGCAGCTCATGACCCAGAAGATCCTGAAAGAGCAACAGGAACTGACCGAAAGCTCCATTCGAGAACACGAGAAACAAGTGGCCGCCGCCGGGGCGAAACTGCAAGACACGGTTCGGAAGCAAATGCTGACACTCGGGTTCAACATCTTGATCTTGCCCAAAGGGGTCGATTTCGCCAAGCTGCATATGGATTCCACCGTAACGGAAACCATGCCCTACAGTTATGCGGAAAAACTCGCCAACTCCGACATCGTCTCCGTCAACCACCTGTTGCCAAGCGTTACCAAACGGATCCGATGGTCGGAATACGAGCTCGATATCGTCCTAAACGGAACGCGCGGTGAGATTCCCATCATGCACCGTGCACTCAAACAACCGCTACTAGACGCCGTGGCGCCTGGACAAGTCGTTTTGGGTTCGGCAGTTCAGCAAAGACTGAAGCTCGAATTGGGACAGAAGGTAACTTTACAAGGTCGCGAGTTCACCGTTTCGAAGATTCAACCGGAACGCGGCTCCATCGACGATATGTCAGTCTGGATCGATCTTGCTGCGGCGCAGGAGATGTTGGGGATGCAAAATTTGATTCATGCGATTCTAGCGCTCGAATGCGAGTGTTCTGGCGATCGCATCTCGGAGGTTCGAAACGAGATAGCCGGTATTTTACCCGGCACTCAAGTCATCGAACGGTACAGCCAAGCCCTCACTCGAGCTGAAGCTCGGACGGAATCCAAACGGGCTGCGGAAGAGTCCTTGGCGATGGCGAAGAGCGAAGGAAATGCTACGCTGAAACGTATCCACGACGAAAGAACCACACTCTTAAACCAGCAGCAAATGCTAAACAATATTCTGCAACCAACCGTTCTCGTGCTCACATGCTGTATTGTTGCGGCACTCGCCTTTCACAATTTTCGTCAACGCAAGTCCGAGATCGGATTGATGCGAGCGTTGGGGCTTGGATCCAGCAGCATCTTGGGAGCCTTTCTGGGTAAAGCGATACTCATCGGTGGCTTGGGTGGTGCGGTCGGCGTGGCGGCTGGGATTGGAATCTTCCTCGTGCAAGGGCTGGGTAGGAACCGCATTTTGTCTGTGACGGACACCTGGAGTTCTGCTTCGTTGACTTGGACGGCGATTTGGGTACCGATCTTGATGGTGCTGCTGACCGTTGTCGCGAGTTGGTTGGCTGCCTACCAAGCGATTAGGCAAGATGCTGCAGTCGTTTTACAAGGAGATTGAACGCGATGCTGCTCTGTCTCGATGGCCTGAATAAAACTTACTCAAACAGCGCCACGCAGGTCCAAGCGCTTTCCAATGTTTCTTTGCGCTTGGACGAAGGTGAGTTTGTAGCCGTTCAGGGTCCAAGTGGATGCGGCAAGTCAACGCTTTTGCTAACCACCGGAACGATGCTTGAGCCGGATTCTGGAAGCGTCTCGCTTTGTGGAAAAGCACCCTATGCAATGCCAGGAAACGTGCGCGCTGCTTTTCGCGCCAAGCATGTCGGTTTTATTTTTCAGCAGTTTCATTTGGTCCCGTACTTGAACGTATTCGAAAACGTACAAGCGGCCTCGCTCGGCATCAGCCCGCCTGATCGCGCTTCGAGTTCGAGAGTTGAGCGATTGCTCGAGCAGTTCGGTTTGACGAATCGAAAAACACACTACCCATCGCAATTGAGCATGGGTGAACGTCAACGTTGCTGCATAGCCCGAGCGTTGTTAAATCAGCCTAAGTTGTTGTTGGCTGACGAGCCCAGTGGCAGCTTGGATGAATCCAATGCCGAGACTGTTTTGCAAGAGCTAAGGCGATTTTCGCAAAACGGCGGGTCAGTCTTATTCGTGACACATGATCCCAAAGCGGCTCAATCCGCAGACCGAATCGTCCGCATGGATGGTGGTGTCCTAACGAGTTAGATGCGTAGCAGATGAATTCTTACCGTAAGACGGACTTCCAAGTCCGCCGAAACAAACGACGGACAAGGATGTCCGTCGTACAGCAGGTAAATCTATATCGGCCGCTCGCCTTAGGGTCCTAAATCGGACTTTCCCGTTGGTTGGCTGAAATCGAGTATGGCTCGATATGTACAAATGCATCTGCGATTCGAAGAGCCGATTCTCGCAGCACGCTTCGAACATGACCGCCGATATCGTGACCCTGTTGTACGGTCGCGTTGCCATCCACCTCAACATGTATCTCGACGAAGTACGCGGTTCCGCTTTTCCTGATGCGACATTTCTCGATGGCTTCTACCCCTTCAACCCCTAGTGCTAGTTGTCGCACCTTTTGTTCGAAGTGTTTTGGCGGTGCCGCGTCAAGCAGATCCTTTACCGCCATTCTCAATAGTCTAAAACTGCTAAACGCTATAATCAAACATGCTACGAGAGCCGCCCAATCATCCGCTGGTTCATAGCCGGGTCCTCCGACCAAACCGATAGTAATCCCAAAAAATGCTGCTACCGACGTCATTGCGTCGGAACGATGATGCCAAGCGTCCGCCTGCAGCGAACTGCTTTCCGCTTCCGTTCCTATCTTGCCAACCCACCGTGCCAGACTTTCTTTGATCAGTACCACTAGAATCAATACGATCAAGGTCGACCAATGCGGTAAATGGTGTGGCGTCAGAATCTCGCGAACACTCTGAACCGCTATGATCACCGCTGCTCCCAGCAAAGCCATAGCGGCCACGATCCCCGCCAACGCCTCGGCCTTGCCGTAGCCATAGGGATGCTTTTCGTCTGCCGGTGTAATGGCAACTCGCAATCCGCCCCAAACAACCAAGGAAGTAACTATATCGGAAGTCGATTCAATGCCGTCCGCAATCAACGCATACGAATTGCCGAACACGCCGGTGAGTATCTTGAGCAATGCCAACGCAGCATTCACCGCTACGCCAACCAGCGGAACTGTCGTTAGCTGTGGCAAGTTGGTTGTTTCCTTGGACATCCTTTTATCCTGTCGCGGTGCTTTTATGAACAGGACATTTGATGAAAGGCTCGTCGAAACACTTCGACTCCTTTTTGTAGCTGCTCAAAACTAATCCACTCGTCGCTTCGATGTGCTTGTTGGATGTCTCCTGGGCCGCAAATCAGCATTCGCGTCAAGCGTTGAAGTATGCCTGCGTCGGTCGCAAAACACACACTATGCGATTCTCGCTGACCGACTAGGGCCAACATCTCTTGGATCCATTGGGAGTCTTTAGGCACTTGCCACGGGTCCACAGCGTCCCGTATATCCATTTCTAATTTATGCTTGCCGCATAGGTTCTTTATAGCTTCTAGCAGGGGTAGGTGATCGACCCCTGGCATGGTTCGCAAAAACACGTGCACCTCCGCCAGCGATGTCGTTACGTTTACCGCCTCCGGCTCGTTGATAATAGTCATGTTCCATGACAGCGTTGGTGGATCAAAATCTGTGTTTCTGTACTTTGGGTTGGCTTCACTCTCCACTCGAATCGCCAAAAGTTCTGGCAAGGCTGGGATCAGTTGGTAGTTGGCGTTGATTCCTTCGTTGGTACTTGTGTGGGCGCTTCGCCCTCTAGCTCTAATCACTAGACGCTGCCCACCCTTGTGCGCGTGGAATACTCCTAGCTTGGTTGGTTCGCCAACGATACCCAACGTATCTCCGTTGACCATCTCTTGAAAGTATTGGGACTTCGAGTTGACGAGCTGTGCACCCAACATTCCTACTTCCTCGTCACTGGTTACGACGAAGTAGATGGGACTTTTTTGTGACGACTCCTCGATACCGTTCACAGCTTGAAGGGCACATGCTAATGACCCTTTCATGTCACAAGTCCCGCGTCCATAGAGTCTGTCATCTTTTTCTTCGCCTTCAAAGGGGCCGCAAAAATCCAATGACCAATCCTCGGCTGGCACCACGTCGGTGTGGGCGAGGTAGGCCACGCCACCCTCTCCTGGACCTCGCTTGCCAACCAGACTTACTTTCGACTGCCCTTTGCCGTCCTGATATTGATGCCATTCAACCTCAAAACTCATGGCGGCCAATTGGTCCGCTACGAATTGGCTGACCGCCTCGTTGCTAACGTCGCTCACCGAGGGGAAAACGACCAAATCCCTGGTTAATTTCTTTGTTTTCTCGAATTCGCGTCCATTCATGGCTTCGTTCTTCTTTCGCTAAACTGTCCGGCTTATGCGGTTTAGAGTATTCTAGTGAAAATACGGACTTGCGATGATGGACTCTCTCTTTGATTTTCGTTGAAAGGTTAAGTGATTTCGATGCTCAATGATATGCGCCAGGTGATTTCTTTGATCCTAGGTGGTGGTCGTGGTACTCGACTATTCCCTCTCACCAAAATTCGCGCCAAGCCAGCTGTCCCCCTCGCCGGTAAGTATAGGCTTATCGATATCCCTATCAGCAACTGCCTTCACAGCGGCATAAATCGAATTTATGTTGTTACGCAGTTTTTGAGCGTTTCTCTCCACCAACATATTCGCCAGACTTACCGCTTCGACAATTTCAACGGTGGGTTCGTCGAGCTCTTGGCTGCCCAACAAACGATGGAGGGGGGAACCGAATGGTACGAAGGAACCGCTGACGCTGTTCGCAAGAATCTACGTTACTTTGACCAGAACGATTGCAAGTATGTCCTAATCTTGAGCGGTGATCAGCTCTATCACATGGACTACGCTAAGATGCTCGAGACCCATATCGATGCCAACGCCGATGTTACCATCGCCGCTATCCCCGTCCATCGTTCCGCAGCCCATGCGTTGGGTGTTATGCGTTGCGATGATACCGGTCGCGTTACCGGTTTCCTCGAGAAGCCAAAAACGGAGGAAGAAATTAATATGGTTTCTACTAGCCCCTCTTGGATCGACGCTCGCGGTATTCCCTCTCAAGGCCGCGATTGCTTGGCAAGTATGGGTCTATACATCTTCAACAAAGAACTCCTGTTCGACATCCTCAATAAAACCAACTACAGCGACTTCGGCAAAGAAGTCTTTCCAGCTGCAATCCGCTCTAGAAAAGTACAGGTCCATTTGTTCGACGACTACTGGGAGGACATCGGTACGATCCGAGCCTTCTACGATGCCAATTTGTCGCTCACCAAGAACACTCCTCCCTTTGATCTTTTTTCTGCGGATCGCCCAGTTTATTCGCGAGCTCGCTTCCTGCCTCCGTCGGTCGTGGACGGTGCGACGATTACGGGCTCTTTGTTGGCCGACGGTTGCCGGATCGGCAAGGGAACAGTGATCGAGAATAGCGTTATCGGTCTGCGCTGCGTTATCGGTGAGGGTGTTACCATCAAGAACAGCATTGTCATGGGTGCCGACTACATGGAAACCGAACAGGAACTGGCTACCCTCAAAGCGGAAGGCAAGGTACCGGTGGGCATAGGCTCAGGAAGCCTCATAGACGGCGCCATC
>JANMNR010000243.1:0-3124 GCA_031368325.1 Pirellula sp.
CAAATGTACGCATCTGTATCTCCGTCGAAATCAAAGTCAATCAACCCAACCCCCCAATTTACGTGCGGTTTAACGTCCTTGCCAAACTTCATCGAAGATGACACATCATCAAAGAATCCGCCCGGCGATGAATTGCGGAAAACTTCCATCAGCTGATCCATGTAATTCGTCACCGCAAGATCCAAGAGCCCGTCGCCATTGATATCCGCAGTGTCCACTCCCATGCTGCCATTGGCTCGACCTCGTAGATCCGTTGCGACACCAACCAGCAATGCTTCTTCGGTGAACTTACCAGTGCCATCGTTTTGATAATAGAGATTGGGCTCGCCGTCGCATCCGACAAAAATATCGACGTCTCCATCCTTGTCAAAATCTGCGGCCACCACGCCCATGCTCGGGCCTATTGCTTTGCGAACACCCGATGAATCGCTAATATCCGAAAAAGTGCCGTCCCCATTATTGTAGAAAAGCGAATCCGGTGTCGGGCGAAAGTCGCGAGGTCCAGGAGGATAAGGGATAGACTTTGGTGCCAGTTCATCATGTCGCTTGAAATCGAAGTCGAGATAATTGCCAACAAATAGATCTAGATTGCCGTCATTATCGATATCCAGAAAGGTGACTCCCGCTCCAAACTTGTCCCCATCAGCCACGCCAGCCACCTCAGTGATATTTGAGAATGTGCCATCACCATTGTTGTGCATCAATACCTTCGGGCCGAAGTTGCTAATGTATAGATCGACGAAACCATCGTTATCAAAATCGGCCGCGGTAGCTCCAACACCGTAGTTATGTTCCTTTAGCCCAGACGATTCTGTTTGATCATGAAACTTCAGGCCCCCTCGATTCAGGAAGAAGTGATCTGATGGGGGGGCATCGAAAGCCCTACCGGGTAGAGCAGCACCATTGACCATGTATACATCTATCAATCCATCCCCATCTGCATCGAACAAGCAGACTCCAGCCCCGACGATTTCAACCAAATAGTACTGATCAGTACCGCCGTTTTCGTACCGAAAAGCGATTTGAGATTTTTCAGTGGCATCGCCAAACGAAATGACACTAGGCGGATCTTCACGAAGGGCTAGAGACAAAACAACGCAGAGCATGCTCAGGTGACAAGTCACTTTGGAATCCTTTGGTTTGGTGCAAACTGCTGTGCTCGTTCAAATGCCGCTTTCGATTCATTCGTGTCGCCAGTAAGCTGATAGGAGGCTCCCAGCACCATGTACGCTTCCGCGTTTTGCCCTTTCGTAAGGACACTCTTCATGAGCGAGCGAGCTTCCAGCGGCCTTCGTTGACTGATCAATGTTTTAGCCAATGCGATCTTTAAAATGTCGTTGTCTGGATGCTTTTGCGTGCCTGTTGCCAGCGTCGATTCAGCCAATTCAAGATCACGCTGGCGAAACGCCAATCCGGCCAGGTTTGTAAAGTGAACTATGTTTTCCGGCTGAATGTCAATCAATCTTTTGTACACCTCAATCGCTTCGCCGACGCGGTTCTCCGCGACATACTGTTCAGCTAATAACACCAACGCCGACGAATCGTAGGGTTTGAGTTCTAGGCTGCGTTGAACCAGCGGACCCACTGCGCTGATATTCCAGGCGTCTCGGTTTATGGTCGATGAAAGAAAGAAAAGTCTGGCTGCCCTATCTCTCAAGGAGCTTTCAAACTTTGCCTGAAATGCCTGCTGCTGAGCATTTTCGATGACCACCGGTTTTTCCAGTAGATTAAGTTGTTCTCGTAGTTCATTTGCTTGATCTCGTCTGCCTTGTCTCGCGACAACGGAAATCAGGACTGGTAGAACCTCAAGTCCTGAATGTTTTAACTCCATGGCTCGACGGAGACATGCTTCAGAATCGGTATGCTTTCCGAGTTGATTTAGGACTCTACCGGCCAGAAACCAACTTTCGCCGAATTCGGGGAACCGTTTCGTGACCTCAGTGGCTAGCTCGGCGGCTTTGGATAAGTCGCCGGTCCCTTCATATGCTTTGGCAAGTTGCAAATACGATCCGGCAGTTTCAATCTTTTGAGAATGGGCTCCCTCAAGCACGCGAATCGCTTCCTCAGGCCTTTCGTTCGCCGACAAGAATTCCGCGTAGCTCAAATAGTATTCGGCCGTCGGCGGATTCAAGGCCAGGCAGGCTTTCCAAAGACGATCCGCGGCCTCAAGTTGATTCAAGTCGAAATAGACGGATGCGCAGAGTTCCAGAGCTTTTGCGTTCTTTGGATACTGTTCCTCTAATAGCTTGGCTTGATTAAGCATCTCTACCTTGAGCGACTCCATCTGTACTGCCTCAGGTTCCACCGGTATTTTCCACCAAGCTTGAACCGATGTCTCAGATGGCGATGCCCCCGCACTGGATGGATCTGTTTGCTCTAGCCCAAGTCTCGGTTCCAAGTCAATCTCAACATCCGGCCCGTTCAGCGGTGTGAGCAGAACGACAATGCCGATGATGGTTGCAGCCCCCAACACTGCCACCCCAAGCAGAAAGAATGGACTCTGCCACCGATAAATGCCGGCTGCATCTTTTATCGGAAGTTGTTTCTTGGCATTACCTTTTTTCATTCCCTCTACCTAACTGCTACTCTTCGTCTTGACTAAAGCTACTTCTTTTCTCGGTTCGACTCGAAATCGACCTCGTTGTATTATACTCCGTGCGAGGCTTTCCTGAATCCCAACCTTCGTTAGCCAAAGACGGCGACTACCGTGTGTTAGTAAAACACAGACTTCGCTGCGGCCCATCGTTCGGTATCCTACAAGTCGCTAGCGCGAGAATCCACGAGCTGTTGTCGAGGACCAGATTCCGGATGAAGTCCTAAGCCATCAACTCCATCCAAGCGAGCCAGTCGGCTCAGGACGGGTCGCCATTCAATTCGATATCCGAATTTGTCTTGAGGGGGACGGTCGCCTCGAGAACAGTGCTGCCCCACCGGATGTAAAAAGGTGCCTTAGCGACCTTGCAATGATCGTTCAGCCATTGTTTTGGGCAACACATCCACGAACTTGGCGTCGGTACGAACGAGTTCGGTTTTTGCCATCTCGCGAATTCGCGTTAGATACGCTGCATGTTCTGGCAAAGCAGCTAAATTGTTTAGCTCTTCGGGATCAACCACCAAATCGTAA
>JANMNR010000264.1:0-1730 GCA_031368325.1 Pirellula sp.
GGTGCAAACGACAAAGACCATGAGGCCAATAAAAGCGAGTGTCCAATTCCAGACGGAACCTACGAGGAGCATTACGACTCCAAAGAATTGCCCAACTCGAGCCGCATAACGAGTGGCACTATCAAATGGCATAGACATTGCAAGTCCGCTCCTCAATACACGACCACCGTCCATCGGAAATGCTGGCAGCATATTGAAAACAGCTAGAACGATGTTTGCCAGAAAGAGCTGTTCCCAAGGTCCAATCTCTCCGACCCCATCTAATGTGATCTGATCGAGACTGGCTCGAATCGAAAGGCCTACAAACAAAACCGATGCGATCACAAAGTTTACCGCAGGACCAGCCAAGGCAATGATGAGCTCAGCAAAGGGTGCCCTAGCAAAGTCACCCATGCGCGCCGCTCCGCCGATCGGATACAACGTGATATCCACCGTCGGGATTCGAAACCATTTTCCCGCAATCGCATGCCCCATCTCATGCAAAAACACGCAGCCGAATACCGCAAACACGAATCCGATGGCCGACGCTGCAGTTCCTAAGCCAAGCCTGATATTGGTCAGGCCGACATAAACAGCGAGCAACCAAAAAGTCCAATGAATATAGACTTTGATGCCGAGCAATTTCCCAACGTAAACGGTTTGAAACATAGTCCCCTTGGTCGTCAATTCAAAAGTGAAAGCGTTGAACGCGGTTATTGCCCGAATCCACCACATAGTATCGGTTCTTCGAATCGACAGCGGCGGACCAAGGTTGGGTTAGCTCGCCAGGCTGACTGCCCGCTCGTCCCCAACTAGCAATCGGCTTGCCATCGCGTTCCAATTGCTGGACACGATGGTTACCAAATTCGCTCACCAACATCGTCCCGTTTTTCGTCAGGATCATTCCATATGGATACTGAAATTCGCCAGGCCCTGCCCCTTGCTTTCCAAGAATTGCAACAGATCGTGGTTTTGATTCTCGCCAATCGATAACTTGGATTCGATGATTGCATGAGTCAGCTACCCACAGGAACCCTTGCTCATCCATGGCGAGGCTCTGCGGTCGGCTGAATTGCAACGGTCCTTCGCCATGCTCTCCCATTCGATCCACATACTCACCGCTGGCAGTGTATTTGTGGATTCGATCAAACTCGCCGTATTCACCGCAATAGTGTTCTCCCCCCGCAGTCCTGACAATGTCCGTCACAAACGCAAACTGCCCTGGATCCGGTCCGTTTGCTCCGCCAATGGTCCGTTCGTTGATCAGTTCGCCAGTGGGCGTGTAAAATAAAAATCGATAGTAGTGCGTATCAGCCACCATAACGGCTCCGTCCGTATCGATGCTGAGCCCAGTTGGCTTCCCAGATTCGATGGCGGGCGTCCGCCACCCCAAAATGAATTTGCCTGTGTCATCAAATTTTTGAATTCGACCGGTTTTGTCGACCACGTAAATCATGTCCTCTGAATCGATCGCAATCGCTCTTGGCTTTTGAAATCGCCCGTCCGATAGCCCTCGCTGACCGATAATCAAATCCGCAACATCGTTTTTAGTGCTATTCGCTTGCTGGCTACATCCGCTCTGAAACAGGGCGCAGGGAGCTGCAAACATTCCGATCCCAATTGCCATTGATCTACGAGCGGACTGGAGAAACGCACGCCTGGAAACGAATCGCGGGGCGTTCGGTGCTGCTCCGGCTTGTTCGGGGATCATCGGCAGCCTGTTATTCGGGTTGGAACTGGATTGCTTGGGG
>JANMNR010000277.1:0-11740 GCA_031368325.1 Pirellula sp.
CGGCCCGGTGGGCACGCTCAAGCCGGTGACACTGGTGGTTGATCGAACCGTTGCGCAGATGACCGACTTCATCTGTGGCGCCAATGCGGCCGACGCCCACTTCACAGGCGTGAATTGGGGTCGCGATCTGCCTGAGCCTGATGCCATTGCTGACATCCGCAACGTCGTAGAAGGCGATCCATCTCCAGACGGCAAAGGCCCGCTCGCTATCGAGCGTGGGATTGAAATCGGCCATGTGTTCTACCTCGGCACGAAATACAGCAAAGCGATGAATGCCACGTTCCTAGACAACGACGGCAAACCCAAGCACTTCGAGATGGCTGCGCAAAAACCGAGCGCACCGAGTCAGCGAGGGTTCGTCGCGCGTTGAGAAAAGGGATGCCAATGGAGATCATGCCGCAGTCGTTCACAGCCCACTCTCAATTCGCAACCAGACTGTACAGCAAACGGGGGCGGGTTGAAACCCACGTTCACTTGAAATGGCACTAGGATGTATACAGTATATCAAGCGCATCGCAGATGTTTTTCCAGTCATATTTCGCCGCGTTCTTTCGTGCATTTGCTGCACAATAAGCGTAACGCGTTGGATCGTCCACAAGTGTCTCAATTTCATTTGCCAATTGGGTTGCATCGCCCACTGGGAATCGCGCCCCGCAATCGTCCGGAACAACTTCTCTCAAACCACCGCAGTCGCTCGCAACAACCGGTTTGCCGCACGCTTGTGCCTCAACGGCGGCCATGCCAAACATCTCGTAAATGCGAGTAGGCATGACGAAAACATCGGCGAGGTTGTAGATGTCTGCGAGTCGGTCCTCAGCCACGGCACCAAGATAGATGCCGCCAACCTTCTCGATGCGTTCCTGCCAGCGATCAGGATCTTCTTTCAATCCGAATTGCCCAATAGGCCCAGCAATGACCAACTGGCAGTCTTGCCGCCGTTCGTTGAGCGTCTTCATTGCTTCGAGGAGGACATCGCTCCCCTTTTGCTCGCACACGCGGCCCACGTAGAGGATCACACGCTTATCAATACCCAGCGTTTGTCGTTCACGTTTTGCGGCGTCGGGATCAGGCTGAAACTGAGTAACATTGACGCCATTGTGGAGCACTTTTAGTTTATCGGTCGGCAATTTCCAAAAGCTTTGAGATTCCCTCATGCAGAACTCGGAACAGGGAAGCAACAAATCAAAGCGTCTAAGTATTCGCTTGTACAGCGGATAGAGAGGCGACTTTGGGCCACCACGAAAGAAGTAAAAGTCGTATTGCAGGATCTTCTTGGCCGACACCGAGGAGCACATCAGCGCACCCTCGGGCTGGCTGTGAAAATGAAGCACACCACCTTTCGGTCTGAGTTTCAGATCCCTAGCGATCCGATATTGAAACTCGACATGTTTCAATGGTAGTTTTGATCGGCACTTAATGAAATGATAGTTGACGCCGTCCACCGAGCGCGTTTCCGTTTGATCTCCGACAGAGTAAACATGCACGTCATGTCCTCGCCTAGCCTGCTCGTTTGCGGTCTCCATGATGCGGCGTTCGATAGCGCCGCCAAACCGATACAGGACGGGCAGTGTGCTAACGCTAATATGATTGATGATCATGTCGCTTGCACTTTTTTGGTCTGACGACCACGCGACCAATACGCTGTGATCCCCAATCGAACGAGTGGATCAATCCAGTCTGCTTTTCTTTTTGAATTTGTTTTCGACTCAGCCAGGAGTTGGCGATACAAAGCGAGGTGGCCCTCGACCATCGTTGTCGGTTTATACTTGTTCTCCGCATAGTCTCGCATTTCCGAAGCGAGTGCGTGGTAATGCGGTTGATCGCGGATCATTATTTCGATGGCCGCGACAAGTGCGGGAACATCTCCGGGCGGAATCGCAAGCCCATACTTATCCAGTTGCTCGGGGACGCCGCAAACGCCTCCAGCCACAACCGGTGTGCCAGACAGTAGCGACTCAGTGACAACGCTTGGCAAGCAATCTGCGAAACTAGGTAAGACCAGTAAATCAGCTACGTAGTACTCTCTCGCTAGTTCCGTAGGTCCGAGAATGCCAACGAACTCAACGGCTTGCGCGATCCCAAGTTCCTGAACCATTTGTTTGTATTCTCGCTCGCGCTCCGCATTGTGATATACGAGACGCAAGTGTGCGTTGTGGCGAAGCCGAACTTGTTGAAGTGCCTGCAGAAGGAAATTAACTCCCTTCCAATCGATCAATTGTCCGACATAAAGAATATCGAATCGGTCCTTGTCAGTCCGTTTTTGGATCGCGTTGCCCGAACCTGTGTTCACGCGAAAGATTTCAGACGGAATACCGTTCGGAATGCAGTGAACTTTACCAGAGGCGCCGTGGTTTTCGAAGAATTGAGTCTCCGCTTGCGACAGAGCCACAAATGCATCGCACTTGTCGACAACGTATTGGAAAGTTCGACGACGTGCCCAACTACGTTCATACCCCGTAACGATCAGCCCATTGTGACCCGTGAATACGAATCGCGACCGGGAATTCGACGCGGCCATTTTGAGTGCGGCCTTGCCAAAGTGATGCACGTGAACGATGTCATAATCATCTGAGGGCTCGAACTGCGCGTGCCCTAGGGCCTGAACATCCACACCCGCTTTCTGAAAACCATCCAGCAGGACTGTTTCTGGCGTGACAACATGCTTCGAACGCATCGCCGCGTCCCGACCGAAGATGCCCCCCACCAGACCTATTTTCATAGCGATACAGTATCACTCTCGTTTTGTTCAGTTTCGAAATTCGCTCTATAAAACGCGTACAAGTAGATCGGCCAAAAAGAAAAGACGCATATCTGGCTCAGCACCGGCAGGCTGGCCGGAAATACGGTCCATATCCCTATTGTTAGCCAAGCATAGCTCGCAATTGGTTGTCGAGCAAAAAAAAATCGTCGCTGCAGGAATGCTTCCGTAAAACCCAGCAAAAGATAGCCAAGGATGACTCCGGCCGCTTGGAAATTCATGTAAAGTTCCGCATCGTACGGTATGTTTTGGTCAAAGTTCTCCGAATCACCATAGATCAACTGATTGAAGCGGACGACGCCGCTCGTTTCCCGGAAAGGCTTTCCGAATATTGGTACTGGGTAAAGGATAGATGAAACAAGCGTACCTCTCTTCTGCGTTTGAGACTCGCTTTCAACCCCCTCCAGAATGAATGCAGCCAATTGAGGTCCAGCACCATAGATTTGAATTTCGTCCACCACTCCTTGCTGATCGCCGAAGGACGTGACTTCGCTAACGGACAATTCAGAAATCTCCATGGATGTAGATCGATACTCACCGAAGACGAAGGCAACCAAGAGCAATAGGCTGCCGGCTGATGCAACTACCGAGAATGACACACGGCGAACGTGTTGCGAAAAAGCTGCCGCCAGTGCCAGGATCGGCATTACCATGTTTCCTCGGTTGTAACTGAAGTTTGCTAACAGCAGCATGCCTACAACGCAGGCCGTACCCAATAAAATGACCATGAAACTCTGTGCCCAGTTCTGACGCCGAACCCATTCGCTCCAAGCCCACACGATTGAAAACCCAAAAAAATGCCGAAGAATGTTTCCGAGAGCACCGGTGATCGTGGTTGATTCCGCATCGCGCAATCGCTGTTCCTCCGGCGATGCGACGTATGCGATAAACCCACCAATGCCGCCGTAATGGAACCACCAACCCATCAGTCCTATGGCCGCAAAGACCCCGATCATAGCAATCGTTTCGCGAGAAACCGGTTTGAGATTTTCTGTCGTTCGATTTTGCTTATTCACATGAATGGGCCACGAAAACATCTGATATGCGAGGCAGAAAGAAACGTAGCCCAAAACGCGTAGCCCGATCGCAAAGTTGATCATGTTTTCCGGAGGTAGGTGCGACAAGGTCCCTAGCGATGGACCAAAATAGCCGATCAAGACCGGTACCAAAACGATCTGAACCCAGAAAAAAAATTGGGCAAAATTACCTGGGCATATAGGCGATTCTAAATTGACCCAACACGCTGGTAGAAAGAGTTGAACCAGAGTGAATGCCACGATGCCGATCATCGCCATAGGATATACGTGCGCAAGTGGCGAACAAGCAAACGTGATCAGAGCAAGGACATTTGTGCAGGTCAAAGCGATCTGTGGAGTGAGTCGCAATTTCTCGCCTGATTCATCCATTGAGGCTCAATCCTGTCTGTCTTTCGAGTACCAGATGGCAGGCGGGATTAAAGCCACCGCGGTCACGCCGTAAGAAATCAAGTAAGCTAGCGCCAGCCCTTGCTCACGCCATATCGGAACGAGGAGCCACGCCACCAACGAAAGGACGCAGCTAAGCAAGATGTCCATCGCGAAACGCCAGCCCATCGCACCCTTGCTAATCAAAACTTGGCCCAACATGTTATTCAGTACAACTGCCAACGTCGACCCCGAAAGAATGATCAGTGTCATTGATCCCTCTCGATACTCTGTACCGAACAAATTCATGGCCTGCGAGGCAAACAGAATTAGGCACACGGTAGGCAGTGCCACAACCGCGACGTTAGCCCATAAGCTGACTAGGAAGAGCTTGCGAAATCCATCTGCCTCTTTTTTGCCATGCATGTTACTCAGCATCGACAACAAGAGCTGTGAGAATGTGGCAGGCAGGAACAACAGCAACTGCCGCCATCGATCTGCCGCATTAAAGACCCCAAGCGCTACGTAACCGTCTCTTTCATTGACGAGCAAGACGTTGACATACCAGAAGGCTAGTGTGGTCGCTAAGCTTGCGGAAATGGCCAGACCGCTGAACCGCAACATGGCAGCTACTTCTGAGAAAACATCATGGCCGGAAAAGGCGTCCACCCAGCGCTTTGGAAAAGCCTTTGCGAGTGCGACCTGACTGAAGCAGACGGCCAGAAACTCCGTCACCACAAGACCGATCACGCCTCCCATCACTCCGGCGGACCGGACACCGATCAAGAGCGCGAAAAAAAGGCACACGCCGCGTAAAATGTTGATTCTCGCGACAGCACGAAAGTCCCCTAGTCCAGCAAGTGCTCCCGATTGCACTCCATTGATTGCGCCGAACAAAATCAAACCCGTGGCAACCTGCAATTCGGTAACAAGGTGCGGAGCACTCATGACGGACGCTGCTAACTGGCCAGCGTAAACGAACATGATCAGCACGCCGAAAAGCCCAGCGATCAGACTGACAAGCATTGTTAGCAGAATACAGCGGCTCGCTTGCATCGCATCGACGGAGCGGTACTCCGCCACGAACTTGGTCGCAGCTAGCCCAAGGCCCGCCCCCGCGAGGACGCCAAACAACCCCTGCGTATTCTGGATCATGCCGAGTTCACCAAAACCAGCAGCCCCGAGAGTGCGTGCGGCGAGTACCGTTGCCACCAGCGTCAATCCGCGAGATAAGACGGCACCGACGAGGGACCAGTAAACCCCGGACGCAAAACTAATAACGATCGATTTGTCTTGACTGTTAAGGGCTGCGTTCTGGCAACTAACTGTCATATTCTAGCCCTTTCCATGTTCGTACCTTTGACGTGACGCATGATACAAATTGGATCTTATCCGTGGTATCGGAAGTGAACCCATTGCAATGGCGTTGTTTATCTGCCAGAAATTCCGCCAGCAGTCACCTTGGAGTCAAGCCATGCGGGAGTACTTGTACTCCTCGGTCGACTACGAGCAAGTTGCACCGCGGAGGTATCATTACGGCGGTCCCATTGATCAGAAAGCAAAGCAGCGGCCACGCCAGCGACGATGCCGCAAATCAGGAAAAGCAAAAGTGTATTCGCCTTTTGCGGACCTACTGGGAGCACCGACAGCGATGCGGGTTGAATCAAGTGCACGTTTGATATTTTGTCTTTGAGTAGGGCACTATCGATTCGGGCGTCTTCGGTTTTCTTTGCATAACCTACATACTGGGCCTCGAGATGACGCACGTTCATCTCGCACTTGGATACATGCATCTCGTCTTCGTTCAGCACGATCAGCTCTTTTCGTAAATCCACCAATTGGGATTGCAGACTCTGTTTCTGGGCTGCCAAGCCAGCTTGACTGGAATTGTCGGAAGCGCAAATGGCCTGAATGATCTTTTCGCGGTCAGGGTCCTCTCGCTTTAGTACGGATGCGATTTCATCGACTTGTGCTTGCACCGCGATGTACCGTGGATGGGAGGCTTGATATTTCGAACGGATTTCTTCTTGCTGAACCTGAAGTTCAAATAGTTTGTCGCGCATCGCAGCCAGTCCGTCGTTTGGCGAACCTGCCATCATTTGCTTCAACAATGGCTCGGGGAGCGAGTCCATCGAGGTCCTGAGCGTTAGCATTTTTGCTTCGGCGGCAGAGAGCGCAGCTGTCACTTCATTGATTCGTGTCTCTAACAGGTTGATTTGGCTTTCCAATGCCGTTCGTCGTCCTTGAATTGAGGCAAGATCACCTCTGTTTTTCGCATCGCGTAACTCCTTCTGGGCTGCCTCAAATTCTTCTCGTAGGCGATTGGAGTGCTGAGTCAAGAACTCGAAGGACCCTGACGGGCGACTCAAGAGTAGATGATCGTCCATGTAGAGACTTGTTAGCACTGATACGGTTTTGTGTGCTTGTTCTGGAGTGTCACCTTTGGCTCCAATTCGGATGACCATCGACTGCTTGGGTGACGTGATTGAAAGCCGACTCTTGAAGCTCGCGAATGCTCGCTCTCGGGTCTCAGGAGTGTCGTTGGTCGATGGTGGCACCACAAGATCCATCGTTTTTTCAAGCATAGGGCGGCAGCGAAGATGTTCGAGCATATTGGTTATCTCCGTTTCTCGCGTGATATCCACTCCGACCGCATCTCCCTTGTTGACCGTTGGATCCAGTCCTGCATTCTCCCACCCGACTCGCACGAACAACTTAGCCTCCGACTCATAAATGCGAGGCGCGTAAGCGAGCCAAGTAAAGCCCAACGCGACCGCGAAGATCATGACCGCAACGGCCCTGACCTTGTATCGGTACAAAACGCGATAGTAATCCCATGAAGTTGAAGATCGCGAATGGCTCATGAGCAGCTCCCAGTCGATACAGCGTTCTCAGATGGCATATTGAGCAAATTGAATTCAGGCGTTGCAGTCCTACGTCCGAAGACGGAGTGGATGACCGCCACGACTCGTTTTAAGTCGCCAACGGTCAGACTCGATCCGCTTGGCAAACACAATCCATTTTCAAAGAGTTCCTCGGCAACGGCACCGCCTCTGGCTCGGCAATGGGCGTATGCGGGTTGCATGTGCATTGGTTTCCAAACGGGCCGCGACTCAATGTTTTCGCGTTCCAATGCCAAGCGTATATCCTCGCGAGTAGCCCCAAATTGAATGGGGTCCACCGTGATACAACTCAACCAATGCGTCGATCGCCCAGCAGGCAGTTCCGGCGCTAGCGCGATGCCGGGTAGACCGCCAATCTCTTGCTGATAGAAGCGGTAGTTCTCTCGGCGTTGATGCACGCGTTCGTCCAAAACACTTAGCTGACCACGCCCCACTGCTGCCAACAAATTACTCATTCGATAGTTAAATCCAATCACCGAATGCTCATAGTGCGGGAACGGATCGCGTGCTTGGGTTGCCAGAAATCGGGCCCGATCAGCCCACTCTTTGTTGGACGTGACAAGCATTCCCCCGGAACTCGTCGTGATGATCTTGTTGCCATTAAACGAGAAGCAGCCGATGTCGCCAAAACCACCGGCAGGTTTCCCCTTGTATGTTGCTCCCAAGGATTCAGCTGCATCCTCGATCAACGGAATCTGATATTGGTCGCACAAGTCCTTGATTGCATCGTAATCGGCACACTGTCCGAGAATGTCCACTGCCAGCACTGCTTTGATCGGGCGTCCACGAAGCTTGGCCTCGCGCAATTCCACGGCCAACAGCTCGGGATCGAGATTCCAACTGCTGGTTTGGCTGTCAATAAATACGGGGTTGGCTCCAACATAGTGGATCGCATTCGCCGTCGCAACGAAAGTCAGGGTTGACGTTGCCACATCGTCCCCTGGTTCAATTCCGAGGATGAGCAGTGCAAGGTGCAGGGCGGATGTTCCACTGGCTAAAGCTACTGCGTACTTAACGCCAACCTTTTCGGCGAATTCTCGCTCAAAGGCCTCCACGTGCGGCCCTAGCGGAGCGATCCAGTTGGAATCGAATGCGTCGAGGAGCAGACCTCGCTCGTTGGGTGACATGTGCGGTGGCGAGAGGTAGATTCGCGATGATGTTTCGGTATTCTTGTCTAAGCTCATGCTCGGCCTCCAACTTCTTGGTAATCATCCACGTCGTTTAACAGGTCAGTTGACTTGGCAAAGTAGTTACCGTTGGACGCATAATCCGGAACGCTGAATTCTGGAACCAGTTCCTTAAGCCGGGCGAGTAGAATATGCGGTTCGCCATTAACTAAGCCTCGGAGTTCATTGAGCGTCTTGCGAAGCTCACCTAGTTCGATGGGACGGTGATGTGCTGAGTGCAATTTAGGATGCCCTGTTGGGAATCGTAGTTCGTCATCAAAGTAGAGCTCTTCGTAGAGCTTTTCCCCTGGTCGAATACCTGTGAAGACGATCTCAATGGCATCGCTTGGCAGTCCGGATAGTCGGATCAGGTCCTTTGCAAGGTCGACGATTTTGATCTGCTCACCCATGTCGAGAACAAAGATCTCGCCGCCACGGCCCATGGATGCTGCTTGCAGGACCAACTGCGACGCTTCGCTAATCGCCATAAAGAATCTTTTCATGTCGGGATGCGTCACCGTCAACGGGCCACCTCGACGGATTTGCTTCTGAAAAAATGGTACCACGCTACCAGCTGAACCCAATACGTTTCCAAAACGCACAACGACAAACTTCGTTTTCGATTCGCATGACATAGCATGCACGTAATCCTCTGCAATATGCTTGGAAACTCCCATGATGCTCGAGGGGTTCACTACCTTGTCCGTCGAGATGTAGACGAAGTTGCTAACAGAGAATTCATCGGCTAGGTCAGCCATTTGTGCTGTGCCAAAAACATTGTTCTTTACAGCTTCGCCGGGATGCATTTCCAGCATGGGTACGTGTTTGTGTGCGGCAACATGCAGGATGACATCTGGTCGATACTTCTCAAGCAGACTTCGCATGCGTCCCTCATCAGTCACGTCACCCAAAGCATTCACAATTCGACAGGAATTTTTCGCATTGCGAAGCTCCATATCAATGGTGTACAGCGCTGGCTCGGAGCGTTCAACAAGCACCAAAGTATCCAAAGGGAAAGCGAGCAATTGTCGACAGATCTCGGAGCCGATGCTGCCCCCGGCGCCCGTCACAAAAACAGTGGTACCCTCGAACAGTTTTTTCAACGCAGAAACATCCAGCTTTACCGGATCGCGACGCAGCAAATCAGAAATTTCAATCGGCTTGACGGGGATGTGCCTACTGCCGTCGAGTAGTTGCGAAAGCGGTGGGATAATCTTCAAGTTCAAACCGGCATTTTCGCAGACTTCCATTAGTTCGCGGAGCTCCTTTCCGGTAAGGCACCCTGCAACAATGATCACGTCACTGGCGCGTTGACGTCTAGAAACGCTTACCAGGTTGGCGAGCGAACCCAAGACAGGAATGCCACCGATGAACCGACCGCGTTGCTCAAGGTCACGGTCTAGGAAGCCACAAATCTTGTATGGGAAACTCGCATGAGATTGAATTCTCTGTGCAAAGATTTTGTCCGACAGCTCTGCCCCAACCAACAGTGCGCGTCGACGTTGAGGCTTGTTGACGATCGGCCAAGCATGCTCATGCAAGATACGCCAACTCGATCGCAAGCAGCCCAATACCAAAATGGTACCTGCGCAATCGAGCAACAGAACTGCCCGCGGTATAAAGTTAACCGTTGTTAGCTGGTTGACAACGCTCAGGCCAACCAAGCAAAAAGTTGCAGTTCCAAGAAGCGATACCAAATCGGAAAACGAAATGTGTCGCGACCAACTATGGAAGTGACTCGTGACAAAGAACAACGGGACTTTCACAACCAGGACCAAAGGTAACGTTGCGAGGAATACCTTCCAGAATTCTGTCGGTACGTTGAAGTCAAACCGCAATAGAAAGGCGATCCAATAAACCGCTACAAAAATCAAAACATGCAGGGATGCCACATTTAAAAAACGAAAGGGTGCGTACACCTTGGCTAAGCTCTGTCTGACACTCGAAGTTTGTTTTTTTGTGGTTTTCAACATTACAAAGTCCATGGCTGTCATCTCAAAGTCGTGTGCGAACGATTGTAGTTAGACCAACATTAAACAAATAAAAAAAGAAGGAAATCCGGGTTATGAGGAATTTTTCGGTGAAGCAGGATTTCTTGCATATACAGGCACCGGAACCAATGCGTAGGGAGTCGAGCTTGCGGTTTGTTATCCTTCCCTTTGCCATGCATAAGTCATGCCTCTTGCTGCACATAGTCAGGTCGAGCCTCCGCTGCGAAACCGCCTGGATGCCCGTAAATGGCTGTTTATGTACAAAATCGCCCGTTTTTGCGATGTACTCGAAATCGCGTGCCTCTGGAACGGTGTTCTAGGGCGAGACTCCACGTTGCTTTTTCGCGACCAAAAACGTTTTGGTTTTGCATCGCTTCTCAACAGATGATGATTTTTTGGAACACGCTGTTCCCACATCCGGGGTGCAATTTTGAAATGCCAGGACGCGCAAACGGCCGGCCCAAATCCTGCTCGAAGGCCATTGTGAAGGTTTAAGGAGGATCAGAATTTTTTTTGGGCAAACCGAGAGCTGCTTGAAACAACTCTCCACAAAAAACATGTCGCTTTTGTCCAATTTCCCAAGCCAAACCTAGTAGATAAGCTACAGTTGTGTGTCTAACACAGCCCGCTGTCCCGTAGAGTTTTTCATGTTAATGTCCTCCGCCGAACTCAGCGATCTCGCAGATGAGTACGGTACTCCACTCTATTTGCTCGACGCTCATGGAATTCTGCGCGCCATGGAGACGCTGCGCGACGGCCTCGCTCTTCAATACCCCAACTCCGAAGTTACATATTCGGTTAAAACCAACTACCTCGCACACATCCTCAGCCTAGTACTAGCCCACGGCTACCGACTTGAAGTTGTTTCTCGACATGAACTTTCCCTAGCGCAACAGAATGGCGCGAAGTCATCCGACCTACTATTTAACGGCCCGGTAAAGTCCCGCGAAGATCTTAGTTATTGCTACCAAAACGCCATCGACCTCAACCTGGACTCGGTCGAAGAATTGGGCTTCGCTACCACCATCGGCACTTTAGCCCAACCATTTCGGATAGGCCTTCGGGCCGCCGCCACTCTCAAAAACGGCAATATCAGTCGTTTTGGTGTCCATTTCGAAGACCCATCCGCCCTCGCCGAAGTCCGGCAACTTCTAAAGCAGAAAACGGTTGAAGTGGTTGGCTTTCACACACACCATTCCTCCCGTCGCGACGCTCAGTCGTATTGCGACCGCCTCGACCACCTAACGCATGTCGCCAGCTTGCTCGACATCGATCCCACCTATCTTGATATCGGCGGAGGCGTCGGGAGCGTTGCCCCACCGGAGATTGCCCTCCAACTACCATACCCCATCGACGATCCGCAGCAACTCGCCGCCACCATTGGCAAATATGCACGCAAAAAATGGGGCACACAAGGTCCACGAATCATCATCGAACCTGGCATTGCCGTTCTCGCCCAATCCATGAATTACCTGACGCGTATCGTCAGCGTCAAAGCTCGCGGCACCGGCCAAATTGC
>JANMNR010000278.1:0-1752 GCA_031368325.1 Pirellula sp.
GAGTTTATGGATACCTGCGAATGAGTAGAGGCCGGCTAACGCAATTGTGGTCGCATTCTCGTCCTTGCTGATTAAGATTCTTGCCTTGGCGAAGCCACCTGGCTTAAGTAGCCCCGCATCGTTTGGCACATCCACTTCCACTATGAAAGTTCGAGTGGCACGGTCAATCGCAGGACTAATTCGAGCGACGGAACCGATTGTTGGCTTGGACGTTGATCTTGCAAGAACCTCAACGGTCTGCCCGACGACCAAATCTCCGCTGTTCGATTCCGGGACATAAAGCTTTAGTTTGAGGGTTCGGCCAAGCACTAGTCGAAAGACCTCGGTACCTTGTTTTACGAATGTTCCCTCGGAGACCAATCGTTCGGATATGGAATAGGTTTCGTCGCTTGAGTTGGATGGCAAAGGAGCGTAGATCACTACATCTCGCAAACGTTGATTTGCAATCGCCAACTCCGCGTTGCGCAGCCTGACAGTGGCAGCGGCAGATTTAGCAATCAGTAGCTGATTTTGCCAATCCGACTCCAGCACCAAAACTTCCGATTTTGTCTGGTCAAACTCCTCAGCGGAGACTGAGTTCGAGGACTTGAGCTGCATCATACGCTGCAATCGCGATTTAGCTTGTTCGTATCGCAATCGGGCTGAAACAACAATCGGCAATTTGCTGAGGTCATCGGATTCGGCGGGCACTTTCGAGAAGCCGCCTTTGGCTAGTTCGGTTTGAACATTCCGCTCCGCTTGATCATATGCGAGTTTGGCATCGGTAGGATCCAATTCCAGCAGTTGTTCACCTGGTTGAACAACACTCGAAAGGTCGTGGTAAATCTTCTGTACACGGCCTTCTTGCTTAGAACTCAGGGTTACCTCCTCGAAGCCATGAAGTGTGCCGACGGCTTCTACATAGCGTTGAATCATACGGCGCTCGATGGGTGACACAGTAACCACAACTTGATCTCGGCTACTGTTGCTGGATGACTCGGGCAAAGTAAGGCGGTCCAGATCGTGAGCTCGATTGTTTGCCATCCTCCATCCCAAGCCGAAGGCAAGCATCAGAATGATAATTCCAACAATCCAACGAACGAACGTCGGACGACGAACGAATTGGGGACTCAGGTCGCCCGATGCAGTCAGACTGTGAGCGACTTCTGGCGACGTAACGCTCGCTTGATCGCGTGACGCCGCTTGGATTTCGGGTTCCAAAAGATGGTTTGGCATGGTTTATCTTAAAGGTCTATGAGGAGACTCGAGTGTGGAAACTTGGACTGGCAGGGAACATCTCCACTTGCTTTGAACCCTCTCGCGATATCTTTCGAAATAGAACCAGCAGGATTTGCTGTTCGTCTTCCGTGAGAGCAGACAGAAGCGCTCGGTGAAAAAGGAACTTGGCCTTGGAAGCTGCGTCGTAGGCCTTTTTGCCGTCCTCGGTCAGCTCAACATGGATCACCCTGCGATCGATTTCTGATCTCGTTCGATGCGCCAAACCTTTCTGCTCCAGATTGTCGACGAGGCTCGTTATCGAATTGACCGCAACACCCAAATGCTCGGCGAGGGAACGCATCATCTGAGCCCCGGACTCTCCCAGATGCTCCACAACACGAAGATCCTGATGCCCAAGATTGGACTGCGGACCGCAAGCGGCCGCGTCATGCAGCTGCGCGAATTGCTTCAGAATCTCTCGAACAATTAGTCCAAAGTCGTTTGCTCTTTCGTCCAATCGACTCACAATTCACTCCAAGTGTAGAATAGTTCATT
>JANMNR010000340.1:0-7368 GCA_031368325.1 Pirellula sp.
TAAATGGCGAGACAACCGAACGCTGCAGGTCGCAGTGTTGCCAGGTTCTAGGGACCATGAGGTTCACAACATCTGGCCGCTTCAGTTGGAGATTATTCGCAAGCTCGCGGCCAAGCATCCCAAGACCCAGTTTTTAGTCGCTGCGATCAAGGACTCGCACGCTTTGTGGTGCCGTTCGCAATTGAAGGCGTCCGATGCAAAGTTGCCGATCCATATCTTCGCGGGCAAGACGAGTGAAATCATAGAATTGAGCGATTGTTCGCTCATGAAAAGCGGATCCGTATCTCTCGAACTCATGGCGAGAGGCAAGCCTGCGGCTGTCATGTACCATTTGAGTCAAACCACGTATGCGATGGCTAAACTGCTTGTGAAGTGCAAGAGAATGTCTTTGCCAAACTTGATTGCGGACAAACAAGTATTGCCCGAGTTTCTGTCCCACGGAAAACTCAACTCCAAATCGGCCTTGAAGGCCATTGAAGATGTGACAGCAGAAATGTCCAGGCTGCTCGAAGACTCCGAATACAGACTGGAACAACGTCGAAACTTAATGGCTTTGGCTGCCCAGTTTGCAAAGCCGGGGGCCAGCAATACCGCTGCGCGATTCATCATGTCTAGGATGCTCAAGTCGGATGACGGCACTCTGCCGATGGACGGCGACAATATGAGTCAAACAGACTATCGTCGAGTCGCTTGAATCTCGCTTGCACTAGCCCTTACGACGGCGCAGAACAACGCGTTCTTCTTCGATCTGTGTGTAAGCTGCTAGCCACGTTGCGTCATCCAATGCAACCCGAACGGGATCGGAGGAAATCGCATTTGGTTTCGCTTCCCCCTCTCCGTTTCCTGCTCCGTTGAGGAAATTTACAATCGCGAGCACATCAAGCGGATTTAGTGTGCCATCACCATCGACGTCGTAGTCTGGCAAGCCAAGAGTGCTAGCAGGTCTTGGGAAAGGAAGCCGAGGAAAATCGTTTGCATTCAACGCATTGACCAGGGCCAACACATCCAGCGGATTAACACCGTCTATCCGATTGACATCAAAACGGCTTAATCGATTTTGCCATGGGCTTTGGTTGGGAATGCGATTGATGGGAACATTTAGGTTATAAGAATTCGAGTTGGCTCCGATTTCCGTAACGACAATTGGAACGGAGAATTGCAGTGGGTCAACGTCGCCGATTGCCCGACCGGACGCGAGAACCAGATTGTCGTCCACAATCGTAAAGCGATCATCACCAGAAACTACGGTATACCGCTGACTGGCGTCCTGGTCCGCAATCGAAAGCCTCCCCAAACTTAGGGCCGCGATATTGGACAGGAGGTTGGGGTTGGCAACTGTCGCTGCAGTCGGCGGGTCGTTCGCATCTTGAACCAAAATAGTCACAGTCGCTTCGGTCCTGAACTGCGGCGTGCCCGAGTCTGTTGTAACGATAACAATCGAATCGATTGGTTTCGTTTCAAAATCGAACAGGCCTGAGCGGGTAAGCGAAAGCTCGCCGGTGGTCGGGTTAATTGCAAATCGCGTCTCGGTGTTCAGCAACGAGAATTGAATCGACTGACGTACGTCGCCATCCGATGCCGATACCCTGGCAAATACAACTCCAGGAGCCTGGCGTTCGGATAGCGAAATGGAGTGAGTCGTTAAGCGTGGCTCGAACTCGTTCTCGTCGATCACATTGATGTTGACCGACGAGGTAGTCGTCAGGGCAGGAAGACCATTGTCGCTTGCCTCGACAAAGAATTGAAAGGATGCAATCGTTTCATAGTCGAGCGATGCTCCCGGGAGGAGCGAAACGCGGCCTGTATTCCTATCAACCGCGAAGAGGCTCTGGGCTGCTCCTGTAATTCGAAAGCTGACGGCATTGCTTCGGTCGCCATCGTTCGCCGCGAGAAAGCCGATTTGACTACCACCGACTGCTGATTCGCTCACACTGAACTGGGTTGGTAGAAATGCAGGAGCAAACTCATTGACGTCGAGTACGTTGATCGTTTTAGTCAGAGTCAACGAAAGAGGCGGCGTACCGCTATCTGTGACTCGAATTTGAATATCAACCTGCGTCCCAGCCTCGTGGTCGAGTCGGACGCCTGGGGCCAGAGAAAGCAGGTTACCAACGATCGCAAACCGCTGATCCAGGACCTGCCAAGTAAATTGGTCACTGCTGTCCCTGTCCGTTACAAACAAGGTACCGATAAATACTCCAGGTTCATTTTCTCTTACTGAATTGCCAATTAGCTCGATGTTGGTAGGTGCATCGTTTAAGTTGATCACCAACACCTGAATGGAAAGCGTGGTAAATAAACCAGCAGCGTCCGTGGCGCGAAGAACCAAATCATACCCTCCAACATCCTCATTTGCGGGAGTGCCGATAAGTTGACCTATTGTTTGGTTTAAAGACAACCAAGAAGGCGGGGCTGCGCCGTCGGCCGAGCTAAGGCCAAAATTTAGTCTGGCGTCATCGACGTCACTAAACCAACCTGAAGGAATGGTGAAGCTGAATAAATCGTCTTGATTGATGCTAAACACTTGGCTGGCGACGTTTGTTACCGGCGCATCGTTTATAGGGGTTACCAGAGTGCTGATACTAGCACCTGTCAAAGCCACGGGACCGATGTTGGTTGCAGATGTCACGTCTACAAATTGTCGTATCGTGGTACTAAAGACTCCCGCAAAAGAATCGTCGAGAACGCGGTAGATTAGTGAGGTTGGTGTTCCAAAGTAATCTCTCCCTGGCAAGAATCGAAGGCGAGTCGATGAGGAAAGCGTCAAGCTTGTGGCGGGCGATACATTGCCAACCGGCAGCCAGTTAGTTGCATCAAGGGAATATTGCCAAACTCCCATGGTTGCGGATGCTGCGTTTGAGGTAATGGCTATGCCAGAAAGCGAACTGCCACGGTCTGGGTCTTGAAAAGATGGCCCGACGAGCGCGAGAATGGTTGCGCCAATTGGATTCCGAAGATCCTCGGGAATGGAGGCGAGGACTGCATTGCTTGAGCGAGGCGCATCGTTGACAGGAGTGACACTCACAAGAACCGTCGCCCTATTGCTGGCACCATTTGGTCCGTTGTCAAGATACGCAGTGACGGATCTGGGGCTGGGGGACGGATCATCGGTAGTATGAATGAATGAAACACTCGAAAGAAGCTTCTCGATCGAAGCCGCATTTGCGGCGGTGTTTAGTGTAATGTTGAGTGTTTGTCCTGGGCCAGAATAGTTTCCAACGAGCGCGCCCGCGAAAAGAATCTGGCTTCCGCTAACGGAAATCTCTCCCGCGCCGGTTCCAGTGTTAATGATGTCAAGACTGTCACCTGCTTGGAAATTGTTGGCGACCGATAACGTGAGCGAGGCGCCAGCATAGGAAGGGACATTCGTTTCTGTAACCTTGGCGGTGGGAGCGACAGGAATGGGCAAGCTGTTTTCTACAAAAGTAACGTTTGGCCCTAGATTGATGTCAATGGTTTTCGTGGCCGGCGTAATTGTGAAGTTTGCATCGGAGATATCAAAAAAGATTCCGGAAGATGCTTGGACACGAACCCTCGCCTGCGTTGTTGGAGTGTTGGGAATTCGGACAATAGCGCTGCCGTTGTTTGGAGCGGCCGTGGCGGCAACGAACGGATAAGTTAACCCGCCGTCCGTCGAAACCGAGATATCAACGAAGGCTGCGTTGATTCCATTCGCAGTAGTACCTGCCACGTTCCATTCAACGGTCTGAAACGTCAAGCCTTCCCAGGAAACATTGGTGTTCGGAATGGACACCGCAAATGGGGTCCCAGTATCGACTACCGAAATTCGCATATCATCATCGTCGAATGCACCAGCAGCCGCGCGATTGTCACGAACTACCACTCGAAAATTGAGCTGACGGGTCGTGGTCGGCAGTCGTTCACCTTTTGCGATCGTGTTGTTGACGAGATCGCTCAACCTAGGGAAAGTTCGAGAGGGATTCGTTGCCGGTGCCCAGAGCCGAAACAACGGACCTACACCGTTATCACCGAGATTCACTGAACGAGCTGGCCCCAAATCGCGTTGCTGCCAATCGTAGGTGACCCGATCACCAGCGTCAGCGTCTGAGCCCGTTGCGGTCAAAACAAACGGAGTTCTAGCAGGGATGACGTAGTCTACTCCAGCATTGACTACCGGAATCGAGTTGCCGGTGAGCACTCGCGTTCCTACCGCGGGAATAACGACATCCACATGCTGAACTATTTCGTCCAAACTCACGGAATGGAAAAAGGGATCGCTATTCGGTTGCAAATCATCTGTCCCGCAGATGCCCGCATAGGCCTGAATCGTCGTCCCGCTACCAGGTTCGTACGCCGTACTTCCATTTCGGGCAGGGCAGTTCCCATCGACTCCGTTGAATGTGTGATTGCCACCGAACTGGTGCCCCACTTCGTGTGCGACGAAGTCAACGTAAAACGCATCACCGATTGGTGTAGGCAGACCGGTCACCCCTTGTGCCTTACGACTGTTTATTCCCACGCTTCCAAGGCTTGCAACACCACCACCGCCGGTTGAGAAAACGTGGCCAATGTCGTAATTCGCATTGCCAATAATACTATCCACTTTCGCCTGATTTTCACCAAGCATAGCACCGCCATTGTTGTTGGTATAACCATCCGATGCAGGGTCCGTGAATACCAGTTGGTCGTTGTTGGCGACTAGCCGAAACGCGATCGAAAGCTCCGTTTGGTAAATGCCACCCACGCGGTTTATCGCTGTGACGATTGCGGCCTGACCCAATGCTACGGTTCCGCCGTGAAATCGGGTGTACTCGCCAGTAGCAGCAACTGCCAAACGGTACGTGCGCAAATGTGTACCACTGCGTGACAGAACGGAGCCACCGTTTGCGACCACATTGCCGTTGGAAACACCATCACCTTTATGCTCCGCTAATTCTGACTCAAACTCACGAAATCCGGTGTCAACCGCGGACGTTCCCTTTGCATACACGGCGTAGAAGTCGGATGGGAGGTTCGAATAGGGATCCACATAGTAAGTCCCAGACGGCGAAATCACCTGAGCGTGAAAGCCTTGTGGAGTCATATCAAGTCGAATGGTCGACGCTGGGTTGTCAATTCCTTGCCCAGCATACGTCTGAATCTCTGGAAACTTCGCCGCCAATTCCGGATCCATAATTGAGTTAACGAAAACGCTAAATCTCTCTAACGTCCCGTCTGGTTTCGGAATGCTCAGGATCGAGTTCTCCGACGCCGGTAAGGTTAACTCCGCTGGCAAGTTGGCCAATTGGCCGCGTATGGCAGTCGAGTCAAGTGTCGCGAGTTTGAATTCACTGACTCGGATAGACGAGGCCAAGTCGGAGGGAACAACTGAATGATCGACATACGACCATAGCCCCGCCAAGAGGCGTCTGGCCTCAAGCTGCTCAACCGTAAGTCTTTTCCTGCGATTGGATCGATTTGCCGACATGGTGTCAAAATCCTGTTGATTCTATTTCAGGTTGATTCGATTGCAGTCGGTTTCCGAGCATTCTGGTAATGCCGGAACGGAACCGAAGATGCAGTGAAGTTTTGCAAAAATTAAAAAATAACTTTGAAAGTATGATAGTCGACGGTTACCGGGTCAATGAAACAACATATCATTTTTGCCTTTCTCGCCATAAACAATCGATGAATTGGAGCTGCCATTCCTTTCTCAGACATGCCATTGCCATTGATCCGCCACCCCTTGTAGCGATGCACGACCACAACGTTTACTCCGCACCGAAATCAGGAGAATCAAGCACCTAACGGGGTCGAATCCGGTCCGAGATCGGTGGCGTCGATCGCGCCTTTGCCGTCAGCGTTCAATCCTGGATTTGACGCTTCGCCAGATACAGATCCACGGACTTTGCGAATCAGTCCACTGAGGGTTTTCGATTCGTTGGTATCTACAGGTTTTTCCGCATCGGGGCCGTCTGCATTTTTGAAATGCGTTAGTTCTGTTCTCAATATCCCCAAGAGCGTTTGCAAGAGAACAACGACCATCGGGCCCACAAGGATTCCAATTGGTCCCAATGACTGAATTCCTCCGAGCACACTCAGTAGTGCCAGCAACGGATGCAATTGACTCTGTCCGTGCAACACGAACACTTTCACCAAATTGTCTACCGTGCCAACCACGAGCACGCCCCACAGAGCAAGCATCCCTGCTACGACCAAGTTCTCTTCGTAAACCGCCAAGTAAACACAAACAGGAACCCAAACGATGGCGGGACCAACGAACGGCACAAGGGCACAGGTTGCGGTTAACGCCGTCAACAAGATCAATGAAGGCATACCAGCAAAGTAGTACCCGATTCCCGCGACCAGCCCTTGCAGCAGTGCCGACAGAACCGTAGCAAGAACAATCGCGCGCGATACGCGATCAAACTGGGCTAGCAGTTCCAATTCATACTTGTCATCTAACGGGCTTAGGTCCATGATCGTGCGCACCATACTTGGCCCGTCGTACAGGAAAAAATAAAGCGACACAAGCAGGATACTGCCATGGATCAAAAACCAGATCACCATGGATGCAGAGTCCACCGTAAGCGTCACTAGTCGCGGTTGAATGTAAGCCAAAAAACTTGAGTTTAATTTGTCGACATCCTCATCGGAGGGATTGGCCAAATCCTTGAGTGCAGCCCTCCATGAACCCCCTGCAATTGTCTCGCGGGTGTGCTGCCATTGAGCCGCAAGTTCGACGACGGCTCGCTGAAGCTCGGCAACGGTGGTGTCGGCTGTGGGCGAGAATGCGCGTAGCCGACGGTTCATTTCATCGATCTCTTTCCGCCACTCAATTGCTTTACCAATCAACGCATTTCGAGCTTGCTGAGCAACGACTCGTTCGTCCGTGTTCAGTTGGTTTAACGGTGGTCCTGACTGTGCTTTGATACGTTCCGCCTCAGCGATGAACTCGTTGTCAACGAGCGATTCTTGAGAATCAAAAAGCTCATTCACTTCAATGGCTGCTTTTTCGAAATAGTTTACAAGCTCCATGTCAAACTCGGCTGAATGCGCGACCCTGGGGGAGCTTTGGTCTCTAGCTTTAACCAATTTAAGCGATAACTCAACGCGCGTAGAATCGACCAAACGTGGTAACAGTTGATTTAGAAGTGTGCCGATTTCCGTGACGTCGCTGCGCAACAGTCCTTTTTCACTAACCAAATCTTGGTAAGGTTGCTGTTTGGTCACTTGCAGTTGGATGTCATTCACTTTTCGCTGTATCTCTTGCACCGGTTTGGCAAAAGGGAAATCCAGATTTAGCAAACGATTGGACCGGAGTTTTGCGAGCCCAAGCTTAATGCTGGATGAGTCGAAGTTTCGGTAGAGACTTGCGCCCTGTACCGCCGCCATCGACAAGACGATCGTGGTAGGAATGAGAACGAT
>JANMNR010000357.1:0-10329 GCA_031368325.1 Pirellula sp.
TTGCCAACGCGATAACAACCAACATTGGACCGCTCCATTTGAAGCTGTTTTTGCTAGGCGACATCGTTGCGTATTCCGTCGAATGAGGGGGCTGACTTGTTCCAACTGCCCGCATTGTGGTTAGTTGCAAATCAGATCGCAATAGAGATATCAGGCTAGTTTCTCTCGGCAATTGTGGTTTAATCAACCAAAACTGCTTTGCCGCACTTTCTCCCCTTGGAATTCGAATGACCGTCAGCGACTCCGTTGTCCGCAACTTGCACCAGCACCTAGTTCAAATCGCCGAAATGAAGACGCAGGTTGAACGCGGGCCAAGGCAGGTCAAAGCTGCCATTTTGCAAGTCGAAGCGGCAAAAACGGCTCTGCAAACATGCAAAGACGCAACCAAACAGAAAAAAATGGACGCTGACCGCAAGCAATTACAGCTGCGTGAACGCGAAGCCAAAATTCACGATTGGGAAGGCAAAATGAATGCCGCAAAAAATAATCGTGAATTCCAAGCGATCAAAGAACAAATTGCAGCAGATTCACAAGCAAACAGCGTCCTCTCGGATGAAATCCTAGAAATCTTGGAGGAAATCGATAGCTTGCAAATCGATTCGAAAGGCATGGAGGAAAAACTGAAGCTGATTGAAGCAGAGAAAGTCAAAACGGAAGCGACCGTGGCACAAAAACTTGCGGTACTCGGGAAAGAACTGGAACGGGTCGAGGGCAACTTGGCGGAACTCGAAAAAACGCTTGAACCCGACTTCATGGTCCAGTATCGGCGGTTAGTCTCGACACGTGCTGAGGATTCAATGGCGCCTCTGGATGATGCTTCATGTGGAGGGTGCTACACCGGACTTCCGCCTAGGGTTCTCGATAGTCTTCGTAAAGAACAAGCCGTTCTGTGCCCGAGTTGCGGACGGTTGCTCTTTCGTCCGGAAAGGTAATTTCGTCAACGTTGCTATACTTGTTCATTGTGGATTAACCAGTCTTGTCTCATTGAAATGGACCGCCAATTATGAAAGCAAAAATTAGACAGTCGATATCCAAAGTCTTTGCGATTGGACTCCTTTGCGGCGTCTTTAATCCGTCCCAAAGCCACGCCGACGAAGGGATGTGGTTATTCAACGCGTTGCCAAAAGCTCAACTAAAGAAGGTGCATCAGTTTGAGCCAACGCAGGAATGGTTAGACCATGTGATGCTATCTAGCGTCCGCTTTAACTCGGGTGGTTCCGCTTCATTCGTGTCCTCGCAGGGGCTAGTCCTCACCAACCACCACGTTGCTTCGGATACTCTTTTTAAACTTTCCACCGCCCAGCACAATTACAACGAAGATGGGTTCCTTGCTGCCACTCTGGCCGACGAAATCAAAACCCCCGACCTAGAACTGAATCAGCTCATTTCCATCGAGGACGTCACTCCGGTCGTTAACTCTGCGATCAAAGAGAGCATGACATCTCAAGAAGCTGGCAAAGCCCGACAAGCTAAAATGGCTGCCATCGAAAAGGAGTCGCTTGATGCAACGGGACTGCGAAGCGACGTGGTCACGCTTTACGGAGGAGGACGCTATCACCTTTATCGCTACAAGAAATACACAGACGTGCGACTTGTTTGGGCACCCGAAGCTGGTGCCGCGTTCTTTGGCGGTGATGCAGACAATTTTGAGTATCCACGCTATTGCCTCGATGTGACTCTGTTTCGAGTGTATGAAAACGGCAAGCCTGCAAAAATCGATCACTTTCTGAAAATGGATCCGAGCGGCGCAAAAGAACAAGATCTGGTTTTCGTTTCAGGTAACCCGGGCCGTACTCGACGTATCCTAACGCACGACGCCATCGAGTTCCAACGCGACGTTGCGATGCCTCGTACGATGAATAACTTGCGGCGCAAGGAAGTCCTAATGCAACAGTACGCTTTAGCTGGCCCCGAGCAGCAGCGACGATCTCGCGATGACTTGTTCGGGATTCAGAACTCCCGTAAGGCCTATACGGGGATGATCAGTGGGCTTCAGGATCCGAGCTTCACGGCTTCCAAGAAACGGGAGGAGACGGAGTTGATCGGACGCATTGCGCAAGATCCTAAGTTGGCTCCACTCCAAAAGGCATGGGATCAAATCCGCGAGGCGCAAGGTAAGCGACGCGAATGGTTGACCAAACAAGCCACGCTGCGCAGCAAACTGTATGGCATCGCTGAGACGCTCGTATTGATGGCGAGTGAGGACAGCAAGGCGAGTGGCGATCGATTACGAGAGTTTCGGGCAAGCAATCGCGAATCGCTCGAACAGGAGCTCTTTTCCGAGGCACCAACCTACGAGGACTTGGAACGTATCCAGCTGGCGGATGAGCTAGCGCGTCTAATCGATGATCGAGGCGGCAACGATCCGCTGGTCGTAGCCGCACTTGCTGGCAAGAGCCCTCGTCAACGCGCCGCTGAAATCATCGCCGGCACAAAGCTGATCAGTATCGAAGAGCGCAGGAGATTGGCGAAAGCTGGAACGCAAGGAATCTTTGACTCCAAGGACCCGTTGATTCAACTGGCGAAGGCCTTCGAAGCAGACTATCGTCGTGCCCATGAAGCTGCCGACAGTATTGAGGAGCAAGAACGCCAGGCTTATGCCAAGATCACCGAGGCCAAGTTCGCCGTCGGTGGCGATTCCATTTATCCGGATGCAACCTTCACTTTGCGGTTGGCTTATGGCAAAGTGCTAGGTTACGAAACGGATGGAAAGAAGGTACCGGCCCAAACAACACTAGGCGGAGCGTTCCAGCATGAGACCTTGCACCTGAACAAGGATCCTTGGGTTTTGCCCAAGAGCTGGCAAGCAGCGAAGGGCAAGATGAAGTCGGAGACTCCATTCAACTTCGTGTGTACCGCAGACATCATCGGTGGAAACTCAGGTTCGCCTGTGGTTTCTCGCGACGGCGCGATGGTTGGCATTATTTTCGACGGCAACATCGAAAGTTTGACAGCAGACTTTTACTACACGGAAAAAGTTTCACGCGCAGTCGCCGTTCACATCGCAGGTGTGCTTGAAAGTTTGCGAACCATCTACAACGCGCCGAAGCTGGCCGATGAAATGGGAAAGTAAGTCGACACCGTTCGGGTTGTTTTCGGCGATCCATTTCCTCCAAGGAAGGTGAGCGTAAAAAGAGTAATCCGTGAACGACAACGAACACAATGACTCAGAAAAGAAACTCGCTCCTCAGGGCGAGTCTCCGAAGCCTTTGGTCGATGAAAACATGATAGCAACGGCGTACCATGAGGCAGGGCACGCTGTTGTGGCGCTTTCGCTAGGTCGAACCGTCGAAAAGTGTACGATTGTTCGAAACTCGATCCGGCTCGGAGCGGTGCAGCTTGGCAAAGGACGGAGTCAACGTCAGCAAGACTTTTTCGAAACAGAGGCCATGATCCTTTTGGGCGGGTTGGCGAGCGAAGCAAAGCATACCGGCCAGTACAATTGGGGAGGCGCGCAACAAGACTTGCGATCGCTCCGCCGATTGACCTTGGCCAGAGTGAAAACGGAACAGCAAGTGGATCGGTTGGAGCGGCGGCTGCTGGACAAAACAGTCCATCATCTGGAGCAGCCTGGCCATTGGGAAGCCATTGAGGTCCTCGTTGCAGAACTGGTTCGGCAGCAATCAATCAGTGGCCGTTCCGCACGGCATCACTTTGACGAAGTCATGAGAAAAACTAGCAACGGAAACGGATAGTCAAATCTATCTGATCTTTCAAACGGAGCCTCCATGAACTGCCGGGAACGCGGAGGTGAGTTGACAGGCAACTGACGATATAAGAAGGATAACTAGCAAATCGAAAACAGCCGCTTACCATCGTACGCCCTTAGATCGACGACGCAGGATTCGATCATTCTTACTTACGTCAAAGCGGTTTCCGAGGCCGAATTGCAAGTTCATATATGAAATAGGGCCGATCTGATGCCGAGGATTCCGCTTTGGCATGTGGGGACGCCAGTACGGCCGCGCCGTTGGCTTGGCGTCAAACGAACCTCTTGCTCTATCCTGACGACGAAAGAGGAAATCAAGCGATAGTCGTCGAGCGAAACTAGCTACCGAGCAAACTGTGAAGTTTCTCAATGGCCTTGAGTAGTTTGTTCCAATGTTGAAACGCTTGAAAGGTGTCGATTCGCATGCAATCGTCGCGGTCGAAGCCCACTTCGCTTAGTTCTATTGTCTCAGCCAACGCGATCATGTCTGCAGGGCCATTTGAGATCATCCGTGCCGTTCCATGCTCAGATTCCAATGGCATGACTTGTTCCATGACTGTGTGTACGGCCCATAGCGCTGCTCGCTCTGCATCGATACTGTCAACGATTGCTCGAAGTGTTCCGCTTTGAACGTAGAATTTAGCCATCGTAATCTTCCTTGATTGGTTTGGTTGAATGCGAAAGGGATGTTGGGTGGGTTGTTAGTAGCCCGGGTCGGCCGTCCACCCTCTGACCCATGAGGGATGAGTCAGAGGGTGAATTGGGCCGCTTTCAGGAGTGTCAAAGCAGGGATGTTGTGGCTCGTCAGCTTTGACAAAAGAAGTATCGCTTCAACGGTTGACACGTTAGGTCCCGCAAAAAGAGAAATTGGCAATACGTCCCAAAAAGTTCTGCACTCGAACTGTCCGAACGGATGGCTCAAAATGCTTAAACTGCATGCGGGGTGTAGATGATTGCTCAGCGGGAGCGTTTTGTTCGGTCGGATTTACGTGCTCTTAGGCGAGCGACAGATGAGTTTTTACCGTAGGACGGCTTCCGCGTCCGCCGAAACACCTGAGGGACAAGGATGTCCGTCGTATAGCACGTAAATCCATATCTGCCGCTCGCCTTCTTGCAGTTCTGGTGACGGACTGGTTAACTATATACTTGCCGATGCCAAGTCGTACTTGTCCCTAAATGTGTGCGGTCTCAACGACACTTCCCTTGAAAAGCCCCTATGCCTATCTCAGTAACCTGCCCCGGCTGCCTTTCTCGATTCACTGTTAGTGATAAATACGCCGGGAAAAAAGGCCCGTGTCCGAAGTGTAAGAAGGACTTGATCGTACCGGACAAGTCTCAGGAAGTAGTCATTCACGCGCCAGAGATCGGCCCGAAAGACTCCAAGGGTGTCTCGGTATTGAAGCCGCTCAAGCGTGCGGAGTTTAAGCTTTCGACCCGTGAAATTATTGTTGGTTCTGTTCTTGCGGTGCTTTCTCTTGGTCTAGCGGTTTTCGCAAGGGTCGGATTTGCCGAGCCGCCGGTTCTGTTGTGTGCTTTGGGAGTCGTGGGCTTAGCTTTCCCGCTGGCGTGGGTCGGTTATTCGTTTTTTCACGACGACGAATTGGAGGAGTACTCCGGAAAAGAGCGAGCGACGCGGGTAGGGATCTGTGCACTGGTCTTTGCGGTAACTTGGGGGCTCTATTGGTTTTTGGCGTATTACTTCGAAAACAAGACACTCGCGGACGTCGACTCCGTTAAGTTTGCGATCTTTTTGGGTGTGATGTTTGTGGTTGGTTCACTTGGCTCGGTGGCCGCCATGGACTTGGATTTTGGTCAGGCACTTCTTCATTTTTCCATGTATTTCGCGGCTACTTTCTTGTTGGCAGTGATTGCTGGCGTGCAGTTGTCCGAACCAATGTCGAGCGGCAAAGCCAAATCGCCGTATCCAACAGTTAATAAACAACTGAACACTCTGCCGCCGGCAAAAACGAAGTAGACCAGTGGATTCCAATAATTCTTGGAATCGTTGGGCTGGCAGTGGCTTGGGTTCATTGCCCGATCACGCCGGTTGGTTTAATCTAAGAATACAGCAGGTCGACTAGCGCCGAATCGGTAGTGACTGCGTAGATCTCCATTTTTCACACAGAGCTTTAGGTAGAAAACCGAAATGTCGACTCATAGGCGAATTACTGTTAGCGATGATGGTGGTGTTAGTGTTATTCGATTTGTCGACAAGAAAATTGTGGACTCTGGGAGTATTGAACAGTTGGGTGAAGAGCTGAATTCGCTTGTGACTGTCGATAAACGGAGCATGATTCTCCTGAATTTCGATACGGTCGAGTTCATGTCTAGCGCGGCTCTCAATAAGCTGATTTCTTTAAATACGAAAGTCAAGGCTGCGGCCGGACGTCTGAAACTGTGCTGTTTGCGTGCAGAAATCAAAGAGGTGTTTACGATCACTCGATTGGATCGGGTTTTCGATTTGAGAAAAACCGAAGCGGACGCAATTGCAGCGTTTAAGCTTTAGCTCTTAGCAAACCACTTGGTGAAAGCATGACGACTGTTCAAGAACATTGGTCTTTCGATAAATTCTTGCCGAGCGATTTGGAACTCGGTCGTGCCGCAATCGAAGAACTTATGGCTGCGTTGTGTGCCGCCGGCTGGGAAGGAATGGATTTGTTCCGGATCCAAATGGCGTTGGAAGAGGCGGTTGTTAACGCCATTGAACATGGCAATAAACGTGATTTAGACAAAAGAGTCCGTTTGTTCTTTGAGGTCACCCCCGAAAAAGTCACGATGTTCATTTGCGACGAAGGGGCCGGATTCGATCATCGAAATGTTGCCGACCCAACCACCGAAGAACTCATCGACAAACCGCGAGGTCGCGGGGTGATGTTGATGCGAGAGCTGATGAACTCTGTAGTCTTTAACGAGATTGGCAATGAAGTCACAATGACCAAGATCAGATCTGTCGAGGTCCCTGAGTAGACGCAATGATTGCGCCCCTCTTTTTCTTTGGAAATGGCTAGGGCTCGGGGTTACCTCAAAATTCCAGGTAGATTTAGACCGTGTTCGCGAGCACAGTTGAGTGCCCTCTCATAGCCCGCGTCGGCATGACGCCAAACTCCACTTGCAGGATCGTTCCATAAGACACGTTCCAATCGTTTCGCTGCCGCTGGCGTTCCATCCGCGACAATGACGACTCCAGCGTGCTGAGAGTAACCCATCCCTACGCCGCCCCCATGATGGATCGATACCCATGTCGCTCCCGATGCAGTATTTACCAAAGCGTTGAGCAACGGCCAGTCACTGACTGCATCCGAACCGTCCAGCATGGCCTCGGTCTCGCGGTTGGGCGAAGCGACTGACCCAGCATCCAGATGATCTCGACCGATGACCAAGGGAGCTTTGAGTTCACCCGACGCCACCATTTCGTTGAAAGCAAGACCAGCTCGGTGTCGATCCCCAAGTCCAATCCAGCAAATCCGAGCTGGCAATCCTTGAAACGCAATTCGCTCGCGGGCCATGTCCAGCCATTTGTGCAGATGCGTGTTCTCCGGAAACAGCTCTTTCATTCTGGCGTCGGTTTTGTAGATGTCTTCGGGATCGCCGGACATGGCGCACCAACGAAATGGGCCAATCCCCCGACAGAACAGCGGGCGAATGTAGGCCGGCACAAAGCCGGGAAAGGCGAACGCGTCTTCCAATCCCGCGTCGAAGGCCAATTGACGAATGTTGTTTCCGTAGTCAAACGTCGGCACACCAAGTCGCCAGAACTCGACCATCGCAGCAACCTGCGTCTTCATGCTTGCACGTGCCGCTTCTTGGACCGCTTTCGGATCGTTGACTTGCCGTTCGCGCCAATACGCGATAGTCCATCCTTGAGGCAAGTATCCGTGCAAGGGAACATGCGCGCTGGTCTGGTCCGTAACCATATCAGGGCGCATTCCGCCCGCCGTCATGCGTTCGACCAACTCAGGGAAAATGTCCGCCGCGTTGCCTAACAAGCCTACCGATTTCGCTTCTCCCGCTTTCGTCCAGCGCGCGATCAAACCAAGTGCCTCATCCAACGTCGTAGCCTTTTCGTCCACGTAGCGGGTTCGCAACCAATCCAGTGTCTGCTTCATCCATTGCACACAAATGTTGCCGCACGAGACACTGCGGCTTGCGCGTTCCGGTGCCATTGCGGGACTCTGTCCGCTCACCGAATCCAGTCTGGGACGGTGTCTTTGATGGCGTGAATTGGACGGCCGCAGGTGGCGCGATGGCGATCGGTTCGGACTCAAACATCCGCATCTCCCTGGTTGAGGAGCTGAGGACGCTGTAGTATTCACAACGTCTGCGCGATCGTTCGCGAGCCTCGTTCGCAACGTCTGAGCGATCGACCGGTCGCCGTTTGTTCGAAGCCATCAACCATGGCGGTGCGCTAGCTGCAGGTCGCGCCGCAGGAGCCATCGTGGTGGGAAATCTTGCAGACCTGATGGCGTTGGATTCTCAGGCAGTCGATCTTGTCGAGCGCAGCGGTGACACACTTCTAGACTGCTTTGTGTTTGCGGGACATGACCGCATGATCACCGATGTCTGGTCGGCTGGCCGTCATCAAGTACGAGGAGGACGACATGTGGACCAAGCTGCAATAACCAAGCAGTACCTGGAAGCGATGAAAGAGTTGAGGCAAGCAATTTGAATGCGACGTTTATCCACTTTTAGCAACTCACTGTGCGAAGCGGGCAATGTTGCATTCACCAAAGTGGCCGCTGGCAATCAGTTTGTTTCCGCTACGGAGGGTTAGGCTCGTCCGAGTTACCAGATGGCTGTAATGGTGGGGACGGCTTTTCGGGAAGCCGTCCTGCTTCTTTGAGTGCACGTTGCAACACCATTTCAATCTGACTATTCATACTTCGAAACTCATCGTCAGACCAACGACGCAGCGCCTCAAGCGTCGTTGGATTCAATCGAAGTAAAAATGAGTCTCGTTTGGCCACGATGGATTCTCGTTTTTTGTATTACGAATAGAGTGAGCCAGTGTTGATAACCGGCTGCGCGTGCCGATCGCTGCATAGCACAACCAGCAAGTTCGATACCATCGCAGCCCTACGTTCATCGTCCAATTCAACAATCTTGTCTTTGCTGAGTCGGTCCAGTGCGAGCTGCACCATTCCAACCGCTCCTTCGACGATCTTGGTCCTCGCGGCGACGACGGCATGCGCTTGTTGCCTTTGCAACATCGCGGCTGCGATCTCTTGCGCATAGGCCAAGTGACTGATGCGAGCTTCGATAACAGTAACGCCCGCTTTGTCCAAACGCGACTGAATATCTTGGCGCAACTGATCGCTGATCTCCTGGATCGAACCACGTAGCGATGTCTCATGATCCTCGCTGTCATAGGGATGGCGGGATGCAAGATTCCGCAAGGCAGCTTCGCTCTGCACCGAAACGTAGTCTTCGTAGTCGTCTACTTCGAACAACGCTTCTGCAGTGTTGACTACCTTCCATACGACAACCGCTGAGATTTCGATCGGATTGCCGTCCCGGTCATTCACCTTGGACGGGCGACCATGCGTCCGCGATTTTGGTTGAACTACCACCCCCGCCTCGTTCTTTTTTTCGTTGACGGAGGACGAGCCGGTTTCGAAATTGCGGATGCGTAGCGATATCCGTTTCTTAGTAAGGAATGGATTAACCCAATAAAAACCTGAAGCGGAAACGGTTCCGCGATACTCGCCGAACAAAAGCAAGACGCGCGCATCGTTGGGCTGCACAGCCACGAATCCGACCATGCCAACCAAGCAGGCTAAACCAAGCGGCACAATCAAAATCATGAGCAGTGGAATCTTCAGGGCAATCGCGATCACGAACCCCGGAACGGTCAAAATCAGTCCAAAAAACAACAATGCTAACATTCCCCAGCCTGAGCTTGGAACCAGAACTTTTTCTTCACAATTATCGGCCATTCCCCATCTTCCTTACTTCAATCGAACAAACGAACAGAGATACTATATTGATATCATTATAGTATCTTTTTTAATCATTTTTCGGGGTGTGGAATTTTTAACCATCAAGGGGGCGATCGCCACGACCAGTGCCAAGCAGATTCATAATTTTGGGCCAATTCCCTGGCGTCGGCTATCGAGGTTTAAGCCTTTGAGCGGTTAAACATGAGAGGGATCAGCGTTCACCATCGTGTGAGAATCCGTCCAACTGTTTGAAACAGCGGGGTTTGAGCAAAATTTCCTGCGTACTTGTTCAAGAATACGGGATTCGAGCCAGTCGACGAGTTAAGATTGTGGAATCCTCAGCAAATTCCGATTGACGCAACTTTGACGATTCGCCATGAAAACTCCGACCTGGATTCTCGCGACACTTTCTCTCCTATTCGCCGCAATTTCATTGCACCAACTGTCATCGGCCTGTGGCCAAGATCCGTTTTCCGTGGATGGGGCAGGAATGTCCGATGCTGAAGTGCCGACTAGTCCCGCACCGAATGGCAAACAAGCCTTGGGAAATCGTTTCGATCCCAACGAGCAGAGTTCGGTCGTTCTTTCCCTTCGGGCTAATCCACCGCGGTCAGCTGCGGAGTTGGCGAGGGCGATGCAACTCTTAGCTAGAATTCGGCGCTGGGATGAAGTCGGATATTGGCT
>JANMNR010000359.1:0-6881 GCA_031368325.1 Pirellula sp.
AGATATTGCCCTCTTTGTCTTCGATGATGCATTTAATCGTAACTCCAGTACCCAGATCATCCTTGATGTCGTAACTGGTAAGAGCTTTTCCATCGTTACGAAACAGGTCACCTTCGCCACCTATCCATAGCACCCCACGCGTGTCCTGAAAAACGCTACGAACGACACCGCCAATTTCAGCATGTGAGTCGACCTCAATGATGAGCGGTTCCGCCTTTGCCAAATCTTGAGTTTGAAACGGTATGGTCGAGTCTTGCTTTGATTTCAGTTTCGTAGGCACCGCTGCCGTGTAAGTCGATGCATTCGTTTTTTGGTCTGAAGCGTTTTGACTTGTGCAGCCTGCTATGGCCACTGAAAAGCTGCAGAGCGAAACAATAATTGGACGAAGCATGGGTACCATTTTGCCAAGTTGTGGGATCGTTCACGATAAGTAATGCCATACGGTCATCACTATCGCCGGGTTCATTATTTACTTCTTAAGGCTGGCTTCGTAGTCAAGTTCGGAATCGGCCAATCAGCCTGCGCGTGATATACCGAAAGCACTGGAGGACATGGTACTTGCGTTCGAACTTCATTCATCGGGGCGGTTGGACCGTGCGATTACCGGACACTTCGGCCGACTTTGATTTTGGTGACAAAGTACAGATCGACGGATTTGACGGGTATCGTTTGTCGCGAGTTGCTGGCAACCAACTTTCCACACGGTAGGGAATACGTGATGAATACGAACTGCGAACACTGATGGACGATGCACATGGATCGGGCGATTCCGGCTATATCCTTTCGTATACGCTAGATTCACTCCACGCCATTAACGAAGATTGCGAACATCAAGCCAGACCCAGATTCAATGTGTTGGTGTAGCTCTCCGCGAACTCCCTCCGGTTTGACACGCCGGAGCGCAGAGTATTGATCTGCTCAATGCGTCGCATTCGCTGGCTCGAATATGGCTTTTACGTCGAACACGCTCCCTAAGGTGATCCGAAAAAAGACAATTCACATAATCAAAATCCCGATTTCCATCACTTATGAAAATCCATACTTCAGTCAGTTGGAAGAAACACCCACAACGCTGGGCGACCGCAATTGCAATGCACGGAGCGACCGAGAAGTCCAATTCCTGCAACACTGAGGTAAATGGACGTGCGGGCCGCATCCCAGAAGCCTACTACATCATGCGATCGTGGTCCCTCAAGGCGGTTTTCGACGCTTGGAACCGGATGAAAAATCGTCTCAATCAACGACGGACGCATCGGCTCGCCATCTTGCAATCGATCGAGTCGCTCTGTGTTGGCCCGCATCAATAGTGCGGTGTATCCTTCGGATTGCACCCGCTCGTCGATTTCAATCACCCCACGCCGACTTAGCGTTGGCAACACGAGAAGTCCCAGGAATGACCAAAGGCTAAACCAGAGACTAAACTGAATTGTTCCCCAGCCTGTGCCAAGATTTGTCGAACCGACAAGTAAGGACGCGAACAAAAGTCCAACCGCAGTAAACAGAAAAGCGACCACTCGCCCTCGCCACCAACTACCTGTCTTTATCGCGAAGGTTCGTCGATTTGCGGCAAGTACGTATCCTTCGGGCCCCAGCACGTCGAGCCATCTTATCGGAAGCAATTGGAATCGTGGTCGAAGCACTCCCACAATACCTCCTGTAAAACCTTCATCAGAACTTTCCACATTGATGACTTCAATGTGCTCATCGCGCGAAGTCTTTGCCGCTGGGGCGCGAACGAGTGCCATGTGCGCCATCATGGATGCAATGCGAACCCGGAGTCGAAGCAATAAGACACTAATCGCCAAGCCCGCAATCACTGTCCCTGCAATGCCTCCGTATTTTCCGGCGGTCATGATGAGAATGGCGGACATCAGCAAAAGAAAACCGTGGACTACAACGCCTCGAAATAGACTTCGCAGGAACGTTCCAAGGTTTGGATGAGTTCGACCGAATTGTTTTGGTAACCAGTAACCCCCCAAAAAATCAAAGGGTAGTTGGATGAGCGCGTAAATCATGACGAACAGGGACAGGCTGGTGACCTGTGAACCAAAGCTCGTTTCAATTTCATGCTGGAACCCAGACAGTATCCCCCAAACAAGCGTCAACGTCGCAAGCGTCACCATCGTGCCGACGGCGAAGATTCCTAACCAAAGTCGTGCACGTCCGTATCCTGGCATTGCTATTTTGTCTTTGGTTGGAACCGAACCGAAGTGAGCCTTATTAAATTGTGTGGTTTCTGCCGTCTTGCGTATCCCTTTTAACATCCCGCCAAAGACGATGTTATGAAGCGGAACGACCGAGTACCAGTAGAGGATTCCGATCAAACCTCTGGGCCGATACCGAGCCGTCATCGTCAACTTGGTTTGATCACGATTGCCTTCCGAATCGAGATCAAAGTTCAACATCGCTATGCCCGGAAGCTTCATCTCAGCAAGTAACGACAGCGAGCGATCACGATCGATACCGACCACACGCCAAAAGTCCAGTGCTTCGCCAAACTCCACTCGCTCGCTGTGACGTCGTCCTCGTCGCAATCCCGGTCCGCCTACGAGTGTGTCCATCCAGCCCCGAATGCGCCAAAGAATATCGCCCGCATACCAACCATTACCGCCACCAATACGACACACCGCTGCGAAAACGGAGGCAGAATCCGCGTTGATCATCACGGAGCGTTGGTCTGTAAAAACCTTTCCACCCGCCCAATGCGGGTCGCCAGGGATCGGCCCCGCGACGGACCAACGGGTTTCGACTTCGTTCGATTCGACCTTCTGTAGCGCACGCTTGATCGCTTCTCGAACTCCCAGCGGTTCGTGCGGCATAAGACGTTGGGTTTTGTCGTCGGTAACGACAACGCGATTGCGAAGTCCTTCGGCCAGCGGTCTTGCGATCTTGTAAGAAACCGGAGTGACGAGGCTGATCCAAAGCGAACTGAGCCTTGGCGTAAGAATCGGAACGGGAACAATCAATCGCTTAGGAATGTGCAGTTCCTCCGCCATGATCCGCATAAGATCACGATACGGCAAAATGTCGGGCCCACCAATCTCCAGCGTTTGCCCGGTGGTCGCCGGAACTTCTAGGCAACGGACAAGCCAGTGCAAGACGTCGATGATTGCCACTGGCTGCGATTCCGTCGTTACCCAAGACGGAGTGACCATTACGGGCAGTCGTTCGACGAGGTAACGCAGGATTTCGAAAGACGCTGAACCCGATCCGATAATCATCGCTGCGCGAAATGTCGTGACTGGAACACCCGTCGATTCCAACATATCTTCAACTTCTCGGCGAGAACGAAGGTGGCGACTGAGGCCATCGCCGAGTTCCCCTAATCCGCCAAGGTAGATGATCCGTCGGACGCGAGCGATTGCGGCTGCCTTGGCAAAGTTCGAGGCGAGTTGCAGGTCTCGTTCGGCGTATTTTCCACCTGATGCTTCCATGGAATGAACCAGGAAGTAGGCGACTGAACACCCTTGCAACTGTTCCACGAGTTGATCAACATCCGATAGGTCTCCGGTAACGACATCAACCTTTGGATCATGGCGCCACGGTCGTTCTTCCAGCTTACGTGGCTCGCGGGCTAAGCAACGAACCGTGTATCCGCCGCGAAGCAGTGATGGGACGAGACGGCCACCGACGTAACCCGTGGCTCCTGTGACGAATATAGATTCTTCGCCGGTTTTTGAATTGTTCAAAAGAATTCCGAGAGTTAGTTTTTGCGAAATACACCAACGGACGACAATAATCGACTCAAGCAACGAAGCTTCGGGGGGAGGCTCCCACGCGAGAAACGACAAATGGTTAAGCTACCCAATATATCAGAGATTACCAAAACGGATGATGTACTCGACGTAGACGAAGTAAGGCGGATCATCTTTGTTGATCGATCAGTGCGGCGGCGTACCGATCGAATCCCACAGGTTTACCCTGTGGATTGTTCGGCTTCAAGCTACTCACGCTTCGTAGCCCACTCTGCCCGTTGGATGACGAATTGCTCCAATGCCATTCACCGTTGACGGTCTCCGTTCGGACGGAGGCCATCCACTAGACTCTTGAGATGGAGACCAAAAGGCCGGGGGAACACAAGTGATGGCGTTGACCTCTGTTAGTAGCGAAAAGCCTAAACTTCCACTGGATAAACCAGTGGGATTCGTTACACCGATGAGATCGTATTTGTGCAATTGTTCCTTGAGTTTGTAATCATCGGATGATCGGACTCGAACTGAACTCGTGCTGACCGATTTGACATGCATTTGACACGCCGGAGCTTCGGTGATGATACGGCTTTTAGCCAAACATTCACCTCCAAGTAGTTCCCTGCCCATGCAACCAGCCTGAGCGGGTACATTTAGAATGCGCTTACCGGTTCCACGCGGGAATTACTAGTTATGCATTTAAGTGGGTTGCAAAAATATTTCTTGTGAAACCAATTCCTCTCTTGATCGCAGCTCTGTCTTTTACCGTTGGTGCGGCTGTCACCTTCTTGGCAATGTGGGCCATTTCGATTGGCAGTCCTGAATTGGCTTTCATCGTTGGCGCTGTACTCGGATCCCAGATTGGTGCGATCATGCATCATCGCCAACCTGGCTCACAATCAACCGTCGCGGCAAAGGCAATGCTCGGTGTTGTACTTTCTGTTTGCGCGATCATTGTTGGGTTGGTCCTGTACCTGACGAAAAATCCGTTCAAATTCGCGGAAATCAGCATACCTATTGCTGCCGTCGGATCGTTCGTTTTTCCATTTGTACTGTTCAATACGATGTGGAATACATTGTCCAAAAACAACTCCAAGTCTAACGCTGAGAATGCATAACCAAGATCGGCATAGCGACCGGATATCGACGGCCCCGTTCCACGCCAATTGGCTATCCTGCGGGGCCACATTAGGCGGTTCATCTCGTGGTAGCAAGCTTGGGACACGGACGCACAAACTTAGAGGAGTTGCCTAACTCCAACTTGCTCCGCTTGGACACGCGTTGAACACGCCGACGCGGTCAAACTCACTCTATTTCCCTGGTAATCGATGGAGTGAATATTCGACTTGGAGTACCGGCTACTTTTCTTCCAACATCGCTGCGGTTGCTAACCTGAGCGTGGCAATCCCCACTACGGACAACCGACTGTACGCCGTCGTGCCAGCATCCTCTACGTCGGTTTTGTTGACTTGAGCATTCAAATCCACATATTGGTTGACGAACCGCCGCATCTGATCCTGAGACCAGCCTCGGCGTAGCTTCAGCAGATTGAGATACTCAATAAACTGCTGAGCGTCGCGGAAGGCCTTGAGTCTCATCGAATGTCGAATGACCGTTTCGCCAGACGCGTTTTTGTCGAAAATGAACAAGCCGAGTTGATCCGCTTCTTTTAATGCGTTCCCCGATTTATTGACCGTCTGCCAGGGAACAATTCCGGTCGCACCGTGTTGCCAAGCGTCCAATGCCCACGCCTGGATATTGCGGTTCGTCTCATGGACGTGATTCGATGTCCCGTAAACCCATGCCTTCAGGCCATCACCCTGCATTCGGTCGGTCACCAAACGACGATAATCCTGGAACGCCGATGAGGACACAATCCAAAGGTCATCACGGCCATTCAATTGGCCTCGGCAATATTCAGGGCGTGAAATGTCGATGCGATATTGGATCGGGACGTTCGGCGCAACTCTACGACCGCGATCGGTCAACTCCCCATAAAACTGCAATGCCCGGTAATCCCAAAATCCCGCGGGTTCATCCAGGATCCACGGTGCTTTCGTCTTTTCATTGAGTGACCCCTTGTTATTGAAATACACCTGAAAGCCGGTTTGCGTCCATCCTCGTGATTCTGCAAGTCGAGCGAAATCCTTGAGAATGTTGATATAGGTTGCGGCATATTCAGGCCGATCGACAAACGATTGAAACGCATCCGGATTGCCGTTGAAGTACTGCCTACAATTTAACGGCCAGCTTTCATGAAAAGTTAGATAGAAGCCCGGCGCCGCAATCGGTCCGCGATGTCCGTTTTTAAAAAGTGAGCCATCGATGTACGGACCAAAGGCTTCCTCAAAATCGTCCCAATATCCTGCTGCGGCACCCGGTTCAATGCTGTCGTATTTCTTATTGTCCATCCGTCGCCCAGAACGAAGACGCATATCGAGATTACTCTTCCTCGCTCCTGGGGCTGCCGTATTGTGCGAGTAATGAAGAATATTCGCATGAACGCGATGGTCGTATGCGATTTGCTGCATCGCATAGTACTCGGTGACGTGCTCGGGCAAACCATAACCATTCATCTCGCAGAAGAACGTTGCCTGACGGGGTAACGCAAAAGGAAGTACCTTGATCTCCAGCGGAACTATACGTCCATCCGAGATTGTGATCCTGCCTGTGCGAACGCCGGGAGGAGCATCGAAAGGAATATAGACATCAGCAACGACGCAACGATCCACGTCAGGTTCCAGCAAAATGGAATCCGGCATCGGAAGCAGCGGATCGGGAATCAAGCGTCCTCCAGCTACTGCCTTTGCAGGAACGTACACGGCTTGATGCAAATCGACTCGCGCTTCGTCCAGGTGGACTTTGACGGACACCTTCTCATCACGTCTCCTCTGCTGACTTCGCAACAGCAGCTGGAATCCGACGACCTCCCCGGCAGCAGCGGTGAGGCGAACCCGCTGGCCGTCGAAGATCGCATTATGAGTCCGGTAGTCCGGCGGCAGGACACCGACAGCAATTCCTGATGCGTCATATTTATCCGCGATCGGAATCACACCAAGGTCTTCTCGCAATGACGAGCGACGAGGCGCAAAAGACACAGTCGGTTTCTCGATCGAACCTGATTTCAGAATCACGCTGCGGAGCACCGCAGGCCGCGAACGCTGCCCCGTACGATTCAAAGTGACGACCTGG
>JANMNR010000378.1:0-6749 GCA_031368325.1 Pirellula sp.
CTCATGTGGAGAATCAGCATGGCGGAACTCGTCACGTTTCAGATGCTAAAACCGGGACTTGCCCTGGCGACGTTGAATCGCCCTGAGCGCCGAAACGCGCTCTGCATAGACTTGTTGAGCCAACTGTGTGATCAAGTCGAAAAGTTAGCCGCAGACCCATCGAATCGCGTCTTGATCGTTCGCGGTGCTGGCCCGGTCTTCTGCTCCGGTTTAGATTTGGCGGAAGCAGCGAACCCCGAAATCGTTCAACAGTCTGCGGAGTGCGTTGCAAGGGCTTTGCAACTGATGCGAACGACCCGACTGGTCACGATTGCTGCCGCTCACGGAGGGGCCTATGCGGGTGGCGCAGGACTGATGGCATCCTGCGACATCGCCATGGGAACCACCGATCTAATGGTCGGTTTTCCTGAGGCGCAACGCGGGCTGCTACCCGCCCTCATCTGCGCCGTATTGAGCCCCAAGATTCGAGAGGGGGATTTGCGTGAACTATTCCTGGTCGGAAAACCTATCGATGCAGCCCGCGCACAACAGATTGGGCTACTTCAAAGTGTCGTGGATCGTAACGACCTTTTGGAGGAAGCCATCAAGATGGCGTTGGGCGTATTAGCGGGTGGCCCAAAAACGATCGAAGTGACCAAACAGCTGTTGAACAAAGCCTACGTTGCCAACGATTCGGTTTCGACCCAACGCATGCTTGAAGCTCACCTCGGCGCGCGTCACAGTTCCGAGGCACAGGAAGGGCTGGCCGCCTTTATTGAAAAAAGACGACCGAGTTGGGCGGCGGAGGGAGGTTAATATCTTCTCCATGCCCAACTGGCATTACAGGGTTTTGCCCCACCAAAAAATGGCACAGCCTATCGCAAATGTGCTTGAATCCATCCGTCATCCACCTGGATCGAGCTCAATGTGAGTTTCAGATCGGCAGGCAACCGGTCGCTAATTCGAATAGGCTCATCGAGCAATTTCTGCTTGAACACCTCGTCAAATATCTTTTTGAGTGCGCCTCGCATGGTCGCTGCACGTGAACCGCGTTGTTCAGCGAATACAATCTTGACGTCCCCCTGGCGTTCTAATTGAATCGCACCATCCATGAGAACGATCTTGTAGGCAGCCTCGATCGACGCTGCTTTGTCCACCCCTTGATCACCGCTATCGAGTCGATTGGTTCGAATGCGAAACGTTACCAACGAGTCATCGAGTTGGACCTCGACTGGATGAAAAAGCGCCATAGTAATGGCCCATGGCTTTTCATCTTTTTGCTTGATCAAGCCTTTGCCAATGACGCCGCCAAATTGGGGCGCTAACGTCTCCAATTCAGTACTTCGCAACGTTCGGCCTGCAAGGACAGGGTCGAGCAGGTTGGTAATAACCGACTCATGTAATTGAACTGTTACGCCATTCGGTTCCACCACCAACGGGCACGATGCTGGTGCAGCGAGTTGGGTCTGCCCCTGCAGTTTCCAAAGCAACGCTAAGTACTGTGGCGAACTCCAGGTGGTACGTTTGGGACGATCCAGGCCTAGGCGGGCCAAAACGGATAGATCCGGATTTTGGATTTTCTGATTGGCTTCGCCGATTTGCTGTGCGAGCTTGTCGTGAAACTGTGTTCGAATACGCGTCTCCAATCGCCCCTCTGCAATGGAGTCGGCCTCTTGTTTCTGCTTTGCTGCTTGCTTGCTCGCGATTTTTCGCACGATACGTAGCTTTGCTTCGATGCTGTCGATCTGGCTAAATAGGTTTGCATCCGATGCAGTGTCATTCAAAGGGACCAGACCATTGTCCATTAACGCGATGGTTTCGCTCGCGGCAACACTGCCCATCCCTTGTGTATGTAGCTTGACCGTTCGATTGTAGCCGATGTTCTGACTAGAGAACGAGCCGCTCAGATTGAGCCTTATCGTAGCGTTCGATGAACTATCGATGAGTTGCGGCGTAACCCAACCCTGCATCCAACTCTGTCCAAAAAGTTGTGTTCCAAGGATAAGTTCATTAACAGGATTGGCTTCGTTGACTGGCTTTGAAAATCGGGCGTCAACAAATTCAGAGGAAATCAAAACTCTGGCGTTGGATTTTGAATATTGACTACGCACTGCGCTAACAAGATTGCCAGCCTGATTGCCTTGCATCAGGTACGCAATGGTTTGGCCAATTTCCCTTGTACCCTCAAAGTTTTGAGTGGCATTCGGCAACTGCAGTTGTTCCGACAACCTGGTTAAGCGGTTCGTAAAGATTTGCAATGTCCCTGCGCGATCGGTACTAAACCTCAACGCAGTGACATAGGCACTCAGCGCATCGCGGACGTTTGTAAACTGCCGCAACTCCAGACCAAAGTAATTCTGCCGAAAAGTTTTTTCGATTTGAGTGAGCTTGTCCTTGTCGGGTGCTGCCTCCTTGATTTCTTTCCGCAGGTCGTTCCATGCCAAAAAGGTGAGCCAGTTCGCTTGGTGCTGTGGCGACGTCGCAAGAAAATTCTCGAGCTCCATCATCGCTTGCTCCACTCGCTGACGGGCCATGATAATATCTGGCAGCCTATTTGGGTCGAGGTTCATCTGAGCGTTGGCAACCTCCAACGCCCAGTTCCGCGAAATCAAATTCGAGGCCGCACTAGACAAGCTTGGCGCGACTGCCGAATTCACTGGATTTGCGTAAGACACCGTGGAGTAATTTGCGGGACTGCTTGTTATTGAACTGCCAGGACTGATTACAGTCGGACCTGCCGTAGTGCTCGCATCGTCGACAACATAGACTGCCTGCTGTACTTCGTAAGGGGGAAGCTGCGCTAAACTGATACCGACATGCCAAAACCCAAGAATGCCGACAAACAGACACACGATCGAAACGGGCGAGCAAAAAGGCGGGCGGGCTGAAGATTGTGTGTTCTCAAAATCACGGAGATTGGTTCGATAACTCATCTTTGTAAATCCTTCCCTGACCCATTCAAGCAGATATGCACGGAACCCTTATTTGGGCGTCACACGATTGTAATGACCATCAAATCTTCCTCATAGGTCCCATATTGCCTATCTCGACCCTGAAACATATCAGTCGTTTCATGACCGGTACAACCGCTATGAAGCGGTTTCTCCTTGCATTCCATTCAATTCAATTCCCGCAAACGCCAGCATTATCGTTTTACAGGTTGTGATCTGCAAAAGTAGAATCCGCACGGTGAAACGCTCGAAGAATACGAACAGAAGAGTCGTTTCGTCGAGTTTGAGTGGAGATAATAATGAGCATCCATAAGGTTTCGGGCATCACTTTATTTGCAACGGTCCTGTTTGGCTTCAACAGTCTATGTTTCGGTGGAGACTGGCTTTCGGGAACTTATTTAGATCCAGCACTTCAACGCCAAGACGTACTTTCCCATAGCCTTTGGAATGCTATTCCAGAGTATCGCAAGACTTACAATCGCCCACGCTATGTGTCCGGGTATTTGGCTTACAAGATTGAGCCATCGAGCCAAGAAGCGATGGCATGGCAGACAAACTACTGCAATGGCAACTACGCGAATCACCGTGGTCCTTATGTTCCCCAATACAACTACCCCAAGCCCTGGGAAGCCCTCAAGACTTCTTCGCGACCAGACTTTCAAAAGGAAGTTACCAAGTAGTTAGCTTCGAGCTTTCGGATATGACCCCAAAAAATCGAGCCTCAACGCGGTTTTAGCAAGCGAACTCAGTGCCGATCGAACGTTGGCCTGCGATTCGTGCCCCTCTAGCTCAACGAAGAAAAAATACTCGTTGGATTTGCCAGGGACCGGAAAGGACTCGATCCATGTCAGGTTCAAACCGTTTTCTCGCAACATGACCATCACGTCCGCAAGTGCGCCGGGTTTGTGTGGCACTTGGAACATGAGGGACGTTTTATCGTCCCCAGTCGCAGCAACACTTTCGTCACCGATTACGGCAAATCGTGTGATGTTGTCTTGGTTGTCTTCGATGCATTGCGCAATAAGGTCTAGGCCGTGATGCATGCCGGCCTCGCGCGATGCAACAGCCGCCGCATTTGGGGTCGTCGAAGCGATCTTGGCCGCAACCGCTGTGCTAGCGACCTCCACCCAACGCGCTTCAGGTAAATGGTTGGTGAGCCAAGCTCGACATTGCGAAAGCGCTTGAGGTTTGCTGTAAATCTCGCGAATGTCCTTGCGTTCGCATTTGGCGAGCAAATTGTGGTGGATTGGCAACAATACTTCACCGCAAATGCGTATGGGTTTGCGTATAAACATCGTCAGGGTATCGACAATGCGTCCGTCGGTAGAGTTTTCGATGGGAACAACACCATAGACAGAATGCGAACTAGCGATTTCTTCGAATACCGCACCGATCGTATTCACGGGTAGCAAGCTCTCGACGGCTCCGAAGAATTTGGCAGCCGCCGAATAAGAATACGAAAACTCTGGCCCGAGGTAAGCTATCGAAGTTTGGCGAATGGCCGTTTGGAACGTCAACCCAGTCACAAATCTTTGCAATCGACGTTCGAAATCGTCCTTACTTGAGCCCGCCTCGACCGCTTGGGCTTCCAGCAAAGTCATGAAATGCGAACCACTTTCGCTGGCTTGTTTTTGCATTTCCGCGAGCAGGTCGCAACGGGTCTTAGCCAATGCCAGTATGCGAGAATCGATTTCCGTTAGTTTATCCTGCAATTCGTATCTCCTAGACGTAAAGGGGTTGTGCTTGAGGAACTCGGCTTTGACATTGAAACGCGAGCGGCCCCGTCTGCGAAAGTGTCGATTCTCTTCTGTCAATTTGGCGTTCCATCACGCATACAAACGTTGCTCGCCACTCTTTCGGAAACAACAAAAAATACGCAAAGCCATTTCAGCAAAAGACTTGCGATCGAATATTGCATTGCAAAAATCGCATTGGCACACCAGTTGCATTTAAGGGCGGCTCGGTCGGTCAAGACCTGTAAATCCCTTGAAAACACAATCGTAATCCACCACTTCACATCCTAACTCAGAGGAATCATTCATGGCATCCGGCGAAAAAATTATTGGAATCGACTTAGGAACGACCAATTCGGTCGTAGCTGTGATGGAAGGAACCGAGGTCAAGGTAATTCCAAATGCAGAAGGGAATCGGCTGACTCCCAGCGTGGTTGCATTTACCGACAAGAGCGAGACGATTGTTGGAGAGCCTGCCCGTCGACAAGCGGTCACGAATCCTCGCAAGACCATTTCCTCGGTTAAGCGATTCATGGGACGCCGCCACTCGGAAGTCGAATCCGAAGAGAAAATTGTTCCTTACCAAATCGTCGGTGGTGCCAACGAATATGTGAAAGTCCAGATCGGCGACCAGCAGTTTACCCCTCAGGAAATCTCCGCCAAGGTATTGCGTAAGCTCAAGGAAGCGGCCGAAGCCTACCTTGGACATCGCGTGAGCAAAGCGGTCATCACGGTTCCAGCTTATTTCAATGACGCTCAGCGACAAGCGACCAAGGATGCTGGTCAAATCGCTGGCCTCGAAGTCGCCCGTATCATCAACGAACCAACTGCCGCGGCTCTCGCTTACGGCTTGGACAAAACCAAAGATCAAAAGATCATTGTCTTCGACTTGGGTGGTGGTACGTTCGACGTATCGGTTCTCGAAGTTGCGATGAGCAACGACGACGACAAGAACAGCAAAGTCTTCGAAGTCATCAGCACCTCGGGCGATACGCACTTGGGCGGCGACGACTTTGACCAAGCACTCGTCAACCACGTTGCAACTCAATTCGTCAAGGACAATGGCCTCGATCTTCGCAAAGAGCCCATGTCGCTGCAGCGATTGCAGGAAGCCTGCGAAAAGGCAAAGAAGGAACTCAGCAGCCTACCGCAGACCGATATCAACTTGCCGTTCATCACCGCGGATGCAACTGGCCCCAAACACTTGCAAATGACCATCACCCGCAGTGTCTTCGAAGGGCTCGTCGATGACCTGATCGAACGATGCCGAAAGCCAGTTCTGCAAGCGTTGCAAGATGCCAAGATGAAGCCGTCCGACATCGATGAAGTTGTCTTGGTAGGAGGATCGACGCGAGTTCCTAAGGTTCGAGAAATCGTCAAGGAAATCTTTGGCAAAGAACCTCACCAAGGGGTCAACCCAGACGAAGTGGTCGCGGTCGGAGCAGCCATCCAAGGTGCCGTTCTTTCCGGTGATCGCCGAGACGTGCTGTTGCTCGACGTTACACCATTGACTCTCGGTATCGAGACCGAAGGTGGCGTGCTGACTGCCCTGATCGAACGAAACACCACCATTCCAGTGGAAAAGAAACAGACGTTCTCCACCGCTGCCGATGGCCAAACCGCCGTGACGGTTAGCGTTTTCCAGGGCGAACGAAAAATGGCGCAGCAAAACCGATTGCTCGACCAGTTCAATCTAGAAGGAATCGATGCTCAAGCTCGTGGCGTTCCTCAAATCGAAGTCAAGTTCGATATCGACCAAAACGGTATCCTCAATGTTTCCGCCAAGGACCTCAAGTCCGGCAAACAATCAAGCGTCAAGATCGAACAGTCCAGCGGATTGAGCAAAGACGAAATCGAAAGAATGCGACGCGAAGCGGAAACGCACGCTGACGAAGACCGAAAGTTCGTTGAAACCGCCGAAGCCAAGAACCGAGCCGAAAATACCATCTACGGTCTTGAAAAAGCGATCAAAGAACAAGGCGACAAGCTCAGTGAAACCGACCGAGAACCACTCGAACAAGCGATCAAGAAAGCTCGCGACGCCATCGCTACCAACGATGCAGCCGCCATCAAGGCCGCAACGATG
>JANMNR010000402.1:0-2573 GCA_031368325.1 Pirellula sp.
TGTCGAAGGCGTTGATTGAAACCTGGCGATAAGCGGAGACTGCAACCATCTCGTCCCTGTTTGTGCCGTCGAGTAAGCGAGAATGGTGCAACGAATCTTATCCGTGGAATGAGCGAGTAGTCGTTGCAACTCGGTGGCCGACGCATTCGAACACGGACACATCGGATGGATAGCCATGATTAAATGGAAGCGACCTACCGAGTCAACGACTTGTTTCGCCACGCTGAGTCGTAAAACATTTGTAGGGTTGGGGCGCACATGATGGCTGTAGTAAAGCAAAGCGGCAAAGCAAATAGAAACCAGAACAATCCAAACCCAAATAACAATCCATAGTGGCCGAATACTGCCTGTCTTGTTGAATGACTTAGCCCATTGCATTAAATCGCCCCCTGATTCATAAAAATGATCTCCGCGATCCTTGTGTGGACATGAACGACTTGGAGGGGGCACAATCCCAAGTCCGATCATGTGAATCGGTCCGGTTAGCATGCACTTTAGATATGGTCAAGGTAGTAGGTACTTATACGTAAACGCAGCATTTTTCGACGAATTCCCTAGGGACCCGATACCCCACACGTCGTCTACTCTGTACAAACGTAATATCACACCTTCTTTTTTCGTGAGCCACCGACTTTAGGAATCCACTCCTATGAGCAAACGAGCCATCGACGAATCGCCCGGACTCAACAGCGAAGCGGACGCACAAATGTCAAGGACTTTAGCCAATCGGAGCGAGCAACAAGCCATGGAGTTCCGGCAAATGCACATGGCATTGGAAATCCAGAATATTGAACTCAAGTTGCAGTTTGAAGAGATTTCCGCAATCAATTTAAGGCTCGAGAATGCAAACACGAAGTTCTCAGAACTGGCTCAGGCCTCACCAACTTGTTATTTCGACGTTTCCCGCGATGGAACCATTTCACTAGCGAACAGAGCTGCGGAAAAACTCTTAGGTATGAGCTCCAATCGTTTGATCGGTGTTCGATTTGGAATCTTCGTTGCCGAGCACCATCGGCAATGCTTCCATAACTTTTTAGATCAAGTTTTCAATACGGATACTGAGCATTCGTGTGAAATTGAGTTGGATACAACGCAAACAACAATCAAACCGACGATCTTGCAACTTACTGCCACTCGATCGACCACTTGCCAGCAATGCAATTTATTCGCCATTGACATCACCATTTTCAGACAATCCGAGATCAAGGAACGGCGAGACCGAGAACGAATGCAGTTTGCGGTCTGTGCCGCCAATATCGGTCTCTGGGATTGGGATCTCAAGACGAACCAAGTCATCTTTTCTCGCGAATGGAAAAGTCAAATTGGTTACGAGGAACACGAAATTAACAACGAAATTTGGGAATGGGAAAGCCGTGTGCACCCTGACGATCTGGGCTTGATTCAATCTAAAGTTCAAGCGTATCTGAAGGCCCCAACCCAATGTTATGAGAGCGAGTTTCGCTTTCGGCACAAGGATGGCTCGTACCGCTACATTATCGCACGTGGTTCTTTGATCTTTGACGACCAAGGAAATCCTCTTCGAATGCTAGGAGCTCACCTGGACCACACCGATCGATGCGACGTCGAAAAGCGACTGCAAATGATGGAACGTGCCATCCAAGCTACAACCCAAGGGATTCTCATCACGGATGCAACGCTTCCGGATTGCCCAATCAATTACGTGAACCCCGCTTTTGAATCGATGACCGGGTATTCGGTTGCGGAAGCAATCGGCCGCAATTGCCGCTTCTTGCAGGGGCAAGAAACGGATCCGAGATCCATCGCAAACATCAAGGATTGTTTGCAACGAAAACAGTCATGCAAAGTCGAATTACTTAATTACCGCAAAGATGGAGTTCCTTTCTGGAACGAGTTGTCGATCACGCCTGTCCTTGACGAAATGGGAGAGTTGATTCATTTCGTCGGCATACAGACGGATGTGACCCAACGACGGGTTTTCGACGAACAACTCAGACAAGCCCAGAAAATGGAAGCCATCGGGCTATTAGCCGGTGGCATTGCACACGACTTCAACAATTTGCTGACAATCATCGACGGGTACGCTTACTTGCTAAAGCGCACTTTGATCGAAAGCGATACATCGCAGGAGTTCCTTGGTGAAATTCGATTCGCGAGCCGACGAGCCAACGATCTCACTCGACAATTACTAGCATTCGGCCGACGACAATTGCAGTCCATGGAAGTACTCGATTTCAATCAAGTGATTACCGAAACGGTCAAAATGCTCAAGCCGTTGATAGGCGAGTCTGTTCAGTTAGATCTGCGACTCGATCCTTGTTTGGATCGAATGTGGGCGGATCGCGGTCAGATCTCGCAAATACTTATGAATTTGACCCTCAACGCGAAGGATGCCATGTTGAGCGGGGGAACCATTTCAATCCGGACAGAAAGGTTCAGTCAATGTGTTCCTAAGGCGAGCGGCAGTCTTAAATCTACCTGAAACTGGTCTTGGAGATAATCGGAGAATGTGCCAAGTTGCTGAGATTCCGGTGTTCAATACAAGGAGCTCAGTTCATGGATGGAACGATAGACGGCGTGATTCGCTTTTCCGC
>JANMNR010000407.1:0-11045 GCA_031368325.1 Pirellula sp.
ACGATGAGCCACTTGCCGTCGATGCGTTTCCAGACGAGCGAAAAATTGCCACCCACTGGGGCAGCTCGCTCGAGCCGCCAGCTGCCAAGCATCAACATGGCAGTCGGACCTAACTCCTGAGTTTCGAGCTCCCAAAACGTCAGCTTGCCCATTGTCGCAGCGTCCGGATAGTTCTTTTTGTAGTTTTCGTATGTCGCCTTCCAGCCTCGCTGTGTCTTGCCACTGGAACTAAACGTCAAACGTTCATCGTTCCAGTACGCGCTCATAAACTCAGAAATGTCTCCTCGGTTCCAAGCCTCCGATTGCTTTTGAACGATCTGATTCAATTCGGTTTCAACCGCGTCAGCGGAAACGACCGGTGCGGCAATGACTGCTCGCTCGGAAGCTCGCCAAAACGTCAGCACAACAGGCAGTACCACGAAAGACAATACGGTAAATGAGGTGACGGCGCGTAGGCAAACTTGGGATTTCATTCAAGTATTTCTCGGTTTACTCATTAGGTTTCACTGGATCAGACAAACTTGATTTCAAAAGCGCGTTCGAGCGTGTTTCTCGCGATGCTCGACTCATTCTTCCATTGTACAATCTTCGAGAAGGCAGACTCGGGCAACTGGTCTCCAAAGATCGAGCCCCTACTTGGGACTGCATTCAGGACAGCTCGCAGTCCTGCTAAGTGGTCGTTCGAAACGTCTGGGCCGAAAGCATCGTTGGCAAACAGGAGGCGATCGAGCCGCGGGGCCGGAACGCCTGTTTCTGCCGATTGGCGCAAATTCACGTGCACGACAATGGCACTCAATATCGGGTTGCAAAGCAAAGCGATGACGCGAGCTTCATCGTTAACACACCCCGTGTCGACGATTCTGCCGTTAAAACCCGCTTGTCCGTGGCTGACCATTCCGAAATCGATGTTCCTCAACCTAAGTTGCTCGGCAAACTGTTGCACCAACAAATCGGACGAATCTGACTCGACAATTCCGATAATCTTGATGTGGCCATGCTGCCCCTCAGGAAACAGCATGTTCATGATCGCATCGCCAACTTTTTGTGGCTTGCCGTAAAGTGGCGAAACGTGTGGAGATAATGATGGGCCAGCATTGACTTCAACAACCGCCCCTTTTTGCTCGGCCAGGGGTTTGCTGATATCCGTTGCAAGCACATCTAAACCTGCAATATCCAGCCCCACAACTCGGGCTGCAATGACGGCCTGCTCCGCCGTTTCTAGGTGCACGTCATCGGTGCAGTCTGTTGTTAGGTCACCGGTCCGACGAACGACAACGGTACGTCCCTTCTCGGGAATGGAGTCAACAGTGAGCCCCTGCTTGTTCAGTTCAATGATAGCCGGGGCACTGAGCAATAATGTCCCTAGCTGATCGGTATACGCCTCTCCACGTCTTGGATCTGCATTGACGATCGCCACAAGCTCGGTGATCGTGCGAACTCCGTCTCCCACAACACACTCGCTATGTCCCTTAGCCGCAGCAACGAGCCGATGGCCGACAACCAGCAATCGATGATGTTGTCCTACTGCGTACTGCTCAACTAGAATGTCATCCGTTTCGCCTGCCTCAACCGCGAAGTCATAGGCCTGCATTATTTCATCCTCGGTTGTCAATTCAATCGAGATTCCGCGTTGATGGTTCGCACTACAAGGCTTGACTACAACCGGAACTCCGATCTCCAACGAGGCTGCCCATGCGTCTTTCGCGCTGCTCACCGCTCTTCCGTGCGGCACAGGCACACCTACTTGCCGTAACAGTCGCTTGGTCAGATCCTTGTCACTGGCAATTGCCTCAGCAATAGCGCTGGTAGCGTCTGTCTCCGCGGTCCAAATCCGACGCTGATTCTTGCCCTCACCCAACTGCACGAGCGAACCGCTATTGAGACGCGTGTAAGGAATGTTTCGTCGTCGCGCGGCTCGCAGAATGGCGCGTGAGCTTGGACCCAATCGAACGTCATCGGCAAAATCAAACAGTTCACGAACTTTAACTCCAAGCGGGAAATCTGCCGAGCCTTCCTGCGAATCGATCAACTCGATGGCCAGCATAAAGCATCGCTCGCTCAGAGCCTGCTCCTCCATCTCCATGGCCAACACCGTTGCATGGCCAAACGAGGCGCTGGTGCGTTCCTCGATTTCATGCCCATTTGCCTGAGTAGGCACTCCTGCCATTGCTGAAAACCACCGTGCACAAGCGAGCCAAAGTTCTGGATCGCTTTTCACCCTTTGCAAATGCTCAGCAATCTGTGTCGCGTTCGCTGTGCTCTGCGGGTGACTAGTAGCGTACTGCTTGGTTTCGAGAAATTCCGATAGCGATTTCGAAATCTGGGTAGAGCGTGAGGTCCAATCCGCGTCAGAAGGGTTCCGATAATGGACTTCGAGCATAGCCATCGGGGACCAACGATTGGGACCACGCAGGGCTACGAATTGAAACGTGCGCATCAGTAGGGGTGGGAAAGGCGGAGCGAGGCAGCGATCTAGGTCAATTCCCTCACAAACGCTTGCGCATTGTGAGGAAACGAATACGTGACGCTAGTGTACCTGAAATCCGCTTACTTGAGAGACGTCACAGGTCGAAAACGAATAGCACCGGATTCCGCGTCGTCTTTTGTTTCCGACTTGACAGCTTCCACTCCAGAAACCAATTGAATGGAGTTGCGATTTGCCTTGCTGTTCTCAAAAGCCACGGCTGAAACCGCGGATTCTTTATCTTCTTGAAGTCGAATGCGAGTGGACGTGCTTGGCCTGTCTGGCGATAATCGACCTGCTCGCTCCATAACGGTTCGATCATCAGGGTCCAACAAGGTCGGATTCCAACGTGGTTTGCCGTCGAAATCTTCTGGTGCGCTCAAAGGTTTCATTCCGTAATTGCTACGAGGTTGGAGCGTTTGCGGAATTTCTGGTGTTTTGTCAAGTAGGCTCGGAACGCTTGGAGTCGGATCTTTGGCCGACTTGTTACTGGCAGCCATCAAGTCATTCGACTTTGACGATTCGTCTCGGCTGGATGTATCTCGGTTAGAAATATCGGGTAGCGTTTCTTGACTCTTTTTCGCCGACCCGCGATCGATTGCAACCATCGGGATATTTTGGACGATGAATGGGCTATCTATGGATTTGGTTGACGAAGGGCTTGAGTTATTTCCACCTAAGCTCGGCTGTTTAAACGCGTCTGGATCATTCTGCATCGTGCCTGGAGGCAAGACTTGCTGGTTCGGCATGACGGGAGCAGCATAAGGATTCAAAAAGCCGCCCGAGTTTGCGTTGTTAGGTTGAGCTACTCCGCTGCCATTTAAGGACGGGTTTGGTGTCGTAGAGTAGGTCGGCGGGCCGACCGGACTGACGGAAACCGCGCCCGGAATATTGGGCGGGGCTATTTGTCCCCCCATCATTTGGCCAGCTTGGGGATAGCACTGACCATTGACACAATTTGTCGAGGATGGCATCCAAGCTGCGGTTGGAACAACACCCGATCCTATTGCTGTTGCGGGCCAACCAGCGTTGGATGCGCTTGCATAACTGGTAGCATAAGCTGGATTCGCAACAACTTGTCCGGTGTAATTCGGATAGAGAGCCTGCTGACCAGCATAGACTTGACCAGCGTATTGCGGAGCGGCCGAGCCAGCAAATGCTGGGTTGTAAGTCATTGTGTTCAGTGGCATCGTCGTAGCGGGCATTCCGCTTGTAACACCGGCACCGCCAACGGGAGCGTAGGCGCTCGTTTGATTTGCCATTGGCAACCCTGCATAGGGAATGCTCTGAATCTGCGGCACGGCCGGCATCATCGATGCGTTCGCTAAGCCCGTTGGGTTGTAGCCAGGGCCGGTGATGGATGGCCATCGGTTTGCTTGCAGTCCATACTCGCCCAACAAAGGACGCGGTGCGATAACGGGCTGGCGTTGCGCTTGATATTGATAGGAGGTGCAAGGCTGTAGGCTTGTTACCGTTGTCCCATAGCGTGGATCAAATGCGGTGACGGGGCGATAGTAAGTGACCGGAGTGCGAGACCATTGTGTATCGTAAGCCGCCGTAGGCAATTGCCCTACGACCGTCTGCGGGAACCCTGGAGGGAGCAACGGTGCGTTGGTGGTGGGCGGAGTTGTATAATTGCCGTAGCCTAAAACCTGCGGACTTCGCAAATTCGCATAGCTTGGCGGAACATAGCCTGCTGGCGGATAAGCGCCCGGTGAGTATGCTGAGACCTGTCCGTTTAATGGCACGGGTTGTCCAACCGGGTAAGCAGGTTGGCGACGTCCGAAAATCGAATCCAACCACTGGCCAGCATGACTGGTTTGTGCGCCGACCGTCGTTGCCAAGCTAGCAGCCATAGTAGCAACGATGAGGTTTTTCGGTATCAGCTTCATGGATGACTATTCCTCGTTGGACTTAATGAAGGCAACTTGCGATTTTTTGAAAAGGTTTTTGGACAAGTATGCATTAATGAGATGCCACACCCCCGTCCTGGGTCAACACAAACAGTAGTTTATTTTTTGGATTCGACCAGGAACGAACATTTTCAGTACCGCTTGTATCGAATGTAACCATTGCAACGACTTCAAACATGGGCAAGTCTCCTTCAGCAAAAACACAGTTTCCAATGTACAAACCCCAGTGGGACAGATGGTCATATCGGATAGGTTGTCCTGTCTGGGGCTGTCGCAATTGGGCAGAACAAGTCTACCCGAGTGGTACCCCGTCCGATGATTTTTTGGCATGGTATAGTCGTGCGTTCCCGACGGTTGAGGGAAACAGTACGTTCTACGCTGTGCCGCCGAAATCCACTTTCGAAAAATGGCGAGATACCAGTGCGGAACCTTTCCAATTCAGCTTCAAGTTCCCTCGCAGAATTTCACACGATCTCCGATTGCAGCATTGCGATTCCGAACTCGCGGAATGGCTTGATCGCCTGAGTGTTTTGCGCGATGCGAATCGATTAGGCCCCACGTTTCTTCAGCTTGCCCCGTCGTTCTCATTTACCCACTTCGCCCAGCTTGCCGAATTCTTAAGGCGACTGCCGGCCGATTGGCCGTGGGCAGTGGAGGTTCGACATCAGGACTGGTTTGACAATAGCGACAAAGAATCCAGACTAAATGACTTGCTTCAGGAGTTATGCATCGACCGAGTCCTATTTGATTCGCGTCCACTCAATTCCAGGCTAGCCTCGGACGCGACCGAGGAGGTCTCTCAAACGAGAAAGCCGAAGTCGCCGTTTCGAACTACCGTTACGGGTCGACGCCCCATGCTGCGGCTGATCGGTCGAAACGACGCCGCAGAGGTGTCTGAGTATTGGGAGTGGTGGTCCGAACAAATTGCCAATTGGATTCGAGAGGGTTATCAGCCTTGGATCTTTACGCACGCCCCCGACGATACATTTGCACCGGGTCTTGCGAGGTTGTTGCACGAGATGATTCGATTGCATTTGCCAGAGTTGCCCACACTCCCGACATGGCTAGAGCTGTCGCAGTCCGAGAAGTCCACCGACGATGAGCTTAAGCAACTGAGACTGTTTTAAACCAGCGACTCGCGCAGAGGATCGTGGCGGTTCCCGTGACCAAGTACACCGAGAACCTTACTCGTCAACGCTTAGGCGCATTGAGTCCATTTGGAATCGGACAACCCAAAAGGGGTTCGTCCATCGCGCGGAGATCCGTTGTCGGCAGCCCCTCAGGATAGGCCGCTCGTGTCAACTGGATCGCTTCCTCGGCAATTTGAATATGTTGGCTCTTAGTCGACTCGTAGAAAGAATTCGCGGACTTGGGCAGTTTGGGACTTCCATGCAGTGGTTTATCTGAAATACAGAGCAGCGAGGCCGAAGGAATCCGATATCGGAATCCGTTTGCAGCCACCGTGGCCGACTCCATATCGACGCCGATGCTCCGACTGGCTTTGAGATCATTCATTTTGCGGCTGACAACCAACTCCCAGTTGCGATCCGCTGTCGTGTAGACCACTCCCATACGAAACGGAAGCCCCCGGTCCTCGAGTACCCTCGCCAGATTTCGATTCAACAAAAAGCTGGGTGTAACCGGTACAGAACGCGGTAATGCATCGTCCAAAACCAAATCGTCTCGCATGTAGCTGGTGGCCAGCACGAAGTCACCGATCTCCTGGTGGTTTCGAATCCCAGCACAATGCCCCACCATCAGCATTGCGTCAGGCCTCAGTACCGCTAAATGATCGGTGAAGTTCTTTGCGTTCGATGGGCCGACACCAATATTGACAATCGTCATGCCGTTGCTTTCTGCCTCCCGAGAATGCAGCGTTGGCATCTGAACATCGCTTCTGGCCGACGCGATCGCCTGTGGATGCAATTGGCGAAATGCCTCCATGTGCATTTGGTAGTTGGTCAACAAAACATACCGCTGGAAGTCTTCTGCCCGCGTGCCGGTGTAGTGTTCGAGTCGTTCGAGAGACAACTCAACACGCTCGGGACCAAACAGAAATACCTTCTTAAGGGTTTGGTCGAAATTGGACTCATCGATCGCTGCCAACAGCGAGGGCGAATGCAAGTCTATCCGCATTTGAGACGGCGTGATCTCAATTTCGGCTCCACGTTGAGCTAGCTTCAAAAGCTCACGGCGCAGGTACCATCGGTAGGCGGTCGGGCGAGCGATTTTGCCTGAGATGGTCGGATTGTGCTTGGACCAATGCCGCAGCACCGTGACTTTTGAGTATCGACCCTCGGCATAATTCTGCTCCATCCTGCTGCAGGCCTCATCAATGGCAGCCGGGAGTCCATCGAGCGACGCAGGGGAGATCCTATAGGTTTCTGACACGAGTGCACTCCGGGACATTGGTTTTGGGGCGAGTCTAGAGAGAACATCCTGAATTTGAGGGCCATTCGCAAGGCCCCTTGCCAGCACCATTCTGCCAAAACCTCCGACTTTGTTTCGGAATCGTCGTTCCTAAGGTATGATGACTGCTTTCGATTAACCCATTGCCCATCCGTAAAACCGATTGAAGTAAGAATTACTTCAGAATGTAGTACTCCATGAAACCGATCGCCTATGACGCCTACCAGGAGTTGGCGGAGCGTTATGCAGCCCGTGTAGAGCGTAAACCGCACAACGCCTACTACGAGCGTCCCGCGATGCTCGCCATGTGGCCTGATGTTCGGGGCAAGCGCGTGCTGGATGCTGGTTGTGGTCCAGGGGTATACACCGAGCTTCTTTTGAGACGAAGTGCGGTTGTTACGGCGATCGATGTGAGTGAGCGAATGCTCGAGTTCGCGAGGAAGCGGCTTGGTCCCGAAGCCGATCTGCGATTGGTAGATATGACGAAGCCACTCAGTGTGTTTTCGAATGAAGAGTTTGATTTCATCAATGCCCCTTTGTGCCTAGACTACATTGAGGATTGGCGTCTACTGTTCTCCGAGTTCAAGAGGATACTTAAGCCGAATGGCGGATTCCAGTTCTCATGCGGCCATCCTGCATTTGATGCCGAATACTATGCCACCAACAACTATTTCAACGTGGAACGCGTTGAGTGCACTTGGAAGGGGTTTGGCAAGAATGTGGTTATGCCAAGCTTTCGGCGTTCGCTTCAGGAAATCATGATGCCACTCATTGAATCCGGATTCGTTATCCAAAAAGTAGTCGAGCCACAACCGACGGACGCATTCAGAAAAGCGGACCCACAACGCTTTGCGTCGCTCATGCATCGCCCCGGTTTTATTTGTATTCAAGCCAAGCGAATGGCTGGCATTTAAGCTACAAAAAGTGCTATGAAATTGTCCTCAAAAAGTATCCGGCGAGTTATCAATTTTCGCTTTCGCCAAGGGCCGCACTCATAGTAAGGGCAACTCGTTTGTTATGAAGTTCGAAGATCGATTGTTTCACACCTTGATAGCGGTCAAGAATCGTTGAAAAAGCCCGAAATTACATAGGGCAAGCTGATCCGTTGGTTGATCCTGAAACACCTCAGAAAACGCTTACAACAGATGTCTTTTCATCACTAGATTCAACGACATCGTGGAAGCGTTGAAATTGCACCTACCGCCAAAAAAGAGAGCTGGGGCGTAAGGACTCGAACCTTAACAAACAGAGTCAGAGTCTGTTGTGCTACCATTACACCACGCCCCAGTGTGGTTAGAACCGGATGACAGTATACGCTTTTGGGTGGAAAAGGCCTAGAGTGAACAGGCAAGTTATCACCGAGTTAAACACGTCGGGATTGCCATGCTTCGGCTTCAAGCCGAAGGTAATGACCTTGGGATTCTAGAGTCAAGTTTCCTTTTGAGCCAAAGCGCGTTGCCCACAACCGTAATATCGCTCGCCCCCATCGCAAAAGCAGCCCAAAGCGGCCCGCTTTCACCCAAAAGTCCAAACGCTGCCAACGGTATGGCCAGAGCGTTGTAAAAAAAGGCGAAGAATAGACTCTGCTTGATGGTCCTAAGCGTGGCTCGCGACAACTCCATGAGTTCCGGTATCGCACCAACACGATCACCCGGTATGACCACGGAGGCCGCCTCCATCGCAACATTTGTGCCAGAGGCCAAGGCAACGCCGAGTCCCGAAGCTGCTAACGCAGCAGCATCATTCAAGCCATCACCGACCATGATGATACCGCTGTCGAGCGATTGTATGTATGCTGCTTTTGATTCCGGGGTCGCTTCATAAAGCACGTCGTCGAGCTCAATCCCGAGCTCGCTCGCAATTTGAATCGCAGCCTCCTTTCGATCTCCAGTCAACATCGAAACCCGGCATCCCGTCCTCCGAAGTGCCGCCAAGGCGGCCACGGCATCTTCTCGTAGACTATCACTGAGCGTTAACGTGCCTATGCATTGGCCGTCCACCAATACCCTTGACGTTGCGATCGTGTCGCGGTCCACAATCACTGTTTGACCGTTCACCTGGCCCTGCACACCTCGACCTGGAATAGCCCGAAAAGATGTCATCGGCAACGGTTGAAGTCCACGAACAAATGCCTCTGCGACAATGGCCTTACCGATCGGATGTTCGCTGGGCAATTCCACCGATGAGGCCAATTGCAACAGCGTTTCTGGTGTATGGCCGGGGGAAACTGTGATGGCTGTAACAACTGGCTTCCCCTTGGTCAGCGTACCCGTCTTGTCAAACACAACTCGCCTTGCTCGGCCTATCCTCTCCAGGACTTCTGCGTTTCGTATTAAGATTCCGCGTCGACTTGCGGCACCTGTTCCAACCATGACGGCCATGGGTGTAGCCAATCCCAATGCACACGGGCATGAAATAATCAGTACAGTAACCGAGGCGATGATTCCTTTCGCAAAATCGCCTGCTAGCCACCACCCAGTGAGCGTCAGGGCGGCGATGAACAAAACCGAAGGCACGAAAAAGGAGGAGACTCGATCGGCAAGGCGTTGTATGGGCGCACGAGACGTTTGCGCCCTCTGAACCAATTGGGCAATACGGAAAACAGTCGTATGCCGGCCATCCACCGTCGCTTCGATCACGAGCTGCCCCGTCGTATTCATCGAACCCGCAACCACATGGTCTCCTGGGTTTTTCTCGACCGGAATCGACTCACCGGTCACAATCGATTGATCGACCGCAGATTGTCCTTGAACGACGATTCCGTCGATTGCGATTCTGGCTCCAGGCCGAACCATGAGTTTCCATCCAGGCTGGACCTCGGTACTCGATACTACTCGCGTCGCATTCGCTCCATCCATGACCTCCGCTGTCTCTGGCTGCAATTGCAACAAATCCCGAACCGCGCTGCTCGCGTTCTTACTAGCCCTCGCTTCAAACCAGTGGCCAAGACTCACAATTCCCAGTAACCCAGACGCCTCGGCAAAGTAGGTAGGCAGGTCGAGGTTTAGAAACAGTACGATCGACGAGTACACAAACGCATTCGTGGCACCGATCGATATCAGAGTGTCCATGTTCGTGGTACCGCGAACAGCCGCTTTCCAGGCAGATTTATAAAACTCCATCCCTGCAAATGCGATGACGATCATGGCGCCAGAAAACATGACCCAAGGCATCCAGACGCCATGCCAGTGCATCGCGGTCGCAATCCAGTGAAGCGATTCTAAGGGCGCCCACAATCCTACGCCGACAATCGCGCGATACCGCCATGTCCGCTCGTTGGCTTGCTGTTTTTTCTCAATGTCACTGTGTGTTTCGTCTGGCACATCCGCTGGAATGAGCTCGGCTTGAAAACCTCGCCCCTCAACGGTTTCAATGAGTGATGCGATTCGAAGATCCAATCCCTCGATTTCAGCCGTTCCGGATGCAAAGCTAACACTGGCAGTCGTCACATCAGTCCGTGCCTCAAGGGCACGCTGAATTCCCGCGGCGCAGCCAGTGCAAGTCATCCCTGAAACTCGCAACCGAACCGCTCCAGGCCGAACCGTTTTCGTCGGTTCAGCTACGGGTGAGTCAGCTAATGGCGGTTCGTCTCCGGATAAAATCGGCAATGGAATCAAGTCGTAACTTCCGGCAAGACAAAGCCCTTGCGATACTCACGAGTAAAGAGAGCGTTGGCTTTGTCACTGGTTGAGAGTTCGGTTTTTGGGTCGATCGTGAGTTCTAAGCCCATCGCCAGTTTTGTTTTGCCAAAGTCTACTGCATTTTCCTTGGTGTATTGATCGAAACTCGTCATTGTTTCTGCAATGTACTTGTTGTCCGACCAGCGGCTAGGCCGAGAACCGGGCTCCATTTCTTGTCCCAATCGCCAAGAGACGTTGCCAAGGTGAGCCAGAGCGCTCGATAGATGCCCGTCCTCGATGTCCAAGTGTAAGTCTTTGTAGTTGCGGCTGCGAATCGCCTTAACAAAATTGGCAAAGTGCGCTTTGTATGCTCCTCCGCTCCACTTCTCGATAACATTTCCATCCATATCGAATGCGACTCCAGAACTATAATTTGGAGCAACTACGTAACCGCTCGTGCCGTACCACAAATTGGAAGCACCATCGAATGGCGTGACTCCCTTGAGTCCAAACGTCACTTCCGATTTAATGTCCAAGCCGCGAACGTCCGAGATGAGCAATGCATCATCCCACTCGTAGAAAGTGACTTGGCTATTCGCCACATCGCCGTTGTCAATGTAGCCTAATCGGCCACCGATG
>JANMNR010000433.1:0-26294 GCA_031368325.1 Pirellula sp.
GCAACCCCAAGAATCAATCCCTTCTTGCCTTCGAATAACTTCATTGCGACAAACCTTAGCCATTGAGAAGATGAGTTAGAATTTTCCTATCCGCGTAGCCTAACCGCCCAACGTCAGGGTCGACAAGCCCCGCTCGGCGGGGCAGCACTCTTTTGAGAAAGCGTGCGCCTGGCTCGTGGCCCTCTCGATTTCCGGTTATTATTGTTTTATGTAGCGGAAACCGCTATCCAAAACAGCTCCATTCTCATTCATAGAACAAGTTCAAAATGCCAGAGGATTCGCCTGAAAAACAGCGTCCGCAGTATCATCGTGTGATCCTCAAGCTCAGCGGAGAAAGCCTTGCCCATTCCGGCGAACGCGGGATCAGCATGGACGAGGTGACCGCCATCGCCAAACAAATTAAGCAAGCCCACGCGTTGGGATGCCAAATTGCCGTCGTGGTAGGCGGTGGCAACATCCTCAGAGGGGCTCAATTCAAGGGTTCCAGCGGGGAGATGATCCAGGAGGCGACTGCACACTACATGGGTATGCTAGCAACCGTCATCAATGCTCTGGCCATGCAGGATGCTCTTGAAAACATCGGCTGCACGACACGTGTCATGTCGGCCATCAAAATGGATGGTGTCGCAGAGCCGTTTATCCGACGTCGGGCCATCCGTCACTTGGAAAAGGGACGCATCGTTATTCTCGCGGCGGGAACCGGTGCACCGTTTGTAACAACCGATACCGCCGCAGCCAATCGCGGTCTCGAACTCGATGCAGATATCGTCCTTAAGGCGACTCGGGTCGACGGAGTTTACAGCGAGGACCCAGAAAAGAATCCACACGCGACCCTCTATCGCGAATTGGATTACGACACGGTCATCGAACGTAATCTTAAGGTCATGGACTCGACTGCAATCGCACAATGCCGAACGCATCAGCTGCCAATCTTGATTTTCAACTTCAAGAAGGAAGGCAACATCGTCAAAGCTGTGAGCGGCCAAAAAGTTGGAACTCGAATCAGTCCCCGGACTGAATCGGGTGAACGCATTCTTGTGAATGCTACTTGATTTCAAAGCCTAAATCTCACCCTGGTATCATCCTCTTTCAGAATTTTAGGAGTAATGCATTATGAGTGTCGAAGACATTTTGATGGACACAGAAGACCGCATGGACAAGGCTCTAGGCGTTCTAAAAAACAACTTGGCGGGAATCCGAACCGGACGAGCGACTCCAGGCTTGCTCGACTCCGTCAAGGTTACGATTTATGGATCGCAAACTCCGCTTAAGCAACTTGCGAGCGTTGGCGCTCCCGAACCACAACAGCTGGTAATCCGCCCATTTGACGCCAGCACAATCAAGGAAATCGAAAAGGCGATCGTTGCGAGCGAGCTTGGGCTCAATCCACAAAGCGATGGTCGAATCATTCGAATCAATATTCCACCCTTGAGCACCGACGTTCGAAAGAAACTGGTTGCACGCATCAAGGACTTGTCGGAAGAAAGCCGCGTTTCCATCCGTAACGTGCGCCGCGACTCGAACAAAGCCATCGATACTGCAGAAAAGGAAAAACTGATCAGCGAAGATGATCGAGACAAAGCCAAAGAAGACATTCAGGAGCTGACGAAGAAGTTTGAAGCCTCCGTCACAGACCTAGCTCGAAGCCGCGAAGCCGATGTCATGGATGAATAGTCCCGACGCAATGTGCGCGGCAGTTTGATTACTAGCCACAAAAAGGCAAAAAGCGGAAGAAGATTGCTTGCTGCCCCCCGTGTCCTAATACTCGCACAAATATATTCGTCCCCGACCTGATCTATGCCCGGTGACTCCATTTCATTTTTGTGAACTTTGTGCCAATTTGTGGCTGTTCCAAAATGACTTCAGTCCCTCCGGGTGGGGAATAGTATTCGTTCGCCTCACAGCCTCACAGCCTCACAGCCTCACAGCCTCACCGCCTCACCGTCGAACGGTTGCAGGTTTTTCGGCCGCAAGGCTTTCTTGCGGCAAGTAGCCAATATAGCAGAGAAGGTCTCGAATCTCGGACGGGGTTAGGTTGTCCAATAGTCCAGCCGGCATGGCTGAAATCTTGCTCGGCAGGACTTCGTCAATATCGGCCTTTGCCACGAGTACTTCTTTGTTTTCTTTGGTGCGAACCGTTAGCCCCTGTTTGGTCTGAACCGTGATACCGGTGAGGACCTGACCGTTTGTGGTCAAGACCTTCTTGGAAGCATACTGATCGCTAATGACGTGCGAGGGGTAGAGAACCGATTCGAGAAACTCCGAACGAGTAAAGCGTCGCGTAACGCTGGTCAAATCCGGACCAAAGCCGTTGCCGAGCGAATCCATTTTGTGACAGGAACTGCATTGCGCTTTGGCAAAGATTTTTGACCCATTGGTCAAATCGCCATATCGTCCTTGGTCACCCGAAAGAAACTGCTCCAAAAAGCCAAGTGACCATCGAGGTTGTTCTGTGACAGTGGCCAATACTGCGGGCGGCAAATCAGGGAATCTTGTCTCATACCACTTTTGCCATGCAACCATCGGTGATTGTTTTTTGATTGCCGGAGGCGCCATGGTCTCGCCGGTCCAGTACTCCATGAGTGCAATGGTAGGCTTTGGATCTTGCCCTGCTTCAAAGAGTTTGCACCCTTGCAGAATCGTTTGTCGGAGCGCTTCGGGGTCTTCGGTAGCGACATCGATCTTGCGAAGGCAATCGCAAACGTCAGCGACCGCAAACGAATCCAAAAGTGAAATCGATCGCACTAAGTAGTCCCAGTTTCGTTCGTTCGGTCGTTGCGCAAGTGCCAGGGCAATTGTGGCGCGACGATCCGGGCTCTTTCGCCACCGCTCTCGCAAGTGTTCGATCGCCGACTCCTCATTTTGTCCGGAAAGGACGGCGGTGATACCTGTCTTTAGACGCTTGAAGACGTCTTCTTCCAGTCCTCCCTTGTCGATGGCGTTGTCGAGGCGAACCAGGGTTTGGATTTGTTCGGCGTTGAGCTGTTCCGGGGCCTTGAGCAGTGCCGTCAGTGCCGCATTTGGATACTGCTCACCCATTTCCAAAATGCGCAGGGCTTCTGACTCGGTGAGGAAGCCTGCAAGCGATTGCGAGGTTTTCATGACGTAGAGTTGATACGAGCTACCGCTCTTTGACTTTTGTGCTGATTCCAAGAACTGAAGAACAGTCATGCGTTCAACCGAGGTCCATTCATGTTGAATCAAGGGCAAGTGCATTGAGATCAGCATCCTTTCTGGCATAGCAACATCGGACTGCAGGAACTTGACCGCTTGCGGAACGATGTCACATTGCAAGTAGGTTGCGAGCCGAACAAGCTCGCAATTGATCGCGGAGTTGCCAGCAGGAAACTCTTTCTCGACCAACGCTTTGAGAGCCGGCATCGACGAGGGTTCTACGGCATTCAAGTGAAGTGAGATCTGCATGACTCGAAGGAGATCGACAAAGTCGGCATCGCTAACGAAACCATGGGACAATCGCATCAAGTTTTCGATGACGAGCTCGGCGTTGGCGGCGCTCGGATCGGTCGTAATCAACGATAAACCAGCATTGATTACCAATCTGCATGAAGCTTCCGCCAAAAAGTTTTCTCGCCATTGCTCTTGTGGGACTAAAGCCAATGCGCGTCGGGCTGCAAAACGCTCTTCGCGCGTTGGGCTCAGCAAAAGTGGCTTGAGATCGGATGGTTCGCAAACAACACCCAATCTAAGGATCGACTCCAACGCTGCGATTCGAACGGAAATGTCCTCATCCCTCAGTAGCTTTCGCAACTGCGATTGAGCGTCGCTGTCTTCGCCATGTAGCGCCAGCATCCTCGCACACTTCACCTGAACCTGTTCGCTCGTACTGTTGCTCAACTCGATAAGCATTTCAGTCGTCGGAATTGGACCGAGTAGTTGCATGAGATCGAGGGCTTGCATCCTGTACCTAGCAGGGTTTTCGCTGCTGTAAGCGACGCCGGCGATTTGTTCTGGCCACTCAGAGCCTAGTTCTTTTTTAAGGACGGCAGCCGCTTGTCGACCGTATGCTGAGTAAATTTGTGGCTGCCGAATAGCCTTGGAAATACCAGTCCCTAGATCGGTTGCTTGCGCAGGGATTTCGCCTACCCAACGTACGCGATAGATTCCGCCGTCCGTTCCGCGTCCGCCGGTGCTAAAGTAGAGCCAACCATCTGGCCCAACCTCGAGATCGGTCACGTTCATAGGCGTTCCTGAGACGAAGTCTTCCATCTTGCCTTTGGACTTGTCCGAGGCTTCGACATTCATGGACAGGATGCGTCCTTCGGACCAGTCGGCCATGAACAACGAGCGATGGTATTTGGCAGGAAACTTGAAGTGGGAATAGACGGTCATCCCAGTCGGTGAGCCTCGCCCAGAAGTTGCCATCGCTGGAAGTCTGTCAAGATAGTACTCTGGCCAGTTTGCCCAACCGCTGCGCCATCCATACTCTCCTCCCTCCGCAATTCGAAACAACCCAGTTGCCCGGTGCCAAATCGCCCCGATATCGGCTTCCATGTCACTGTCGTGCACGTACAAAGATCCGCTTGGATGGAATGCCAGATCATAGGCATTGCGCAGTCCGCCAGCCACGACCTGTACCTTTTTCGTTGCCAATTCCAATCGGACAACGGTTCCGCCGGGCGCTTTAATCCCGTCCGCATGCCCACCTGGATCTTCGAAGCGAGGTTGAACCAAATCACCTTCGTAGGTGAGCCGATAGGAGCTACCTTCATCGATGGAAGTACTCAGTCTCGAATGATTTCCCACAACGACGTAAATGCAGCCGTCTGGACCAAACGCGATTTGGTGAGGGCCATGTTCCCCAGGCGTACCTTGGAATTGCAAGAGAAACTCCGCTTTTTCCAATTCGCCATTTCGGTCTTCGTCCACGAGTCGATAGAGGCCAGAGCCCTCGGGTCCGTCGCCTGTTACGTAGACATCGCCATTGAGTGGCAGGATGCCTTGAATGTTCTTAATTAGCTCACAGTAGATGCGGCTCTTTTCCGGAGTGCCATCTTTGTCGGCATCATAAATGAGGACTAGTGGCCCTCCTTCTTGCGACGCGACGATGTGACCGAACTCATTGAAGGCCATAGCGACAATTGAACCAATGGATGCATGGTCGATCACTTCATCGACCACGAAACCAGGTTTGGTGGTAAACCGATCCGACGGCGGCGGCCCTTTTTTGGAATCATAGTCTCCGAGTGAAACGATCACCGGAGTTGCTTTGGTCTTTGCAGTTTCGCTTTTAGCGACTGCTTTATTATCCGCGTCGATAGGCGAGGCTGCAATCCATTTTGCATCGTCAAATCGTAGTAGTTGCCAATTCTGCGAGGCAGTCTTATTTGTTTTCCATTCAGCGTCGCTAACCACAATGCGCCATTTCGCGTCGGTCGGCTTAAACATGAATCCCACTTTGAGACCGGCGCCGTCGCTTTGTCGATTGCTAGCGCGGATGGCTATGATATTCTTGCCCGGGCGAATGGCGGTCGTAACATCGACTCGTTCAACGCTACGTGCCGCTTTGCTTGTACCCACTCGCCTGCCGTTGACAAATACTTCGCAGGATTCTCCCGCTTCAAATTCAATGAATGCCTTTTCGATTTCGGGCAAATCCATGATTCGACGAAAGTAAGCGTCTCCAATGCGTGAATCGTTTTGAGGATCAGAGTGCCAGATCCATTCACGTTCGGTTTTTGCGGTGGGCGACGGCGGCACGCTGACTTTAGTCGACTTGGTCTGAGCAAAGACAAGCGACGGACTGTTGAACAAGGCGATCGAAAACAACGGCAGCCCTAGCCAGCGAAGATCGAATCGTGGACGGGGCCGTCTCCTGTTCAAATTTGGAATCGTTTCCATTGTCGTTTTCCATCCTTGGAAAATGAGCGGTATACGCTATTTTGAGTACGTAGATCCTGATTGGATTGCTTTTTGCGGAGGTTCCCAGGGCGAATCCAACCAGCAACATGCACCATAAAAGAGATTGCGAGAGTAAATCAATAGCAATGGAGTGGAAAACAGAGGCATACGGACCTTCTGCTTTTCTTTCAGAATGGTAGCTAGTATCTTAGGATCGCCAAAGTAGCCGACTAAACCTCCCGCCGATTTCTAACTCAGTTCGAATCCAACCATGAATTTCAAAGTCTACTCAATCGTATTGCTTGCGGTTTCCCTTTCCCATTCGCCTAGCGTCGCTCAGGACGCTAGCAAATCAAAGAATAGCGATGTAGCGATTGAGGCAGACTATTTCTGGCTCTTTGATGGCAAAAGTCTCGAAGGTTGGGAAGGCAATCGCGATTGGTTTCGCATCGAAGACAACTGCATCGTTGCGGGAAACATTGCCAAAGCCATTCCGCACAATGAGTTCCTCTGCACCAAAGCCAATTACGGCAACTTTGAATTGAAGCTGGAGGTTCGATTGAAAGGTCAAGGTGACAACGCTGGCATTCAGTTTCGTTCGGTCCGAATTCCTGACAAGACCGAAGTTAGCGGTTTTCAGTGTGACGTTGGCAACGCATTTAAACGCCCCGTTTGGGGCGCGCTGTACGATGAATCGCGACGCAACAAAATGTTGGCCGAGGGTGACAAAGACAAAGTGCCGGGTTGGCTCAAGAAGGATGACTGGAACGAGCTGACCGTGAAAGCGGAGGGAGATCGCATTCAGATTTGGCTCAACGGGAATTTGACCGTCGACTACACCGAAAAAGACGACAAGATTGCAAAGATGGGGATCATCGGTTTGCAAATCCACTCTGGACCACCCACAGAAGCTTGGTATCGAAACATCCGTCTTAAGAAACTCTAGTCACGAAGTTAACATGGATGATTTGAAAAATTGGGAAGTGCAATGGCGGGATTGCGTGGAAACTTGGGTAGGGGTTCAAATGGAATCAGCCGACTCAGGACACGGTATCGATCACGTGCGGCGCGTGGTGGAGAATGCGAAACGCATCGGGTTGGCGGAGAAAGCAAACCTGAATGTGGTTTTGCCTGCCGCTTGGTTGCACGATTGCGTGGTGGTGGCCAAGAACTCCCCGAAGCGGCGAATGGCTTCTGCCTTGGCATCCCAAAGCGCCGAACGATTCCTTGTGGAGATCGGGTACCCAACCGATTGGATTGCGCCTATTTCCCACTGTATTCTTGCACATAGCTTTTCTGCCAACGTTGCGTGTGAGAGCATCGAGGCAAAAGTCGTACAGGACTCGGACAGGTTAGAAGCGGTAGGGGCAATTGGATTATCCCGTTGCCTGATGACTGGTGGAGCGATGGGGCAACGACTTTATCATCCGACAGAGCCATTTCCTATCGATCGGGCCCCAGCGGACACAGAGCAGTCCGTCGATCATTTTTTTGCCAAACTGCTGGGGCTTCAAAAGACCATGCAAACCAACTCGGGACGCGCAGTCGCAGCAAGCCGAACTGACTTTTTGCTCACCTTCCTAAAGCAACTTGCAGATGAAATTGGCGCGATACCAGGCGCCTTGGAAACCGCTCTACGGCAGATTAATTGCTAACCGTTCGAGCCAAGCTGCATTTCGTTACGCTTCGCACAACACCCATCCTCCGTTAGACTATGCCTCGATGCCCCTAATTCACGACTCTTATACTTCAGCGATTTTATGTCCGACGCAGATATTCACCAGCAGCTCCAAACGGCCCTCGAATCGTTCAAGGAACCAGAAAGCGGGCGAGCAATCTCGAAGACAGGCCAAGTGGGGGACTGGACGGTTGCGGCGGGAGTTGTGGGATGCAAGCTCAGTTTGACTTCGATGGTTCAGCCCATTGCACAAGAGACCGCAGATGCGTTGAGGGATCATTTGCTCACGAGGGTTGACGGAGTCAAGGAAGTCCATGTTAAGCTGGAAACGACATACCGACCAGCGCCGACCATTGGCCAGATCGGGTTAAAGGCAAAGAGTGTCATCGCTGTAGCAGCCGGAAAAGGTGGCGTTGGCAAGAGTACGCTGGCGGCATCGATTGCAATCGTGCTTGGTCGCATGGGAGCCAAAGTTGGATTGATGGACGCAGACGTTTACGGTCCGAGCATACCGCATTTGTTGGGCTTGGACGGACGCCCTGAAATTGTCGATGGAAAAATCCAACCGATTCGGTCGGGTGAAATGCCTGTCATGTCCATGGGATTCTTGGTTGGCAAAGACCAAGCGGTGGTTTGGCGAGGGCCAATGCTGCATGGATCGATCACACAGTTTTTGCGAGATACTGCCTGGGGCGAACTCGACTATTTGATCATTGATATGCCTCCTGGCACGGGGGACGTTGCACTCACTTTGTCTCAACTGCTTCCCCTTTCCGGAGTGGTTATCGTTTGCACACCGCAAGAGGTCGCGTTGCTCGATGCAGGCAAAGCCATTTCGATGTTTGAAAAAACAAAGGTTCCGGTACTGGGAGTGGTCGAAAACATGAGTGGCTTCACAGACCCAGATTCGGGGAAAACCTTCGATATCTTCGGAAAAGGGGGGGCCAGGAACAAGGCGCAGGAATTGGGTGTCCCCTTTCTCGGCGAGGTTCCCATTCAAATTGCACTTCGTAGCGAATCGGACGAAGGCCGTCTTTCGGAGGTGCTTTTGGATCCGAAGATTGCAAAACCTTTCGAAGATGTTTGTCGCGGGCTTGTTCGATCGCTTGTTTCGCAAATTGCCAATCGACCGACTATTTCGGCTCCGCTGCCGGTGCTCTGATCTGCATGTCGACTGTGACAAACTCGAATCGAGGAGTACAATCCGTCGTGCATTTCAGGTCCTGATAATTCCACAAATTGCAGCAGTAGAGCGTTATGAAAGCAATAGCCGTTCGACCAGGTACTCCCCATAGTGTTCACGAACGAGATATTCCTATGCCGTCGATCGACAAGATCCCGGATGGCAAGGGAATTTTAGTCAAAGTACTCAAGGTGGGCGTCGACGCGACCGACCGCGAAATCAACGATGCACTTTATGGCAATTCGCCGCCGGGGGACGACTACCTAGTCCTGGGCCACGAATCCTTTGGCATCGTCAAGGAAGTTGGTGCTAACGTTCGCAACATCAGGGTTGGCGATTACGTGACCGCGACGGTTCGTCGACCAGGCGGTTCGATCTATGACAAGATCGGGACCTACGACATGACCAGCGAAGAAACCTACTACGAACGTGGCATCAATCTGTTGCACGGCTATCTAACCGAGTATTTTGTCGATCACGAAGACTACATCGTGCGAGTGCCAAAGGGACTTAAGAACCTGCACGTGCTCATGGAGCCGATGAGCTGCGCCGCTAAAGCGATCCATCAAGCTTACGAAGCCCAACGTCGGATGAAGGTTTGGAGTCCCAAACGAGCGTTTGTTCTCGGGGCCGGCCAAATTGGTCTACTGTCCACGTTGGTTTTGCGTCTCAAAGGCCTGGAGGTTTTCACGTTGGCTCGAGCCGCGGGTCCAAATCTCAAGAGCTCGATCGTCGAAGGAATGGAAGCCACCTATATCGCTACTTCACAAACAAGCCTTGCTGAGCTTGCAAAGAAAGTTGGGAAGGCGGATTTGATTATCGACGCAACCGGTTCGTCGGCAATTGCGTTCAATGCCATGGAAGCGTTGGGACACAACGGTGTCTTGGTATGGACTAGCATCACGGGTGGCAAAGCACAGACGACGATACCATCCGACAAGATCAATATCGAATGGGTGCTCGGCAACAAACTCCTCGTGGGTAGTGTTAACGCAAACCGAGAGCATTTTGAATCTGGGATCAAAGACCTGGCACTGGGGGAAGTCATGTTCCCCAACGTAATCCACAAGATTTTAACCAGTCCCGTCGAAGGGCTATCTGGCTACAAAGAGATGATGCGACTGCTAGTCGAAGACAACTCGGCGCTAAAGGTCTATGTCAACGTAGCGGACGAATAACAACAAGCGGTAGGCCATGAGGTTTAAGCCACAAGGTTTAAACCATAAGGGATAAGCGGAAAGGCCAAACGTCAAAGGTCAAATCGAGGTGGAAATCTTAGATCTTAGATTTGAGATTTGCCAATTGCCAATTGCCAACCAAAAACCAACTTCTAGAAACTCAATACTAAAAACTCCCCGCCATGCCTACAGTTCAAGACTATGAGAAGCTCGGTAGTTTCTACTTGGGCAAGAAGTACGATTTGGGAGCTCGCAAACTTCTCGATGAGTTGGTCAACTACGACTCGAAGGATCTCGTCACCCATGCGCTTTGCGTCGGAATGACGGGCAGTGGCAAGACTGGGCTATGCCTCAGTCTTCTGGAGGAAGCGGCCATCGATGGCGTGCCTGCCATTTGCATTGACCCCAAGGGCGACTTGGGTAATTTGCTTTTGGCATTTCCAAACTTGGCACCATCAGATTTCCAAGAGTGGATCGAGCCAGCGGAGGCGACGCGTCAGGGCAAGCCGATCGAGGTGTTGGCCTCGGAGACTGCGGATCGATGGCGAAAAGGGCTATCGGATTGGCAACAAGAGCCGGATCGAATCCAACGTTACAAAGACTCCGTCGACATTTCGATCTTTACGCCGGGTAGCAATATCGGCGTTCCTATGACGGTACTAAAGAGCTTCGATGCTCCCGCCCCCGCTGTGCGAGAAGACGCCGAAACCATGCGAGAGAAGGTCGCTTCGGCTGCATCGGGGCTGTTAACCTTGCTTGGGATCGACGCTGACCCATTGACGAGTCGCGAGCACATCTTGCTTTCCAATATTTTCGATCAAGCGTGGAGGAAAGGGGACAACCTCAGCCTAGAAGGCTTGATTCGACAAATTCAATCGCCGCCGATCAAGAAGATTGGCGTTATCGATTTGGATTCATTTTATTCGCCGTCAGACCGAGCCAAGCTGTCGATGAGCTTGAACAATTTGCTCGCCTCGCCGTCGTTTGTTGGCTGGTTAGAGGGGCAACCGTTGGATATCAAGGGAATGCTTTACACTTCAGAGGGCAAGCCGAGATTATCCATCATTTCTATCGCTCATCTTAACGATTCCGAGCGAATGTTTTTCGTGACAATATTTCTGGGGGAACTGTTAGCTTGGATGCGAGCCCAACCGGGTACTGGATCCTTGCGAGCCCTTTTTTATATGGACGAGGTTTACGGCTACTTTCCTCCATCAGCCAAGCCACCGTCTAAGCCACCGATGTTGACGTTGCTCAAGCAAGCGCGTGCCTTTGGGCTTGGCATTGTTCTCGCCACGCAAAATCCAGTCGACCTGGACTACAAGGGGTTGTCGAACATGGGGACTTGGTTCTTGGGACGTTTGCAGACGCAACGTGACAAGGATAGAGTGTTGGATGGACTTGAGGGGGCCTCGATGCAACAGGGGAGTGCATTCGATAGGCCCGCGATGGAGCGATCCCTCTCAGCCCTCGGCAATCGTGTCTTCCTCATGAACAATGTTCACGATGATGGCCCGACCATCTTTCAGTCACGGTGGGCTTTGTCGTTTTTACGTGGGCCACTGTCGCGCGACCAGATATCCAAACTGATGCTGGAAAAGCGAAAGTCGATTCAGAGCAATGGTACAGTGCGATCAATCGGTTCCTCCGGCAGTGGATCCACATCAGAATCCGGAGCACGACCGATCATCCCGTCCGATGTAACCGAAAAATTCCTCGTACCCACGAAGATCTCTGGCGGAAAAAACAAGACGGTCTATCGTCCTGCCATTCTGAGTCAATCGAGTATTCACTTCGTTAAGTCGACCAGCGGAGTCGATTATTGGGAAGATGTTCAATACATGGTAAACATTCAGGACGAAGTGCCTGACCCACTTTGGGACAATGCAAACAAGATTGGTCCGGACATCCTTCAGTTAAGCAATCAGCCTGAGGATGGATATACATTTGCGGATTTACCAGCGGAGATGTCGTCTGCCAAAAATTATTCGATTTGGGAAAAGGCGATTAAGGACTACTTCTTTCGGCATGTGCAATGCACCGTTTATACTTGCAAAGCCATCAAGAAAACGACGGCACCCGGTTTGAGCGAGACGGATGCACGCATTGAACTTGCTCACTCGGCCAAAGAAGCCCGCGACGAAGCGGTCGACAAGCTCAAGCTGAAGTTTGGTGAGAAACTCCGAAGCTTCCAATCGCGACTATTGGCCGCTCAGCAAAGGCTGGAGAAAGAGAAACAAGAAGCCAAGTCCAAGCAAATGGAAGGTTTCTTTAACATTGGAACAACCATTTTGGGTGCATTGCTTGGAAACAAGATTGCAAGCCAGACTAATGTGTCCAAAGCTGCAAGCGCAGTGAAAGGGTTAGGCAAGGTAACGGCTCAACAAGGAGACGTGATGCGTGCGCAAGAGACCTACGAAGAGCTGGTGGCGGCAAAAGACGAGCTTGAGCGGCAATGCCAAGAAGAGATCGATACGGTAACAAGCCAATTCTCGCTAGAGAATCTGACCTTGGAAGCGATCGACATCCCCATTCGCAAAGCGGATACCAAGACAAAGCTGTTTGCGCTCGTATGGGTCCCATGGCAGATAAACAGCCAGGGGATTGCAACAACGCTGATAGGTTAGTCCGCCGTTATGGGAAGGTTTTGCTTCAAGCTGAAGGCTTGACAGATAGTAGCCGGTGATTGAGGATCGCCGCGACGATAAAAACGGATTGCTGTGGTGATCAGCGAGAAGCGTCGGCAATTCTTTACTTTCAGGCTTGCTACTTCAACCAAGCTGTCATCACATTGCCCCCCACATCCGTTAGGCGAAACTCTCGACCTTGGAACTTAAACGTTAGGCGTTCATGATCAAGCCCAAGGAGATGCAGCACCGTAGCGTTCAAGTCGTGCACGTGGACGGGTTGCTCGGTAACACAGAAGCCAAAGTCGTCCGTCTCGCCATAGGAGACTCCGCCGCGAATTCCGCCTCCCGCTAGCCAAAAAGTAAATGCGTCTTTGTGATGATCCCGACCACCATTCGTCTTGTTTCCCTGTCCATCAACTCCCTGTGCCAAAGGAGTTCGCCCAAATTCACTTCCCCAGATCACTAGCGTATCGTCCAACATGTTTCGGCGCTTTAAGTCTGTAATCAAGGCTGCAGCCGCTTGGTCAATGTCCTTGCACTTGCGGGCCAAACTGGTATCCAAATTGTTGTGATGATCCCAATCGCTATCGTACAACTCAACGATTCTCACTCCGTGTTCCACTAGCCGCCGTGCAAGCAAACAACTGTTTGCAAAGGACCCCTTTCCCGGCTTGGCTCCGTACAAATCCAATGTCTCGGACGTTTCGTCTTTGAGATCCATCAGCTCTGGAACACTGGTTTGCATGCGATAGGCCAACTCGTATTGACTGATGCGGGTCGCGATCTCGGGATCGCCGACCTCTGCTAGTCGGACTTCGTTGAGCGAACCAACTGCGTCCAGCACTCTTCGTCGACTCTCTGTCGAATGGCCTTCGGGGTTCGACAAGAAAAGAACACTCTCCCCTTCCGATCGGAAGGGCACCCCTTGGTAAACACTCGGCAAAAAGCCGCTTGAATACATGCTTGAGCCAGCCCCACCGACTGTCCCGCTTTGTAGCACGACGTACGCTGGCAGATTTTCGTTCGCGGACGCTAAACCGTAAGTTGCCCAGGAACCAAAACTGGGGCGTCCTCCCCTTCCAAAGCCAGTATGCAAAAAGATCTGAGCGGGTGCATGATTGATCTCTTCGGTGTGCATTGAATGAACGAAACACAATTCATCTGCTACCTTGGAAAGATGCGGAAGCAGGCCAGAGAAAGCATGACCACTTTCACCCTGCTTGGAAAATTTTTGCCGCGAGCCAGCCAAACGCATCTCGCCACCGATGAACGCGAACTTGCGACCCGTTAAAAAACTGTCGGGACAAACCTCGTTATCGTGCGCAATCAATTCGGGCTTTGGATCAAACAGGTCCAGTTGCGACGGTGCACCGATCATGTGCAAATAGATGACGCTTTTGGCTCTTGCCGAAACGCGTTCTCGATTCAAGCAAGTTGGATTCGCTGCCGGTGAATGCGACTGATTCAAAAGAGTACCCAGGGCTGCGGTACTCAAGCAAAAACCCGTGTTGCGAATAAACGCTCTTCGGTCTTGCTCAATCAACGGAAAGGACATGGCTTTACTCTTTCGTGATTGTTTCGTCGAGGTTCATAAGTGCCAACGCGACTGCAAACCACGCTGCTGCGCGCGCCTTCTCGGACTGGGATGATTGCGCAGGACTATCCTCAGACGCTGTCGTTAAAGTGGCCGCGTACTCGCGATCGTACAGCCTCTGCAGGGTATCACGTTCGTGTCGGCTTGGTGTGCGTGCGATAGCCATTCGAAATGCATGCTCCAGTTGTTGAGTCAAGTTTGACGCTGGCATTTCACGCTGAACACGTTCCACGAGTCCCCTCGCCGCGTCCACGAATACGGGATCATTCAATAGATTTAAAGCTTGCAGTGGAGTATTGGAACGCCCGCGACTCAGACGGCACGCCAGTCTAGCGGTTGCATCGAAGTTGATGAAGCTGGGGTAAGGCGACATGCGTTTCAGAACGACATACACGCCCCGACGATATTGGTCTTCACCAGCGCTTACCTCGTAGTCGTATTGTTGCCCGCCTACTTTTTTCCAAAGCCCGTCCGGTTGAGGGGGCCGAATCGAGGGCCCAAACTGCTTGAGACTCAGTCTACCCGAGATCGCCAGCGCGTTATCGCGGATACCCTCAGCGGTTAATCGAAACCGTGGCCCTCGAGCCAAAAGGCGGTTGTGCGGATCGTGCTGACGAGCCTCGACGGATATTCGAGACGACTGTCGATAGGTCTTGCTGGTCAATATCTGCCGAAGCATTTGCTTCTGCGACCAACCATTGTTCATGAAATCTACGGCCAACCAATCGAGCAATTCGGGATGCGACGGCGAATCTCCCTTGATTCCAAAGTCTTCGGGTGTGGCAACTAAGCCAGTACCAAAGATCTCGGACCAAAGCCGATTGACCACAACGCGTCCTACCAACGGATTCTCTCGCGAGACCAACCACTGAGCCAGCGTCAATCGATTTCGGTCACCCGTTTCTTGAAATGGATGTAGAATCTCAGGCGTTGAGGGGTCAACAACTGAGCCTGGATTTCGGAAATCGCCTCGCGAAAACATGGTTGAATTTCTGGGCTTTTGCACTTCACGCATGACCAACGTCTTTCGCATTATTTTCTTGTCACGCTCTTTTTCTAGGCTCTCGAGTTTTTTTCGAAGCTTGACGATGGCCGGCGGTTCTTTGCTTTCTGATGGCAATGATTTTTCAAAATCACCGACCAATGCAGACAAACGAAATCGCCCGATCGTGCGAGCATTTCCGTTGTTCTGGACCATGCGAAAACTCACTCGCTTTGTGCCCGTGAACGAATCCTTGTCGGCGATCCGAAAGGCAGCCCAGTGCGAGCGTTTGAACTGCGCGCCAATTGCCCATGCGGATTTGGAATCTCCGTCAATTGCGTTTGCGACATCAAAATTCTTCTGTGAAAAGTCAGCTCTGGCGTCGGTTAACCGAATCGATTCCGCTTGAAGCTCTTCCGAATTGTCGGCACGTCTGATTTCAAAGTTATTGAGAACGAAATTGGGTCGGGCCGCGTCCCCGCGCCCTGGACCAGTGCCTGGCAAGGAGGGGTCGGTAAGTGTTTCTAAAAGAAACCCAACGATAGGTTCTTCACCAAGCTCGGCCGTGACCGTATAGGTGTCGACATCGGGTGGATCGTCTTGAAGGAGGATTGAGTTGTCCTCGAGAATTCTGTGTCCAGACCCTTCGGATGAATCGAATGCGATCGGCTTGAGTGCAATGGCGGCAGCGACCGACGGGTTGGCGGTGTTCGTCGCGACAGACTCCTTTAATGCGGATTCTAGTTCTGCACGCATCAGGCCGATGGTTTCAACCAGTTGGTTCCGTTCACGTTCCTCGTCTGTGTCGCTGATGTTCAAGTAGGGGCCGAGAAAACGAATGGAACCAGGCACGTTTGGGTTGGATCGATCGGCCTCGAGTTCGCTTTGATTAAAGAAGGCGAACAGCCCATAATAATCGCTCTGCTTAAATGGATCATACTTGTGGTCGTGGCATTGAGCGCATTCTAGGGTGGATCCTAACCAAACATAGCCCAAGGTGTTGACGCGATCGACGACTTGATTGAAACGGTTTTCTTCAGGATCCGTTCCCGCTTCCACGTTGCACGGTGCACAACGATTGAAACCCGTTGCGATCTTCTGCGATTGAGTCGCGTTGGGTAGTAGATCGCCTGCCAATTGTTCGATCGAGAACTGATCAAAGGGCATATCGCTATTCAGAGCCTCAATAACCCAGTCGCGATAGGCCCAGAGTTCGTGAAGATCGTCGCGTTGAAATCCATGTGAGTCTGCGTAACGAGCCGCGTCAAGCCAAGGCCTTGCCCATTTTTCGCCGTACTGTGGGGACTCGAGTAGACGGTCTACCAGGCGTTCAACTGCTGCGGGCAAATCCTCGGTCGCTTCGGCAGCGAAATCATCCACTTCCCGCGGTGTAGGTGGCAGCCCGATCAAATCCAAGAACAATCGGCGAGCCAACGTGTGAAGGTCTGCCGGACCCGAGAGAGCGAGCCCCTCAGAGCTCAATCTTTTTTGAACGAAGAAGTCGATAGGGTGCTGTTCCGGTTGATCCGCGAATGATGCAATGACTTGTTTGGCGGGAGCGACATAAGCCCAGTGTTTATTCGAAGCAGTATGAGATGCCCATTGTCCGCCACGAGCCATCCATTCGCGAATGCAAGCGACTTCTTGCTCTGTTAAGACTGCGCCACGGTTTGGCATGACCGATTCATGTCCCTTGGGTAGGCGTATTCGGCGCATCAGTTCACTGGAATCTGGATCCTGCAAATCCAGTGGATTGCCACTGTCCCCTCCTGCCTGGATCGCTTCGTTGGAATCAAGTCGAAGCCCCCCTTCCTGTCGCGCGGGGCCATGACACTCGAAACAAGATCGACGCATAATCGCGTAGGCTTCCGTGGCGCGAGCGGACGTTTGGGGGGCCTCATGGAATCCGTGGATAGTCGGTCCGCCAAAGCAAGCCAAGCCGGATGCAACAACTAAGATGGCTTTAAGCACAATGTTCGATTGCAAGAACCGTCTCCTTTGAAGTTGTCTGACTTCTTGCTTAAGGTTCTGTAGTTACCTTCATCCGAAGTCGGCAATGGCCGAAGCACTTGAATATAGGTCGTAGTGAGAGAGCTAAACTGGGGCTAAGTATACTTCGTCATTCACGAACTGTGGGTTGTTTGTGATTAAACAGCCGATACTCCATGGGTAAATGTTCAGTCAATTTTAAGCATGGGCTTCATCGAACGGAGTCGGCCAATTCCCTCCGACGTGATGTTCGTACCATCAAGTTTTATCCTCTCCAAACTGGGGATCTGCGATAAAGAATCGATGCAGGCGTCCGTTACATTGGAGTTCGTAAGCCAGAGAAACTTCAGGCCTTGAACGTCCTTGAGTATCGCGACATCAGCATCGGATACGTCGCTGGCCGACAGAATCAAGAACTTAACTTCAGCCAGCTTGACAAGAACCGCAAGACTTTGAGCTGAATAATTACTCCCCTTCAGATCGGCGGTTTGCAGTTTCTTGAACTTTTCAGAAAAAGCGGCTTGGATTGGTCGAATTGCCCAGATGCTAGCTACTGTGTTATCACCAGAAAAGCCGACAGAATCAATTCCCAACGTCTTCAATTCAGTTTGGATTGCAAGTCGCTGACGGAGTGAAGCTGTCAAGTACAGTGCCAAGCTGCATGCGCACGCGATGATCAATGTGGCCAAAAATAGTTTTCGGAGATTGTATTTCATCGCGGCGCGATTCTAAGCATTTGGCGACACTTTCTGGTTGGCGGGCTGGCTTTTCGCGGATCGCCATAGGGCTGATTGTACTGATATTCGCCGTTGAACAAAATGCTGTGTTGACCCACTCGGTTCAAATGACAAACGGCCCGAAAAACGCAGTTTTGTGAGTAGAACCGGCCTGCGATGCCCTTGGTGCGGCAAATTTTTGGTGTCGGCGCAATGCGGCGCGGTACTGCACTCTTTCGATTCGTGTTAGACTCGAAGTCAGCATCGGTAATTCATCGTAAAACAGGTTTTCTGCCACTTTTGGCCGATCCCAGTCAAAAGCAATTCCGCTCCGCCGATTGGTTCACGAACATCTTTTCGCTTAACCGAAAAACAAATACTGTCCGAGATAAATAGACTAGATTGTGCGATGACGGCTTTGCATATGCTTACGCAACACGGAACAGATTTGGCGCGAGCAGCACGCGGAAACTTTGAGCGAAACGGAAGTGCACAAGGGACGTAATAGCGTTCCGCCCAACCGCGGAACGCAAAGTGCCCATGCGGAAGTGGCAAAAAGTACAATAGTGTTGATTGCGAAAGCTTTAGTGGGCGTTGATGAGATAACCATGGCTGATGAATTGTTCGATGACTTGTACCGACTTCTACGTGGAACTCCGTCCGCGTCTGCATTGGTGGAGGCCAAGTCGCTCTACTCCGAGGAAAAGTATGCAGAATGCGTTCGTCTGTTGGAATCGACGACAAAGAGCTACACACAATCACGGACAGTGACCCTCAGCAAGGATCTTTCGCATGCCGAGGACGTCGCGCCAGCCAAGCTGGATAAGGAAACAAAGAGACTTGTTCGTAAACAAGGTAAAGCGCACGATGTTTTGGACCAGATGCAGGAGTTAATCGAAAAGGTCCGTCGACGTATTCGGCTTTCGGGTACGATTCAAAGGCCAGTACCTGTTACCACTTCAGAATTGCGAAATGCGGAGCCGACGTCAATCGCAACAGCGGTTGAATCGGACGACATGCGTCCATTGCGAGAACAGCTTCTTAAGGCCACGAATTCAATCCAGGAGCTGGAAGCCATCGCTACTTTTTTCGAGATTCATCCGCTTGACAATGGGCTGGAGATTCAGGCCGGACATACGCTGCTTGCAATGAGTGGCGGCAAGCATCACCTGTTGATGGTCAACACACCTGCGATCGAGGGTGGGGCATTGAGCATCCGGTCAGCGATTGATGGCTCTCGCATGAAACCATTGCCATTCGAAATAGTGAATCGATCGATTCAGAACTCGAAACTTCATCTCGCGGTGCGTCATAAATCGACACCAGTGCTTTCCGTTGAATCAAGTCCGTCAGCGAGCGGTTCTCCAACATCGCAATCACCGCTCGTTGAAACTCCGTCAGATTCTGGTTCGAGGTTATCGATCCAGCAGCGGGACCAGATTCTTGATCCGGGGGCTTTTTCACAACTGGTGGATGCCGCCCAACGCACAGGTATTGTGCCAGGGATTGCCACCATCATCCAAGTTCGAGACTGCGAGTTTCGGTTGGGATAGTATCTTTTGGCGTTGCAATTGATGGAATCTCAACTGTCTGCGTTCGTTGGCAGCGTTTCGCAGCGCGCTACGGTTGAAGCGTGAGGAACAAGATATCGCCAGTGGACGTGTCAAAATGTCTCCTAAACACATGGCCGCAAAAAGGGCACGCGACGGCAAGGAAACAGAATTGATCGAACGTGCCAGGACCCGATTCACCCGCGTGCTCGAGGGAATACGCGGTATTATTCACTTCGAAAATGAAATGGTATCGAGCCAAGGAAGTGAAGAATAAAGTGACCTGGTCCGGGAAGGCGAGTCAGGTTTTGGAGATGCTGGGTGCATGATATGGTTTGTTGGAGGCCTTGCTTCCATTCACTTCGCACGAACGCTCACGTTCTCAGCGGTTGGCCCCTGATGGGAATGCAAATTGGATTGGACAATTCAGCCTCGCAAAGTTCGGTTTCGGGCATCCCTTCAGGATGCTATCTCCTCACGGATGTCAATCGGATGTCAATCCGGTGGTGTCGTCGCAGCGTTCGTCAACCACCTGCTACCTTCTGCCAAGCCTTTAGCTTGAGGCAAATGGATCGAGACTGTCCGGGCGTCTACTTATGGCTCCACAATTCCATCAATCGGACTACATGCTGGACCGCTTGGGCCATGTAGTCCAGCGACGCAAATTCGCGCACGGAATGGATGTTGAATTGCCCTACGGATAGGTTTGGCGTCGGTAGTCCCAAGGCACTCATCAACGCTCCGTCCGTTCCACCTCGAATCGAGTCTCGCCTGGACGCATAACCCAAATCAGAATACGCTCGCTCGGCCAACTCAATCGTCTTCGGTGACTTGCGAATGGTCTCTGCCATGTTTCGATACTGCGCCGTCGTTTCCACTTTGGCAACCAACCCTGGGAATAGGGCCTCAACGGCATCGGCGGTCGTCTGGAGCAGTGCTGCGTACTCCGTCAGTTTTGCAGTTTCGAAATCCCGAAGAATGAACTGCACTTGAACCTCATTCACGCCCCCCTGAATCGCATACGGATGCACAAACCCTTGTCGGTCGGACGTGGTTTCCGGTGACAGCTCATGGTTAGGCAGCATGGAAATAAACTTGGCCGCAGCACGAACCGCATTGATCATCTTTCCTTTGCCAACGGCGGGGTGTGTGTTGCGACCTCGAAGTGTTACGGTCGCACCATCGGCCGAGAATGTCTCTTCGTCGATCGTACCAGCCCCGCCACCATCCAGCGTGTATCCGACCAAGGCGTTTGCCGTTGCCAAATCGAAATGCTGCGTACCACGCCCAATCTCCTCGTCGCATGTAAACAAGATGCGAACGGGACCATGCGCAACCGACGGGTTTTCCATCCAATACTGAACCGCTTGCATGATGGCTGCGACGCCCGCTTTGTCGTCACCACCCAACAGTGTCCGCCCGTCGGTCGTTATCAATGTATGCCCAACAAGTTGCGGCAATTCAGGCGTTGACTCTAGGTCGATGACATCACCCGACAGCAATACAATCGACTGTCCATCATAGTCGACGATCACTTGTGGATTGCATCCGTCGCCTGGCGCCTCCGGCGAGGTGTCTAAGTGTGCGTTGAGGAGAACCGTTGGGGCATGGTGATTGACGGTAGATGGCACCGTGCCCCATACAAGCCCATGGGAATCTTGATTTGCGTCTGCAATTCCCATTTCGAGAAGCTGATGGACGAGAACCTTTCCAAGCTTAAGTTGCCCCGGACTGCTCGGGTATGCATCGGTCGCTGCGTTGGCGGCAGTTCCAATGCTGCAGTATTGGACAAACCGTTCGAGCAATTGTTGTTTGTTGATGGATGCGATCTTCATGGGAGATGTGCAGAGTGAGGGTACGAAGCGGTTAACCTGAAAAGACTACGGCTGGTCGCCGGGTGCGACGCCCAAGCCGCCCCGAAAAACAAAGTAGACTGCACCACACATGCACAAACCAGCCCAAAGAAAATCCCATCGCAGTCGCTCCTTCATATAGACGACGACAAACGGAACAAAGACGCAAATCGTAATGACCTCTTGCATGATCTTGAGTTGTGCAAGCGAGAGCTGGGTATGGCCGATTCGATTGGCTGGAACTTGAATCAAGTACTCAAAGAGTGCAATGCCCCAACTGATGAGCGCTGCAATATACCAAGGCTTGTCGTTCAGTTCCTTCAGATGCCCGTACCAAGCCAGCAGCATAAAGACATTTGAAATCGCGAGCAGAACAGTGGTTAAAACGATCGTTTGCATTTAATCCTCTAAACTCGCGACGTTATGTTATCGAAGCTACCAACGCCGCGAAATCGATGTTGGCCACTTCATCTCTCAATTCTGGGCGAACAAAGATTCTTACCCGCTTGACGATATCGTCAAACTGCTTTGTAGCTAGTGCATGCACCACTGGCGATAGCTCTCCGAGTGTTCGGTAACTCCCGTCCCGTTGCCGTACATCGAGCTGGAACTGAACCTCCAATTTTGCGGGCGGTGCGTCGACCAGGACATCGTGTACGCCGACCTGAAGCCCCGATTCCTGTTGTAGGTGGGTCGCGAGCTTTGCCGACAATTCGACGATCACATTGTAAGGTTTTCCTGACAGTGCGAGGTGCTCGTCTGGATGATTGATGAAGTCGAATTGTGCGACACGCTTGTAGAGTTGACGTCGCGGCCCAAACAAACCATCAATGCAAGCGGCCCAAGGCTTTCCGTCGCATTCCTTGAGCAACGAATCGATCATTTCCGGTTCGTTCATGTCGATCCAGGATTGGGTGAGAGCATGGTCGTCTCGGATTTGATAGACGGCTCGTTGAAGCATGGCTGTTGCACTTCGAACCGCATGATGCCAATAGACTTCACTGAACATCACGTACCTTGCAAAGACCATCATTTCAGCGGCCGTTCGCCCCTTGTCGGTGATGGCCAATCGATTGCGAGCGGTGTCGATACACAGCGAGTTCACCAGTCGGTTGCGATCGAAATTGCGACCATAGGGAACACCCGCGTGCACCGAGTCCCGTTCGAGGTAGTCCAGCTTGTCGATATCAACTGGGCCACTTAGCATGGATCGCAACAATGCCATAGGAATGTTGTCGCTGTGCTCTGTGCCGTACCCGTCGCTCGCGTCTGGTGCAAGCAAGTTGGCAACATCCACGGGATTCACCTGCCAGTCCGTCGTTAGGACATCGGCGATTTCACCTTGCGTGATCAACCGACGAGCCAGAAACTCGTGGCGAGGAATTCCGTGCAAACGCATGTCCTCGATCAAGTGGCAGAATGGCCAATGCCCAACATCGTGTAGCAACGCCGACACGAGAAATATCTTGGCGTCGTATTCGCCGAGAACGGTTCCGAGCGCATCGTCCCCACCCAGTCGTTGCAAGAACTCGATCGCATTGCGATAAACTCCCAGCGAGTGTTCGAGGCGGGTATGTGTGGCGCCGGGATAGACCATCGCCACCATTCCCAATTGGCTAATTCTCGACAAGCGACGAAACGCGGGTGCATCGATGATCCGTTTCACACGTGGCGTGACCGGGACATTGATGTCGGGTGAAATGCGAATGACCGAGGAGGGCGTCCCCAATTCAGGCAACCCCCAGTTGGTTAACATTGCCATCCTATCGCTCGCTATCGCCTTTGGTCGAATCGACGATCTCCTCATCATCATCGTCGTCGATATCAACTGCCGTGATGGCCCATTCAGGGTACGGCTGATTCCCTTTCATGGCATTCCAGAGTACTCGATTGAGTAGGTCCTCGGGCGCCTTGTCCACTTCTGCAAAATTGATCGAAGCGGATTTCTCAGCAAACAGTCGCTGCACAGGGTCAACAATCATGGCGAGAGGCTTATTCAATTGGTCCAGAGGGATGTTGCTGGGTACCGAATCATAGGGCGTGAGGTTTGGCACTTCTTGGAAACAGTCGAACATGGGAGTCGCACCCGCATCAAACTGGTTCATCGGTGGCAAGCCCAAGATCTGTTCGATTGTTCGAATGATGCTAGTGGTGTTGTAACGCGTGCTGACTGTCTGTTCTCGCCTTGTATAGGGGCTAATGCAATAAGCGGTCGTTCGATAGCCGCTGACGTGATCCCAGCCTGCTTGCGGATCATCTTCGATGGCAAAGATGGCCATTTTGGGCCAGAACTTGGAATGACTTAGCCCCTCTACGATTCGGGCAAAGGCTAGATCGTTGTCGGCCATGCTGGAGGCTGGAGTTGGGAATTTGGCCGACGTGCCACTGGTGTGGTCATTGGGTAAGCAAATGAGCGTTAGGTTTGGGTATTTGCCTTTCTGTTCGAATTCAGCTAGTTCCTTAAGGATGAAATCCGCACGCACTTGATCCGGAACTTGCATGGACCAGCCGACATAATCGGTTGGCGAATAAGCACGAATGCTCTCGATGCTTGGCTCGCTAGAAAATACGACTTCTTCGCCACCCTTCCAAGTTCGGAAGCAGGACATGTAATCGGGCGTTCCTTTCTTGCCAGCTTCGCGGTATCGAACGGTTGGTTTCATGAATTCACCATAATTGCGAATCGTTTTTTTGTGCAGAACAGCATTGTCCCAGATAAAGCCCGCTGGTGAATAAGCCAATGCGTCCGATTCATCGTCACCCATTCCATCCGGATAGCTTCGCGGGAAACCGGCAAAGCTCTTTTCGAGGTAAGCAGTGGATAGTGCGGACGTGCTCCATTGATGCCCATCGGCGCTCAAGATTCCGCAACAGTAGGTGTTGTCGAGCAGAACAAACTGTTCGGCCAGCCGATGTTGGTTCGGTGTGATCTCACGTCCGAAGATGCATAGTCCTGGATCTCCGTTCCCTCGCTCGATGTCACCGAAAACCTGATCGTAGGTGCGATTCTCTTTGATCACGTAGACGACATGTTCGATTGTACTTGGTTCACCAATGCGTTCTGGAATCGCTCGAGCGGGTTGTTTGTCCCGCGGAGGCAGAGCGGCCTCGCGAATGGCGTTGCGTCGCATGTTTTTAGAAGCTTGCTCGGACAGGACCGCCAGTTGTTCGGCGTTTGGTACCGGGACGATACTGATCGAGCCGTTATGTTGATGCGAGTTGAATCCAGCGCTGTTTTCCTTTTTGGATGGTTTGCTGGGCAGCCCTTTCAAGTTCGCAACACAGATATAGTTGCGGGCAGAGTCAAAGGTGATGGCCCCTGGGTACCAACCGACCGGAATGAGCCCTTTGAGAACCGTTTCCCCTTTGTCAACCGGGTCGAAGCTCATGACGGCGATGGCGTTTTGCGAGCCATTGGCGACGAAGAGCGTATCGCCCGTCGCATTGAAAGCGAGTGCGTTGGGGGCAGCACCGTATAGATCGGACTGTTTTGCATTGACCCAAGCGGTATCGATAACCCTGCCGGTTTCGGTCGACAAGATTGAGAGCGAATCGCTATTCGAGTTCGCGCAAACGATGTATTGGCCATCCGGAGAAACGGCCAAGTCGCTTGGGCTAAGTCCGACGAATGTAGTCTGGGTAGCGCCAGACTTTAGATCGATAATGGAAACGGTTCCTTCGTTGGCAATGTGCCGTACGGGATCAACACGCACTGTTGTCCCGCGGCCAGCGGGGCCAGTCAAATCGCCTCGTTCCGGGATACGGCCCCCCCAATTGCTAACGTAGGCCTTGTTGTTGTGGACAACGACATCGTAGGGAGCAACACCCACAGGAAAAGTACGCTCCGTCTTGCCATCTACCAAATTGACTTCGATGAGCGTGTTCGAAAGATTGCCGCAGACCAGAAGCTTGCCACTAGATTCGTTAAGCGCGAGGCCGCTTGGTATTTCCTGAGCTCGCCGAGGCGCTTTGGCATCGGGCAATGGAATCGTATGCGATGCGGCATATTGGCCATCGGCGTTGAGCGAAAAGACTTTGATCGAGCCGCCGACGTTGCTCATATAGACACGTTTACCATCGGAGGTGCAGACTAGCCCTGTGTAGCTGACCAGCGCTGCAGAGTCTGGTTTTAGGATATTGGGGGAGGCAATGTCCGGCTCCGAGGTCTGGTCTTTTGAGGGAAAGTCGATTGTCTGGGACACGGTCTTGGTATCGGCTTGAATGACCACCAACTTATTCGTCTTGCCGGAGGTAAGAAGTGATTTTCCATCGGGAGTCAAAACCAAAACCTGTGGTCGCATTCCCGCGAGGTCGATTCGATGGCCCACGGGAGTTACGACTGCGACTGGAGTCTCGATTGAAATTTCTTGTGCCGACACAGAGGTTGTGCAAGAGAGTAACGAAGCTGCGATGCTCGTCGCGCTAAGCATCAGACTCATTTGCATTAACTGTCGAGAAAAAAAACGGAAAGATTTTTTCATGGTGATTACATAACGAAACTGAGAGGTTTGTGTGTTTGGTTTTGAGTTGCGATGGAAAGGTGTAGCGCGTGTGCGGCAAATTGGCAGAGCCAGTTTAGCTGTTTTGCGGTGGCGGAATGCGCATTGGGGCAAGTTTAAGGCGACGAGAGCCAAAATTAACGGACTGACGATTGTTCTGAGTTTTTGGGGGGACTCCGGATGTAGGCTCCCACCCTACATTATGCAGTCTTTCTCTCTTGCGACTTTTGCGACGTCCCGCAAGGGGTGGAGGTGCAGTTCTCTGGTTAATTTTCTTGACTTTGCTCTCTTATTGCCAATAATCACTGGTCATTGGGAATTTTTGGAGAATTTTTGCGGGTGAACCGGTCGCGCATGCGATAAGTAGGATTCGGCGACACCTGGAAGATTCGAGAAGCAGAGCAGTTATTCCCCGAGTGAATTTGGCAGGTGTTTCGGCGTCACTTGCATGATGAATACACAATTTGGAGGGCCCTGAGTTAATGAGCAATCTTTGTAAGAACGTTTTTGAAGCGATTTTGAAGTATGGTCACGATGAGGATTTCGATCCCGTAGTGGACATGAAGTTTCTACCTACGGATGC
>JANMNR010000436.1:0-7696 GCA_031368325.1 Pirellula sp.
GACGAAAAGATGTTTCCCGAAATCGTCAATCCAGTTCAGATGGCCGTGGATCCCAACGGAGTTTTGTATGCGTCCGTCTGGCCATCGTATCCCCACTGGAATCCCACCGAGCCTCGCAAGGACCGCATCGTGTCGCTCCCAGATGACAACGGTGACGGTGTGGCCGATCGTTGTGTTGTGTTCGCCGACGAACTCAACAGCGTCACGGGCTTTGAGTTTTGGGGAGGCGGTATGTTGGTTGCGGCCTTGCCTGAACTCTGGTTTTTGAAAGATACCAATAACGATGGCAAAGCGGACGTTAAGATCCGTATGCTGCAAGGGTTGTCGAGTGCCGACTCGCACCACTCAGCCAATGCGATGTTGATGGGGCCAGATGGCTGGCTTTATTGGTCTCGTGGGATCTTCAACGTCGCCGCGATGGAAACGCCAACGAAAACCTACCGTTCTGCGGAGAGCGGCGTGCACCGATTCAACCCACGAACTTTTGAGATGGAGTTCCATTTCCCGATTGGTCCGAACCCGCACGGCGATGTCTTCGACCAGTGGGGCTACCAGTTCGCGAACGATGGGACCGGAGGCTCTGGTTCCTATGTGAATATCGGCAAAGGTGTTGGCAACAAACCCTGGTTCAAGATGCGAGTGCGCCCCGTGGCTGCGACAGGCATCCTTTCTAGCAGTCAGTTTCCTGACAAGAACCAAGGCAACTTTTTGATATGCAACTGCATCGGTTTCCTAGGGGTGCTGCAACATGAGATCAAGTACGACGGTGCGCAAATCACTGCCGAAGAAATCGAACCGATCCTTGTGTCGAGCGATCCAAATTTCCGTCCGACCGATGTCGAGATTGGCGGAGACGGTGCGCTGTACGTCTCGGACTGGAGCAATGCGATTGTCGGACACATGCAACATAACATGCGCGATCCGAATCGTGACCACGAGCATGGACGCATCTATCGAGTTACCGCCAAAGACAGGCCTGTGCTCAAGCCAGCCAAGCTGGTTGGCAAGCCCATTCCTGAAGTGCTTCAAGCGTTCTTCTCGAAGGAAAACGGCACAAGATATCGAGCGAGGTTGGAATTAAGCGGTCGCGATTCCAAAGAGGTTGCCAGCGCAATCGCCAGTTGGAGCGCAAAGCTCGATGTTTCGAAACCAGCGGATGCGCAAGCGTTGCTCGAGGCCCTTTGGGTTCATGAGGAGCATCGTGTTCCAAACACCGATCTTCTAAGAACAGTCTTCAAAGCCAAAGAACCAAGAGTGCGCGCGGCAGCGATTCGTACACTCGGACATTGGGGCTCGAAGGTTGCGGAATGGGAAACGATTCTGCTAGCAGGCGTCCGAGACGAGTCGGCTCTCGTTCGTGCGGAAGCCGTCAAGTCGGCATTGAGCTTTGCGGGCGTTACTGCTGCCGAAGTCATCTTTGAAGCTTCCAACGGCAAGAACGATCCTGAGTTGGAGACCGTCTTGGCGTATAGCCGAAGCAAAATCCCGTTGGACAAGATGGTCGCGGATGCTGTAAACACCGGACGGCCTTTGTCCAAAGCGGCACGAGAGTATGCGCTCCGAAGCGCGAACCCGAGCGACTTGCTTAAGTTGGAAAAGAGCGAAGCCGTTTATGAAGCGATCTTGAGTCGTCAAACCGTCGAAGCTGGTCCGTTGCGTGAAGCACTCGTCGGACTTGCCGGCTTGCGGAAAACGGGCTTGGTTCCGCAATTGTTGCAGTTAGTGGAGGAACGTGATCGACAAGACCAGGTCAATACTCTTCCTGCGCTCGGGCAATTGTTGGTGGAGCAGCCAGCTATCGAGTTAAAGAAAGCACGCAGCCGTGTCGAAAAGCTCGCTGCTGGCGGCAAGGCTCAAGCGACTCGGCGGCTGGCCTATGTCACGTGGATTGTTTGTGAAAACTCAGCCGATGCGGCGCTTTTAGCTGCATCCAAGAGCAAAGAGTCCTTGCGTGACTTTCTGGCTGCGATTCCCTCAATTCCGAACGAAAAGCTTCGCGGCAGTTTGTTTGCGGCCGTCCGCTCATTGATGTTCGAGCTGCCACCGAATCTCAAAGCCGAGGGGAACGGCGCATCGCTGATTCAACCTGGCATCCAAGTCGACTTCTTTCATCCCAATCCGCCTAACGTTGCGATTGAGACATTGGCCAAGCTCAAGCCGCAGGCGAGCGGAGTTGTTCCTGAGATCGTGATGAACGTTCCGCAACGATTGCAGCCTGACGAGTTTGCATTGCGATTTACTGGGATGATTCAAATCCCGACAAGTGGCAAATACATGTTCCATATCGCGTCGGACGACGGGTCTCGACTCTACATCGATGACAAGCTCTTGATCAACAACGATGGTCCGCATGGAATGGTTGAGAAACAAGGCGGCGTTGATTTGATGGCGGGTAGCTATCCAATCGTGGTCACCTACTATGATGGCGGTGGGGGCGATGGCCTTGAAGTCCGGTGGTCGGGTCCTGGATTCAAAAAGCAGAAGATTGCTGCCGAAGCGTTATCGCTCAATGGAGGCGGTGAAACGATTCATGATCTTGCGATCCGCTCTTTGGCCTCTATCCCAGGTCATGGTGCACAGAAGTTTCAGGACCTCGTTTCGCTCGTAAAGGCGGATCGCAGTCGGGCTGCAGCCATCAGTTTGTTGAGCACGGTCCCGGCACAAGACTGGTCGAGCAAAGAGCTGCCAGGCCTTGTGGACAACATCATTGGCTACCTTAGCAATATTCCCCCTCAGTTCCGAAATGGTGCTCCGGCCATGGAAGCGGTTACGCTGGCTAGAGCCTATTCAACCAAACTACCAGCAGACCAAGCGAAATTGATCGAGAATCGGCTCTTGAATCTCGACGTGAGAGTTATTGCGCTCGGAACAGTGGTTGAGAGAATGATCTATGATAAAGAGACGATCGTGGTTCAAGCGGGCAAGCCGGTTGAGTTTCGCTTCTCTAATACGGACAACATGCCTCACAATTTCGCCATCGTAATGCCAGGCTCTTTGGAGGAGATTGGGTTGGCGGCAGAGGCTACCGCGGGCGATGCTGACGTTAAAGAGCGCCAGTATGTTCCCAAGTCGCCAAAGGTCATGCTCGCGAGCCGATTGCTCGCACCGGGTGAAACACAGGCTATTACGTTTGATACCCCCAAGGAACCGGGAGTCTATCCGTATGTGTGCACTTATCCAGGGCACTGGCGTCGCATGTTTGGAGCCTTGATGGTTGTTGCCAATTTCGACGAATACCAAAGGGCACCTGACAAGTATCTTGCAGCCAATCCCATGACGATGAAGGACGATTTGCTCAAGTCCATTGGGCGGAACACGGAATGGAAGTACGACGACTTGATCGCAAGCGTAAAGAAGCTGCCTGGTGGTCGTTCGTTTGAGGTCGGGAAAAAGCTCTTTAGCGATACCAATTGTGTCGCGTGTCACAAGATGAACAACGACGGTCGAGAGCTAGGACCGGACTTGACCAAAGTTGATCCTGCCAGGCACACAACCGAGATCTTGTTGCGTTCGCTTCTAGAGCCATCCAAAGAGATTGCCGAGAAGTACCAGTCGTATTCGTTCTTGATGAGTTCAGGGAGTACGGTGACGGGGATGATCGTATCTGAGACGCCGACAGAGGTCAGGGTTCTGGTGGATCCGCTTGCAAAGGGAGAGCCGGCCGTGTTGGATGTTTCAGAGATCGAGGAGCGAAAAAAGTCCTCGATTTCGATCATGCCTCAGGGGTTGCTCAATAAGCTTACGCAAGAAGAGATTTTAGACTTGATCGCCTATGTCTATGCAAAAGGTGACAAGAAGAACGAGCTCTTCGGAACACATGCGCATTGACGATAACGACAGCAGTTCGCAACCATTCTTCTGTCAAGCTGAATGCTTGACAGAAGGTGGCCGGTGTTTGGGGAGCGCAGCGTCGACACCTCCGGAATGTTATACCTGACGTACAAGCATTCCGAAGGGATGCCAGATACCGAACGTGGCCAAGCACCCCCAAATGAGCAATCCACGATCTCGATCCAGCACTGCAATACTCGCAATGGTATGTTGGACGCTATTCGCGTGGAGCCAACCCGCTGTTTGCAAAGCCCAAGAAGAGAGCGGAACCGAGCAACTAAAGAAGCAGGTTTACGGAACCATAACGGCTGCGGAGGAACAGCTTTTTCGACGCAAAGGGCCACCTCAGCCAGGTGATTGGCTCACCCAGTTTCCGGAGGCTGGCCAGTCTTTGGAGCTCTATAAGACGAAAGACTCAAGAATCCTCACCACGCTTAAGCGGCGTCGCATTGTTCTGCAGCCGCTTGGTGAATTTCCCGCGGATCGAAGATGGATACTCGAGTCGCTTAGAGAATACGCACAAGTCTATTTTCAAATGGATGCGAGAGTCGCTAAGTCGATCGTATTGCGAGATCCGGAAAAGAGCAAACTTGGCCGAAAACTTCCGGAGGATGTCCGGGCAGATAAGTACGCGCGGCAATACGATGCCGTGAAATTGGTCAACGACCTGCTATTGCCAAAGTTACCCGATGACGCCGTCGTCTATCTGGGAATTACGATGGAGGATCTTTATGCCAAAGACATGAACTATGTCTTTGGGTATGGTAGCTTTGACAATCGAACGGGTGTCTACAGTTTGGCCCGTTACTTTCCCGAGTTTTGGGACGAGCCATCTAATGAACGGACACGAATCGTCGCGCTTCGAAGGGCATTTAAGGTCTTAAACCACGAGACAAGCCACATCTTTGGATTGCGACACTGCGTATTCTACGATTGTACGATGAATGGTGGTAACAGCCTTGAGGAGGCGGATGCGACATCAATCCACGAGTGCCCTGTGTGCCACCAAAAGCTTATGTGGAATTTGAAATTCGATCCGTTAGCGAGGTTCAAAAACCTAATCAAAATTTACGAGAAACATGGCTTGATGGAGGAAGCGGCTTGGTTGGAAAAGCGGATCGAGAGCTGGAAGCGGTTGGACGGACAGGATCGAGCAAAAAAATAGGGATTGCACGGAATTTTGTTCGCGCGGCCTGGTTCTGATTACAATCTTTTTAGGGCCAACGACCCAGTGCTTCGCATAGCCATGCCAGCGGCTTGGGACATAGAAGGGCTGTGCTTTCCTAGCTAGTTAAGTGACGTTTCGGCCCAAGGCTCGAAAATGTCCATTGCCGATTCTTCCGTTCGCCAACCTAAAAGATAGCGAAACTTGCTTCCTGACGCTTTGCCCCTAGGTATGCGAAACGAGCCGTCGGATTGAACGGCTACATACTCCGCCTCCGTCAAAACCACTCGATCTCGCTCGATCATGCAGACCATCGTTGCCGAAGTTTCGACGAAACTCTGCTCCGCGCGAACCACAATCTCGTCCCCCTCGACAGTAACCTTGCCAGTTAATCTCGGCAGCTTGGCGACAAAGTCCTTCTCCGATTCGGCAAGTGCATCCAGACGTGTTTCGTAAGCAGCGATAACCATATCAAACGATGTCCAACATTTTTGGAGTACGATTCGCCACAGTTCTGCCGGCTTGACACCCGGTGGCATTTTTGTGTCGCGCAACGCTTCCAGCATGCGTCGCGGAAGAGTTGGGCCACCAACCTCGATCAACGCGTTGGCTACTACGAAACCCAACGGGTAGACAACGTCGCCATGTCGCGTCCGTTTCAAAAAATCGTCGTTGCATAACACATTCAAGCTAACTCGACCGCGCGCGTCGATAGCGGCAGCACACCGATTCATGCGTTGCCGAGGCAGCCGGACTGCCTCGGACCCATTTCCTAGTTCGACCTCTGTCGCAATCCCCTCATGAAACATCCGCATGGCGTTGAAATGATCTCTCGCCCTGCCGTCGCTGATTTGCTCGATATACACATGGGCGGTTTCGTGCCGAAGAATCTGCAAGAAGTCAACACTGCTCGCTTCGTTTAATGGAATTCGAATTTTGGTCCAGTTGGCTTGACCAGCAGCATGCGCGCTGACCACACTGCCGAGATCGACTACAATGCGACCGGACGGAGCGGGTGGGTGTTGAAAAAACAATCGCGCTTGCTCATGCACTTCATCCATGCTCCAAAACAGGCTGTCGACCATCGGTTTCTGTGAGCCCCGATAGACCATTTCGTAATATCTTGATTCATACTTTGAAAACGTATCAATATTACTGGTACCGATTGCGTCGAGCGTAGATGTCGGCTTGACTTTGCCAGAAGCACTCTCAAGCGGAGTTCCGGCAACGCTACCATCCTCTGTCACGGACAAATTGACGGCGTAGATCCAAACCAAAACCGCTACCAGTCGGCCCATCCAGACCAATCCCCCAGCAAATCTCGAGTCCGCCATCCGGTCCATTCCGCGACTCACGAAGCCATCACGCCATTGAAACGCAATCGCAGTGCACGACCATGCAGCCACCGCTATTAATCCGTGCCCAACGATCTGCTGCCAACGATCGATCAAGGAATCGTCGCGAAAGCTCATCGCTACCAATTTCGTGCTATCGATCCAAGCACCCAATTCACCACTTGTCGACCTCAACCAAATGGTGCCCAAGAGCGCAAGTCCTGTTACCATCGGAAACCACTGGCGGGAAAACGACAGCAAAACAGCTATTCCGGTAATGGTTATTCCCAAGATGGTTCGTGTGACAACGAGAGTCGAAACACTCGCCTGCGGTATCGTTTGCGAGACGGAGGTTGAGGCCATCCACACAAGGAAAAACCAAAGTGTCAGGGCAACGCAAATCTCAAACAGCACGGCAATGAAGGCCGCAAACATCTTGTGCAGAAAAACAGTCGTGCGACTAACGGGAAGGCCGTCTAGGAAGCCGCGAAGTTGTGGATCTCGCTCCGCGCCGATCAGACTCCCACCCACGATGATGCCAAACAACACCGAAGTAAACACCGCTGCTTCGTCGCCACTTTCGTCAGGTGTTGGCAAATCAGGGAACCCTGTCGCAAGTTCATAAAGTTCGCCGCAGCCATAGATAGCCAAAACCAGAAAGAAGCAGATTCTAAGCTCCCACAGTTCTTTCAGGAGGAGGGTCCAGTTCATGGATTTGGCCCTTTGTTTCCCTCGGCCGCGGCAGTCGATTCATGAAGCGATTTTGTCCACCGTTTTGCTAATGCGTCGATGGTCATTCCCGTGTTCGACCTCAACAAGTAGGACACGTTGTACCATGAGTCATGCAGCGTGGCTCTGAAATCATGTGGTGCTTCGTATCCGAGCACAGCGCTTAGGAATCGGCGTTGCCCGTCGCTGTTTACTTTTCCAATTTCTAGCACTCCAGCAGCTGCTAAAGTCGATAGGAGCTTTTCATTATCGAGTTCTGCACTGAAAATCAACCAACTTCGAAGGTCCGTTTCGGTGATGGTAACCTTCTGGACCTTGTCGGCATGCGCCGTCAATTGGATAAGCTCGCCGCTGGTTGTGGCCCGCTCTCGCAACGGCCACCAGGTTGCAAAACCCTCGAGCACCCAGCCACGCGTGTCGGAACCCAGCCGATAATGCTGGTGTGCACCAAGAACTTGTTTCAGCAATCGCGATTGGAGCTCAGTGCTTTCTGGCGGTGTTTTACTGAGGTTGAGACGCAGCAGAACTCCCTGGCGTGAATCGAGCACACCATTCTCGAATTCAAGTTCCTCAAAATCGCGTCGGTGCACGATGAAAACTTGCGGCAAGCGTTTGCAGTTGAGATAGTCTGCGACCG
>JANMNR010000458.1:0-11728 GCA_031368325.1 Pirellula sp.
GTTGTGCACACGCCAGACGCAACTTTGGTTGCTCCAAAGTCCGAAGAAGAGAGAGTTCGCGAGGCGGTAAAGCAACTCACCGAGCTGGGACACCAGCAGTACTTGTAAAGATTAGGCAAAAAGTTCCCGAAATTATTTCACTCAGCGGATCGATCTTAGGGGTCAACGCTGTTACATTTCAATGGTCTTCTCTATTTGCGTAAAATACAGGTGTCCATTGAGTACTTTACGCAGAATTATTTGAACTGATTCGAATTGTGGTCTGGAGGCTGGGGTGGCGAAAATCAGCGTAGCTGGCATTGCAGCCGAGGACGTATTGAATTGTTTGCCCGACGGAGTCGCTCTGTTGGGTGTCGACCTAACCATCCTCTGGGCGAATCAGTGTTTTCAGCAGTGGTTTGGTGGCGTTGACCGCACGGGCGAGAATTTTTATTCGGCACTCGCGAATCCGGAAATCGTTGGCGCAGGGCTTTGTCCGCTTCAAACCTGTTTCTCAAGCGGTCGCAAGGCTGGAACGACCCTGCAGACTCACAAAGGCAACTACTACCATATTCATGCGGCACCCTTGGCTAGCCAGGCCGGGAGCAAAATGTCGAATGGAGATATCGATCGCATCGTTGTAACGATGAGCGACGTCACTGAGGAAATTCTTCAAGAGCAAAAGCTTGCTGCTATTCATCAAGCGGGAGCCAAACTAACCGATCTAAAGCCAGATGAGATTTTTGCGATGGATGTCGAGCAGAGGATCGATCTTCTCAAGGACAATATTCGGCACTACACTCAAGATTTGCTCAACGTCGAAGTCATTGAAATTCGACTGCTGGAACAATCGACTGGAAATCTGATTCCTTTGCTTTCGGTTGGCATCGATCAAACGGCGGCGGACAGACGTTTGATGGCAAGTCCGCAGGGCAACGGTGTTACTGGTTACGTCGCCGCTTGTGGGAAGAGCTACTTGTGTCGTGACACCACCAATGACCCGTATTACCTTGAGGCCTTCAAGGGAGCGCGAAGTTCACTTACGGTGCCAATTTTGTTGCATGAAAGCGTGATTGGAACAATCAATGTTGAAAGCCCAATGCTGAATACATTTTCGGCGAGCGACCAACAGTTTCTGGAGATCTTTGCGCGCGATGTTGCGGTGGCTTTGAATACATTGGAACTTCTCGTAGCACAGCGCACCAATGCGGCTCAACAAAGTTGTGAAGCGATTCATGCGGCGGTCGCATTGCCGATAGACGACTTGCTATTGGATGCTGTCCATTTGATGGAAAAATACATTGGGCACGATACGGAGACGGTGTCTCGGTTAAGAGATGTTCTGGCAAAAGCCCGGAGTATCAAACGTTCCATCCAAGAGATTGGCCAAACGCTTGCACCAACCGATGTGAGCTTGGCTGGTTGCAATAACGAAAACCACACCAAGCTTCAAGGTAAACGCATCCTGGTGGTGGATGAGGACGAACAAGTTAGAAATGATGCTCATGCTTTGCTCGAACGATATGGCTGTACCGTAGAGACGGCTCATGAGGGAGACCAAGCTGTCTCAATGGTCAGAAACTGTCTTGACCAACCCTACGATGTCATCATCTCTGACATCAAGTTGCCAGATTACTCTGGTTATCAATTGATGCTGCGTTTGCAGAACCTAATGGAGCATGTGCCTATCGCCTTGATGACAGGGTTTGGATACGATCCAGGGCATTCTATTGTAAAAGCACGTCAGTCCGGACTGCATCCCAAAGCGATTCTTTACAAGCCGTTTCGGTTGGACCAGCTGCTGAGTGTTACGGAAACGCTCATCGATTTCCGTCCTCAATCCTCTGAATGATTCCGGCAGTAGCGTGTTCTTTGACTTTTTGCTTCGAGGATCGCTACTTGCGGTCGTTGCTTCCGGACACTTCGGCTTTTGGATCTGGCTTTACAATCGAGTCAATTCAACTGGCTTGCCGCGACAGACAATTAAGCGAGCGGAAAAGCTAATTGTATTGGTCTGCGGCCTGATTCCCTTGGCGCTTCTCTGGTACGCGATTCGGTCGCGGAGCACGGTTGATCTGCCGAGCGATGGCAGCATAACAAACCAAGTAGAATCGATGCTGGCGATCGCTTACTGCTCGTGCGTAGGTCTGTTTGCAGTTGTGATGGCTCCATTTTGGCTTGCCGCTCGCCCTCGGTTTGTTTACGCGGAGGATCGCTTTGAAATCGTAGAAGCAGAGGATCTTAGTCGGCTTCAGCACCCAAAAAGCAATGCAGAAAAGTATATTGCCGGAGCACGTTTTCGAACGATGGCGAGACTACCGGGAAACCAAATCGTATCGATGCAACGCAATCGCAAGCGACTTTTCATCCCAAATCTTCCTGAAGACATGGTCGGGCTGCGAATTGCGCACCTGTCGGACGTACATTTAACGGGACAGTTGTCGACTTCCTTCTATCGCCTTGCAATGGATTGGTTGTCGGACCAATCCCCAGATCTCATTGTCCTTTCTGGGGACATCGTTGACTACGAAACAGAACTCAAGCAGCTTCAACCTGTGTTCGCTGGCCTCAGCGCTCGATTGGGTATGTTCTTTATTTTGGGCAATCATGACAAGCGATTGCCGGAACCAACCGCTGTCTGCGACATCCTTGTTGAGATTGGCTGGACCGATTTGGGCCGGAATGAAGCGTGGGTAAATAATGGAGCGACGCGCATTCGCTTATTGGGGAATGAATTGCCTTGGTTTCAGCGAGGAGTCAAACCAGGGACAATGGAAAACGAGTCATTGGTTACCGCCGCGTCGACAACGGCCGATTGGATCTTGGGCGTATCTCATTCACCGGATCAATTCAAATGGGGCATCTCGAATCGTTGTAATCTGCTGCTATGCGGTCACACGCATGGCGGCCAGATTCGGCTGCCGCTAGTTGGGCCGATTGTTGCCCCGAGCAAATTTGGTTCTAGATATGCTTCTGGGGTGTTCTTTAGCAATCCAACCCTGATGCACGTTTCCCGCGGCTTGTCGGGAGTCCACCCATTTCGATGGGGGTGCATTCCGGAAGTTACCGTTTTGGAATTGGCAGGAGATAAACGGAAGGCCTGAAATGGTTGCTCCATCAAATCCCGCACAACCCTTACTCCTATTGGTCATTGCACGCGACTCATGGAATACTATAGTGCAAAACTAGGATTCTCGGTTCATTTGCCGGCGAATGCGTTCGATACGAATCAATAAGCCGAAACTTCGTATACTGGGATTCGGTTCTTGCCCCACTCTCGTTCAGAATTACGGTGAAGTTGCCGACATGCAGCACAGCAAGCAAAAGGTAAGGTATGAGCGATGCACAGTCTTGGGTGATTCAAACTGACGATCTTCAGATCGGGACCACGCTTAGTTTCGACCTAACCGATGGGCACGGTCAGGTCCTGCATAAAGCCGGGATGCCGATCAACGAACGGCTCAAAGAGAGGCTGCAGAAAAAGAACATTCACTCCGTAACCGTTCGGGGGGGAGCCAAAACGGAGGATCTGACGGAATCGCTTTTGATCGAGTCTTTTTCAGAAGGAAGCATCAGAGCCATTCAGGAAACGATGGAGTCCACGCAAATGGCTCTTTGCAAATTGATAGCTGCGGTCCAAAAAAACGAGGAGGGAACTGTAGCGGAACTAGTGGACAACGTCGGCAGTTTTTTGGACCAAGCAACCAAGGACGTCTCCGCTGCACTCGCGGTCATTGCGTTAACTTCGAAATTTGAAAACGCTGCTTTTGTTGAACGGGTTGCGAAGCGTTCCGCTAAGCTTTCGTTGCTTGGGGTGGTAACGAGTGTCATTCAAGCGAACGAACCAAAAGAGTCTTTGGACGTTGGGCTCGCGGGATTGCTGCATGACAGCTCCCTACTGCTTCACCCTGAGTGGTTTTCGACGAAAATAGGTGAGCGTGGAGAGCGATTTTTGGAGGAGTATCATCGTCATCCGATCGAAAGCGCTGAGCTCGTCAATGGAACAAAAGGGATCTCTAGAAATGTCATCACCATCATTACACAAGTTCACGAGCAAGCCGACGGGACTGGATACCCGAGAGGAATGAAGCTTGCAAATACACTGCCTGAAGCAACGATCCTCAACTTGGCCGACGCGTATCTTGCTTTAGTCGAGCCCCTGGCTGGTCGCGGGCACTTGCCATCGGATGCAATATCTTACCTTTGCTTTCACGCAGCGCAAGGGAAATTTTGCCGATCAACCATGCAAAGTATGGTTCAGGGGATGTCTGTTTACCCAATTGGTTCCAAGGTACTTTTGGATGACGAATCGCTGGCGTTGGTCATTCAAAGTACTCCGGGGAAACCGCTGCAGCCAGTTGTCCGCCTTTTGCAAACGGGCAACCTAAGAATAGATCTTGCCAACTCAACGCGATGCATTTCGGCTCCATACATGGAGAAGGATGAGGCTACGCTTGAACGAATCAAAAAGTCCCAGATGCCGGAAATACTCTGGCGGACCGATCGATGATAAGCGGACTGTCGCCAGTTCTCTGACGACTTGGTCTGATACGATCACAACTGCACCAAGTACGGTCTAAACTTTGCGACGATTGAATGCCCCAACGCCTCGTGCAAATGCAACGACGTCAATCCTGCGAGCTCCGGCTTTTCGCAGTGCGCTGGCAGCTTCGTGAGCTGTCGCACCACTCGTGACTATGTCGTCGACGACTAAAATCTTCGCCTCTTTCGTTTCAGAGGACAATTTGCATCCGAACGAATCCTTTACCCCATTTCTTCGTTCGACGATCGTCTTGGTGCCCTGCTTGTCGGTCCAGCGTGTGCGATAGAGCAGCCTCCGTGTAATTGGAATCGAGAGCGTGGAGGCGATGTTTTCAGCCAACACTTCTGCTTGGTTGTATCGGACGGTAACTCTTCGAAACCAATGCTGCGGAACCGGAACAATGTAATCGTAAATCTTTGCATCAAAGGCTTCGAAATCCTTAAGCCATAGACCGATGCGTTGCCCCAACTCGATAGCCAATGACTCACAATTCGGTTGTTTGATCTTCCTAGCGGCACGGGCTGCCATCCCGGAATAGGCCGTGTAGCAATATGCGTGTCGAAACGACCATTTTCGCCGCTCACAATAAAAGCAGGATTTCGGTATATCGACTTCAACACCATGGGCTGCGGGCAAAGGAGCACTACAACGCAAGCAACCGAATTCGGTCGGTGTTATCTTCAACTGACAGTTAGAGCATAGGGACTCTTGCTCCCGTTCGACAATAGGCTTTGAACACAGAACACAGATTCGGGGATAGACCAAGTCGACGAATGGTCGGTACCATCTCTTGCGACAGATTAGCTTGGAATCCGTCGCAGTTGTTTTTCCTATTTGGTCATCCATAACTTTACTTCTTCGTCAGAACCGCTTTCTTTCGTTGCGGATAAAGTTCCTGGCAAATTCCACAAACGTTTCCGTTGCAACCGCGTGCAGTGCAATGTTCGCGACCATAAAAGATGATTTGGAGATGCAGTCTATTCCAAGTTGATTCGGCGAACAGTTTCTTGAGATCGATTTCGGTTTGTACAACCGAACGCCCATTGGTCAGTCCCCAACGTTGAGCAAGTCGGTGGATGTGTGTGTCCACGGGAAATGCAGCGTGACCGAACCCTTGGCTCATCACCACCGAAGCCGTTTTGTGGCCTACGCCCGGCAGTCGTTCCAACGCTTCGAAGGACTCGGGGACTTTCCCCTCGTGCTCGTTCACCAATATTCGGGACAGTTCTCGAATGGCCTTGGACTTCTGAGGGCTGAGCCCACAGGGTTTGATGATTTCGCGAATGCTTTCGACGGTTTGTTTTGACATGTCATTAGGGTTATCCGCGAGTTGCCAAAGCGACGGAGTCACTCGGTTTACCATTTTGTCAGTGCATTGGGCGCTCAAAAGGACGGCGACGAGCAAGGTGTAGGTGTCCGTGTGGTCCAACGGGATTGGAGTTTCTGGATAAAGGCTATCCAGTCGGACCTGGACAATTTGAGCGCGTTCCGATTTTTTCATACAGGGGTATCGTTCGAATTCGGGGTGCCGAAAAAAGCAAGTCCGTGTACGCTAACACAGCCGTAATTGTACCAACCAGTTCAAAACGTCTTCCATTCCAAAAGAAAGATCCTTTTAGCCATGACCTCCACGAGACAAGAATCCTACTCAAACCCAAAACGCTCCGAAGTCCCCGCCGGCGACACATGGGATTTGGCCAGTTTGTTTGAATCGGATGAAGCTTGGCTGGAGGTGTTAGGGCAGTTTGAAATGGGGATTGCCGGCTTTGCGCAGTTTTCTGGTCGACTTGGCGAATCGGCTAAGATTCTCGCCGAGTGCTTGGCCTTTGACGTCAAACTAGACCGGCTCGGTGAACGACTTGGAACCTACGCGTTCTTGAAAACGACCGAGGACCAAGGAAACAGCCACTACCAAGGGTTCGTAGGTCGATACCAAAACCTGGCCACAAAAGCGGGCCAAGCCGCCAGCTTTATTCGGCCAGAAATACTCTCGATTCCACCCGAAAAAATGTCGGCCATGATGGCCGAGGATTGCCTCAAGCCCTATGCCCTATTCCTCGAACGGATTAATCGCTACCGCAAACATACGCTCAGTCAGCCCGAAGAAAACTTGTTAGCTATGCAGGGAGAAATGTCGCAGACAGCAAGCAAAACCTTTAGGCAGCTGAACGATGCGGATTTGAAGTTTGGAGAAGTGGAAAACGAGAAAGGGGAGTCGATCGAATTGACGAATGCGTCATTCAGTTCGTTCCTACTTTCGCCTGATCGTGAAGTACGCAAACGCGCATTTCATCAATACTACAAGCAGTTTCTAAATCATGAAAACACTCTCTCGGCAACATTGGCCGGGAGCATTCACGGCGATGTCTATTATGCAAAAGCACGGAATTACCAAAGCGCACGCGAAGGCTCACTGTTTGCAGACAACGTCCCGGTCAGCGTCTACGACAACTTAATAACCGCTGTTCGCAATAGGCTTCCCGAAGTCCACAGTTACTTTGATATGCGAAGACGCAAAATGGGGCTTGAGGACATCCATCATTACGATACGTATGTACCAGTTTTGTCCGCGCAGCAATCGCATCACAGCTGGGACGAGGCGGTCACGCTCGTACTCACGTCGCTTGAGCCGCTTGGTCCTGAGTATGGCCAAGTGCTTGAGCGAGGTCTTCGCGGCAGGTGGAGCGATCGTTACCCGAATCAAGGTAAGCAAAGTGGTGCTTTCAGTTGTGGCACCTACGATGCAGATCCCTTCATTTTGATGAATTTCAAGTCGAACGTGCTCAACGATGTCTTTACGTTGACGCACGAAGCGGGGCACTCGATGCACAGTTACTATTCTGCGTCGAATCAGCCATTCCAGTATTACAACTACACGATCTTCGTTGCCGAAGTAGCGAGTACATTCAACGAACAGTTGCTTGCCCATTACATGGTCCAAAACGCCAAGACCAAAGAGGAAAAAGCCGCGATTTTAAATCATGAGATCGATAGTATCCGCGCGACGATTGTTCGACAAACGATGTTTGCGGAGTTTGAGAAAATTACGCATGAGATGGCCGAAAGCGGTGAACCGCTAACCGTTGCCAGCTTCAAATCGGTGTACCGCGAGTTGCTCACTGCTTATTTTGGTCCCGAGTTTATCGTGGACGAAGAGCTCTCGTTGGAATGCTTCAGGATTCCACACTTTTATAGGGCTTTCTATGTTTACAAGTATGCGACAGGCCTGTCGGCTGCGATAGCGCTATCGAAGAAGGTACTTGAAGGGAGCAAAGCAGACCTCGACGCTTACCTTGGATTCCTCAAAGGTGGGTGTTCGAAGGATCCTCTGGATCTGCTTAAAGACGCGGGCGTCGACATGACCAAACCCGAACCTGTGGAAACCGCACTGATCCAATTTGGCAATCTCGTTATACAACTCGATGAGTTGATCTGAATTGGTAGAGGCAGTTTGGCAAACCCGACGCGTAGTGGCTTTCGCAAGAGAAAACTGGTGTACCAGGCCCACGCGTCGATTTAAAAAAGGCACAATCTAAAAGTGCTGTTTTACACTACGATTTGGGGCGATCACGGATTCGGAACATTTCTTGGTAAGGAAGCACGATTCCTCCATCGATCGATAAAGTGGTTCCTGTGATGTAATCGCTTTTTGGGTCCACTAAAAACACAACTCCGTGGGCGATGTCATCCGGAGACGCCAGTCGTCCCCATGGCAATTTCGAGCCATGTCCCATCAGTTCCTCCTCGAAAAAGAACTTGCGTTCACCGGGCGTGTCCGTCCAACCAGGATGGATCAGATTGACGCGAATACGATACTCAGCAAGTTCCACTGCGGCGGTCTTGGCCATTTGATCCACGGCCGCTTTGGCCATGTTGTAAGCCATCGCGCCCGGAATCGGTTTGTACGCGTGGGGAGAGCTAATAAAGACCATATTTCCTTGTGTCACACGTTGGCCTGCAACAACCGGTCTACTCCTCGCAATCATCCGTTTGGCCATCGTTCGGGCCAAATAGTAAGGCCCCCACATGCTAACTGCGATCGTCTTTTCAAATCCTTCCATACCAGCCAGGTAGAACAGCTCTCGATCGCTGTAGGCTGCATTTGAAACGAGAATACTGATCGGACCAAGTGCCGACTCCGCTTGGTTGATCATTTGTTCGACTGCTTCTTGATTGGAGACATCCGCGACAGCTGAAACTGCTTTACGGCCTGTACTTAGGCAATTTGCTACGGTTTCGCTCGGCTCTCGAATATCGTTTACGATGACGTTCGCTCCGGCATCCGCCAGGGCCTTAGCAATTCCAGCTCCAATGCCACGAGCAGCCCCTGTTACGAGTGCGTTCTGGCCTAGTAACGGTAACAAAGGGTTTGCTTCGTTTGGTGGATTACTCATTATCTCTATCGCTTTCGGCTTCCCTTCGATGAACCAGTTGGTTGCCCGTTAGGGTTTTGCTGTTGATTTTGTTGTTGATTCAGTTGCTGTTGCTGGTTTGGGTCGGCATTTTGAACTTCCTTGCCATTTGCTCTAGCGAGAGCCATTAATGCCTTTTCCATGGCGGCACCGTTGGCACCATCCAACTTGATGACTTCGATGGAGCCGGTCGGCTTAGCTGCTTCGTCTAATTGAGTGATCATCTCACAAACTAGCTTTAGCAAATTCTCACCTTCAGCAGAAACGATAATCGTTTTGGTGATCTTGTCGACACCCATCGAGAGTCGCCCTGAGAAACTGTAGTTCATTGCACCATCCGAAATGGATTCGGAGGCTCCACGCTTTACCTCGGATGCGCCACCACCTCCACCACCGCCTGATTTCTCTTTCTCAAAGGTCTTGTCATTGGTACTGAGCAAATCGCGATAAGCTTCTTTCAGCGCCTCAACGATCACGTCCGGGCTGGAATACTCGACCTTCATCAGTTTCGTGTAGCGGAGCTTCTGTTTGTTTGTTTTTTCAGGCACGTCCCATAGTCGAATCAATTCCTCAATCGTCCTGAGCTGCACATCATCAGCCCCGATCACAATCAGCGAGTTGGTATCGTTGTCGGACAGAAATTTGAGCTGGCGTTTTTTGCCCAACTGCGGATCTTCGTTCTTTTTATCCGAGGGGGCATCGATACCAAAAATCCAACGAAACGCATCGTTCGAGCTGTCTTTTTTCTCATCTTTGTAATAGTCCTTTAAATTCAATTCAATCCAACTCGGTCTGGAGTTCTTGATGTAGAAGACCTCGTAATTCCGTTGCGGGGGGGCATTCTCGATCATGAGCTGTTCAAGTCGACTCAATGCATCCGTGTCTTCGCTTGACAACACGAGGTTGCCTCGTTCATCAAACGCAATTTGAATCGGCGTACCGGGTCGGGTCGGTGCTTTTCCGCCCGATTTGTTAGAAAACTCCGCAACGGCATTGGTCGTCGATTTAGAAGCGTTTGCATCGTCAACAGTTTGCTCGATTGCAGGCGATTGTCTTGTGGCGGGCGATTGGTTTGTGGCAGAGAGATAGCCGCTCGGAACTTCGATTCGAGACAACAACGCTCCGGGTGTGGCCTTGGTTTCCAGGGTAACATCTTGCGCTTTTGGCTTTGGTTCAGGCGGAGATGCTGGTTTGTCGGACTCCGATGGTGCAATTTTGTCAGCCGGGGCCTTCTTGGCATCTGCCGGATCAAACTGGTCTTCGTCCGGCAGCACCAAAGGAGTAGGTGAGATCTGACTCCAGGCCTTTTGCAATCGCTTTAAGTACTCTTGCGTATCGCTGGAGCGGTTCGCATCGATCACTCGGGTCCGGCTCGCATTGCCACCGGTCGGTGGTAGTTCGCCCAGCTTGACGAGTAATTTATTGACTTCGGCCCGTTCAATCTCGTTCGCCCAAATGAGCACCTGGTTGTCTTGGGAGTTTGCGGCAACTCGAAATGCATCCGAGGTAGTGTCCTTTTTGCTACTACCACCATAGCCCCCCCATGGGTCGTAATTCCGCCGTGAATTGTCGTCTTTTTTCTCTTCATTTCCCATCAAAAACTTTATCGTTCCGACTACGTCTTCCGCACGAAGCCGCCTCAATTGGATGACATCCACATCTCGAGCCGATCCGTCTAATCGCTTAATGGTCTGCTGAATTGCATACTGGTCCGCAATCGATGCATGCGCGATGATTGCCTTGTTCTTTTCATCTACTTCCAATCGAGTCGTCGGCTCCAGTACATCCATCGAAAGTAGCGAGGCAACCAGTTGCTTCGGATCGAGAGAGCTCAAGCGGTAGACTTTCATACGCGATTCGAGCATGCTCATCGAATCCGCATTTTCGTTTTGCACATCGATGCGTCTCACAAAGGCTGCGATGATGGCCATCTTGTCGGCCGGCGCAGATGCGATAATGCTATTCCTTCTTGCGTTTGCAACCAGGTAAATGTCGCCTTTGTCTTTGGATTTGGTTGGAGCAGGCTGCCCACCCTGCTGTTGTCGTTGTTGCTGTTGCTGAGCCATCATCATGGCTTGCTGCTGTGCAGCCATTTGTTCCTCTGGCGACATCGGTCCAGTTTTTTTTGCCGTCTCCAGTCCAAGGAATTGCCGAAGTTGGTCTTTTGCATCATTCGCGCGAACAAACTGCAAAACGAATTCCCTCGCGAGTCCCTCCAATGCGGCCTGGGATTGCTCCTCTTTTAGAATTCGGTGAAGCTCGGCTAGATTGGCTGCAGTGTCCATGGCTTCAAGCCGATTGGTGGAAGCCAGTGCATTCAATTCGCCGTTGCTGCTAATGAGCGGCTTGAGCTCTGCCACAACATCGGCTGCAATCAGCGTATCAAGAGAAAAAGAGACTCGAACAAAACGATGTGGAGGCAGTTTATCCAGTTTCGAAACGTCGACTTTTGGAACCTGCGCGGTGTTGATCCCTTTGGTCTTGGTAACTTGCATGATTCCGTCAAACTCGAGAATCGTAAACCCGCGAGCCAAAAGATGTCGGTTAAATAGATCCCGCGTTTCTTCAAGACTATGCTTCTTTTGCGTAGCGATGTTTAAGTAGTCTCCTGGCAATTCTTGCCAATCCAACGACATACCGGAGACTTCCGACAGCCACTTCATCAAATCGGGCCAGGCTTGATTGCGGAACTGAAACTGCACCATCCCCTGCTCGTCGGGCTTGACATCGAACTCCCGTTTATTGGGCGGTTCGGGCGGCTCACTATTGCGATTGACGGCCGCAGGAGCTGCAC
>JANMNR010000512.1:0-4072 GCA_031368325.1 Pirellula sp.
TTCACGGCGATGTTCAAAGTTTTTACCGGAGACGGCATCGACTCCGGCCAAGTAAGCGCGACGAATACAACGCTGGACCAAATGGACGATGCAGACGGAACTCGGATCAAACTGTTCAGCACGAGGCGCTCGAGGCATATCAATTCTCCTTTGCAGAGAAGGGTATCAACCCGCCCGCTTCAAGTCCATAGGTGCCAGGCACCTATGGAAAGAAAATGATTGAAGATCCTTTATGACTTTTCTAATCACTTCTCCGACGCACTCGCATTTCCTTAATCCAGCTCGCTGAGACGCGTTAACCGCTCAAGTTCATCGCTATCGACTAGATGCGTAATACCCAACTGATGAATGCATCTTAGTCGTGATTGGCAATCGATGCGTGCATACACAGAATCAATATCGACGATACTTCGCCCCATGATTTCTTCCATTTGTTCCTGACAATATTTTGGCTGTTTCGTCGCGGTTCGCATGGTTCCATACTGATTTAAATTCGACGCAAAAATGCCCGCAGCACTGACTGGCAAAAAGTCTTCGTACCGTTGGCCAACTCGTTCAATAAGGCCTTGTTCATACAGACAAACGAAATCGCAGGTATCGATCGTCCCAACTCTTGCGATGCCCAACGGTGTCGGTGAATAACACGCGTAGACAAACGACTTTTTCAATAGGCCATCCAGCGAATTCGGGAACACTGCAAAAACTTTTATCGACGCGTCCTCAAACAGGCTTTCCTTTGTTGACACACTTGGTTTTGACGAACGAATCTTCTCAATCTTCTCCAAGCACTCGTCATAAATAGCTCGACCACTTGGGGTCGTTGCATAGAATCGTTGCTCGATTTCACCAAAACGCGCAGTATGCCCGGACGCAATCGTAGTTCCGTCTGGTTCGTGAAAAATGACAGGTTCGGTCAATGCTTTGTAGGCATCCTGACGAAGCAAAATGGGAGTATCGGGACCAGGGCCTTCGGTAAACTCTTTGAAGCCGGCATGTGGAATTTTTTGAATTTGGTCCTGCAGTGGTAGCAGCTTTTGAAACAGCAAATCAACCGTCGACTCGCTAGAAACTGCGTTGACGGGCCCATCGCATATGGCTTTCGAATCAGCCGCAGAAAGATGCTTAAAGTGTAATGCAATCCAATCGGGCCCGGCCGCAGCGATCAAACGATCCAGCGCAACCAGAGCACAGCGAATGAACGTATCAGCGTCGATGCCGCCAAGACAGAACTTCATGGCTGCAACGTAAAGGTCTATACAAAGTGTATTGGGCGTCAAATGATTCAAATGATGACGTTCAAAACACGCAATGTCTGCTGCGATCTTGAATCCGCCGTCACACAGCTCTTTGTACAATCCGTAGTTGGAAGCGTGGCCTGTCCATTTAAAAATTCGATCGGTCGCTTCGCTGATCAGCAAGTCTGCGTCCGCTTGTGATAGGCCTCCGTTCTGTTCGCTCTTGTCGATTAATGATACTGCTAAGTCTGTGAAGACCCTTCTCGTCGACAACGCTGCTTCAATACGGGCTTTTGTTTGCTCGTCGAAATAGTCCGTGACCAGGAGCGACGTAAACACGCGATGCTCAGGAGCCTGCGTGCTGCGGAACGCGGTTGCTATGATGGGTTGGCTTTTTGATCCGACAGTGGTCATATCGTAAAAGCCATGTGGCTCCATGGCAAAGCAACCAAAGAATCGTGTGATCAATCGATACTCATCCGGCCGCCCGATGCGGATCGCCCCGTGGCGTTCGCCACTCGTTCGCTCAAGCATCTCGTCTCGGATCGAGAAAAGAGCGAATCGATCGGACAAGAGATCGCACACGGCTCGATTGCAAAGGAAATTGATCGCTAGCGAACGGTCGTATAAAGGCACTTCACGTCCAAACATGGCTGAAAGCTCGCTGAAAAGCTTGCGTTGCATTTCCAGCTTGCTCATTTTGGATTCTGACATGATGATTGACTGGGTTGGATCGTTGATAAGTGTGAGGTTGTGGACTTGAACTGGCACTCGCAATTACAAGAGTGCCTCGTATAAAATCTGCACCGGATGAAACGCGACTCGTCCGGTTCCGTCTCGGATCTGGTGCCGGCAGCTTGTGCCGGTTGCTGCGATTGCGACCTCGTCCGGTTGTTTGCGAATCGTTGGAAATAAGATCAGTTCTCCGATTTTCATGGAAAGCTCATAGTGTTCGCGTTCAAAGCCAAACGAGCCGGCCATTCCACAGCAACCTGACGGAATCAGGTGCACTTTGTAATTTCTTGGAAGCGAAAGGATTCTTCGCGTTGGTGTCATCGTTGACAGAGCCTTTTGATGACAATGTCCGTGAAGTTTTACCAATAACGAATTTTGAGTGAATTGCCCCGAATCGATGGTCTTGTTGTCGATCTCATTGGCCAAGAACTCGTCGATGATAAAAGTTCGCTTGGCTAACTCGATGGCGTTCCGCTGGCTAGATCCTCTTGTTAGTGTCGTGTATTCGTCTCGAAATGTTAGAATAGCCGATGGCTCGATACCAATGAGTTTTTCATGCGGCGCCAGGGCATCCGTGTAAAGAGCCACATTCGTCTCGGCAAGTTCTTTAGCCTCGGGGAGCAAACCCTTAGACAGATAAGTCCGTCCACTTTGGTGATTGGCAAGGACCCGAACTCGGAAGCCTAATCGATCTAGCAATTTCACCGCGCTGATTCCGATTTCGGCATCGTTGTACTCGGTAAACTCGTCGACGAAGAGGCAGACTGATCCGCTTTGACCATTGCCAGTTGGTTTATAGGAATTGGCAAACCATACACGAAACGGCGTTTTTGAAAGGGTCGGCAACGTGCGTTCCATGGCAAAGCCCGCGAGTCGCTTAATGATCCGAGATGTAAACCTGTTTCGAAGCAGCAGGTTGGAGAACGCCGGGAAACGACTAGCGATGGACATTGCACGCGAGAATTCGCCGATGAGTTTAGCACGTATCGGCGTCCCTTTTTGCTGGTAATATTGATGCTGCCATTCGGCTTTCAGTTTTGCGACATCAACGTTGGATGGGCATTCAGACTTGCATCCCTTGCAGGACAGGCATAGATCCATTACGTCTTTGATTTCTTGGCTCGCCAGCGGGAATGGCCTTTCCGACTTGGTAAGCATTTCCCGCAGGATGTTGGCTCTTGCTCTGGTGGTGTCTTGTTCGTTTCGGGTAACCATGTAGCTAGGACACATCGTGCCGCCCGATAGCGCCGTTTTGCGACAGTCACCAGAGCCACTACATTGTTCGGTTGCCCTGACAAATCCTTGAGTCTCCGTGAAGTCAAACATGGTTTCGATTTCCGGTGTCAATTGGCCAACTGAAAATCGGAGGCTCGAGTCCATTGGCTCCGCATCGACGATTTTTCCGGGATTGAGTCGGTTCCTCGGATCCCAGATTTGCTTGACCTGCTTACACAGTTGGTAGTTATTCTCTCCTAGGACAATGGGGATGAATTCGGCGCGCAGGCGCCCGTCGCCATGTTCGCCAGACAAAGATCCACGATATCGTTTGACCAGCTGCGAGATCTCCTCGGCAACCAATCGAAACATCCGCTGACCATCCTCGGTCTTGAGGTTAAGAATCGGACGAAGGTGAAGCTCGCCTGAACCGGCGTGGGCGTAATGTACGCTCTCCAGTCCGTGCCGTGCCAAGATCTCACCGAACTCCCGTATATACTCTGGAAGCAGGTGCACATCGACTGCGGTGTCTTCAATGACGGCTACAGGTTTGGTGTCACCAGGAACGTTGGACAACAATCCCAATCCAGCTTTCCGAAGGCTCCAAACTTTAGTCATTTCGACACCCTGCAGCACGGGGTAGGCGTAACCCAGCCCTTCGCTTCTAAGCGCTTCAATCAGTGACTTGACCACTTGCTGCAATTCGTCTGGATTCTCATTGGTCAACTCTACGACGAGCAATGCTTCAGGACATCCTTGGACGAAGGTTCGGTACGGTGCATACATCCTGTTCCGCAACGTCGCATCGAGGATAAATCGGTCGATCAGTTCACTTGCCGACGGAGCATATTTGAGCGCGACCAAGTTTGCCCGCAGCGATTCATCGA
>JANMNR010000547.1:0-2817 GCA_031368325.1 Pirellula sp.
TCAACGATCTTGGTCCGGTCCCGACCTTCACAACTCCATTTTTGGACGAGAATTGCGACTTGGATTGGCCGGAGAAGCTGATCAACTTCCCACGCCTTCACGCCCAGGGGCGGGTAACGGCGATGGAGAAGTAAGCATGCGTGAGCTGTCTGAATACTTGGCAGCAAGTGTTGACCGATGGACGCAGTCGCATCGCGGTACATCGCAAACGCCCCGTGTATTGAGCAGTGGCCCACTGGATTTTCGTGTGACTTGGGCTCTCAAGGGAGGAGAGTTGGCACGTCAAGCGGCTTCCGTGTCGCACGCTGAACTAGCGGTGTCGTCTCCCACTTCGGTTGAGATGGACGAGCTCTGGCGTACGATGGATGAGCTGAGAACGATGGCCGTCTATCGTTACGATCCAAAAAGCTGGGCGGACTTGGAGCACAAGCTTCTGTGGCTAGAACAGCTTGCTGGCTCGGGGGCAGGTTATGTGGAACAGGCTTCGAAACAAGTGCTCCCGTCGCTAAGCAAAAGATTGAAAGAGACATTAGAGAGGGCAAAATCGAGCATTCTCTCGAGTGACGAGATCGCCAAAGCGAATATTCTTCAGGAACGATCCGAGTCTGTTGAGCTCCCGTCGCATCTACCATCGCTGGCGCTACAAGAGTTTTTGGGGGAGGTTCCTTCACCTTCGGCTACCGCGCTTCGCGTCAGTATGGCTAACGCAACGATTGATAAGGAACAATCGGTTCAAAGCATTATTGCATCATCGGGATTGCAGCCTCAGGCGGCTCAATGGAACGAATTGAATTTCCTGGGGCTCGCGAAAAAATACGATTGTTTATCCAATTGGCCGGATCATACCGCTGTCCAGAATTTGTTTGAGCTTCGTGATCGCTGTGAGCGCATCGCCGTTCTCGGTGACGTTCGCGGGCATCGATGGCGTCGCCCAACCGTGGATGCTGCTGACCGCGCGCGTCGCAAAGCGGAAGACCAGCTCATCCTAGGACCTGGAGACTCGCTACTGATCGAGTCCTCCGAGTCTCTCTGGAGCGGGCTTCGACAAGCCCTCTCTGTAATCGATGGCGACAGCGAAGGTGCCGTAACACGAATTGAATCCGCATTGCGAATAAGGGATCAGGGCTTTGCCGAAATTACGTTTCTTGCAAAATGGCTTTGCTCCCCTGAGACAGATTTCACAAATCTCGCTCAATGGATTAAGACCGATTCGGAGAAAGATAGCGCCCAAAATGCAATTCACTTTTTGAGTACGAATCAAGAGGGGATGTCCCCAACTTTTCGAGAGGAATTGGCGATCCAAGAATTAAAGCGGTTGATCAGTAGTCTGCATGAACTAAGCGAATTGCTCAATCGTGTCTCAGAGGTTGCCGATCGCAATGAAAAACAGCTGGATGAACTGGTGCTTCAAGTAAAGCGAGACCTCGTCTCATTAAAGGGCCTTGTACGGGACCACGTTGATCGGGCAAGCCGAAGTTCCGCGGAACCAGCCAATGTGGTTCGTGAAGTCGATGCACTGCTCGCCTTACCGTTTCTCACCATGGACGAGCGGGTATCGCTCAGGAAACTGGTTCTCGAAAAGCTCCGCGAGATCACGGCTAATGCTTCAAAAAAGGCAATGGCTTCGGAGTCGTCCAGTTCCTCGCTTCGAAGCAGATTGACACAGCTTGGACCCAACGCTCAGGACCGTTTGACGGACGGGAAATCCGCGACGAAGCAAACCCGTTACGTAGACCGACTTCGCATGTGGGGTGCGCATCCTTTAGGCGAACTCCTTTTGCTAAAGCAGGGACTCTCGATCGAATCAATGCTAGGTCTATCCGATCCAAAAGCGAACGAAAAAGAACGCGAACTCAATGCAATCGATGGATGTAATTCCAACCTTCGACGCTGTTTTCAATCCATGCAACTTTTTAGCCCAAGCCGCGTTGAGGATTGGTGCAAAAGCGCAGGTGTACAACAAGTGTTTGGGTCCGAGGCGAACGAGTGGTCAAAGACCGGTTTCAGCGAGCAGTTTGAGCGAGCAATGGCTCCGATTTGCCCGATCCAAATCGAGGCAAACAGTACCTTGATGTTTCGTCGGCTGGCCTTCAAAGATCTCCTGCATTGGTACGCCAATCGAACAGTCGATGACTTTTACGCGGAGGCCGTAAAAGACTCGGTTCTAGGCAGCGGCGCGGAAGCGTACTTCGAACGTTCAGTGAAACAAATCCTGAACTATGCGAGTGCGATACAGGGCGATTCTGGCAGCATGGCCGAACTAGCCCAAGCGACGCGGGAGAGGACTGCGACGCTCGGTCCAATTGCTCGTAACGGCATACGAACTTCCGTCAAATTGGGACCACCAAACGCGGAACCGGACCGATTGCGATATGAGGTCAACGTGATGCCAGCGGTCGGCAATTCCGTGGCCGGCAAGCCGTGGATGCTACCGATTCCCGATGGACTGGGCTCAATACTGGTGCGGAATTCGAATGGTATCATGCAAGAGCGTAGAGTAGGGGTGGCGATGCCCGTTAGTGGCGACGCAATCTACAAACTAACCACAAGACAACTGGAAGCAACACTCCCGCACGAAGCCGTATTGGTTTACCGTGGTCATGAGTTTCGAGCACCGCTGTCTGTTGGCCAAGGGATCGTGGTAGATTACAAGCCGAACCATTTGGACTGGGCCGAATTGGTTTTATTCGGCGAAGCAAAGAGACAATCCTCCATCGTTTTCATTCTCGACTGCTCTTGGAGTATGGGCGACGAGATCCCTATCGAGGCGATTGCGACAAAGTCACAGTCGAGGCTTGAGCTCGCCAAGGAAAGCGT
>JANMNR010000549.1:0-15429 GCA_031368325.1 Pirellula sp.
GGCGCAAGCCGTCCGGTGAATCGTTTCATTGGAGGACGTACTGTTCTGCCCTAATTGAGGTTCTGATTGTCTAGGACCGTTTGCGTTTGTCGAGCCATGTAGTTCTCCATTTTGGCACGAACGGCAGGATCCGCCAGTGCGAGAATCCTGGCTGCGAGCAGCCCCGCGTTCTTTGCGCCAGAGACACCGATAGCCAACGTAGCAACGGGAACACCGCCGGGCATTTGCACAATGCTTAACAGGGAATCGAGCCCTTGAAGCGATTTGCTTTGGACCGGCACCCCAAGAACAGGCAACGTTGTGCATGCGGCAACCATGCCAGGCAAATGAGCTGCCCCCCCCGCACCCGCAATGATCACCTGCAATCCCCGCGATTGTGCCGTCGTCGCATAGTCGATCATAAAATGGGGCGTTCGATGGGCGGACACGACCTTGGCTTCGTAAAGAATCCCGAACTCGTCAAGGATCTTACACGCCTCTTGCATCGTCTCCCAATCCGATTGGGAGCCCATGATAACTCCCACTGGAACAGGGAATTGAGTTGGGGTTTTGTTAGTCATAGGTCGATTTTTGCCGCATTTCAACGCAGTTTTTTCTCAAAAGTGCTTCTCGATCCGCGATTGTAACTTCATTTCTCCATTTGTTTAACTGGACGAGCGCAATCTCGACCAGATTGACAGGGGTTTGACTTTGCCTCTACACTATGGGGGTTGTAAGTCGAATTTCGTCACTTTTGGGAGATAGAACATATGAAGAGTACCGTAATTGCTGGATTGTTTGCATTCGTCGCAGCGTTTACTGCTGTCAGCTTCGCAGCCGACACCAAGATCGATTTTGCCAAGCTAAAGTGCTTGTTCGCTGACAAAGCGCCAGTCGAAGAAAAATCGAGCGAATACAAGGACTGCAAAGTCTACTTTTGCTGCGGCAACTGTTTGAAGAAGTTTGATGGCGACAAGAAGGCGTTTGCATCGCAAGCCAATCATCAACTGATCGCTTCGAAGCAAGTTGAACAGAAAGCCTGCCCATTCTCCGGTGGAGCATTGAAGCCAGAGTTTTCGGTTGAGTTCAAGGGCGCGACCGTCGGCTTCTGCTGCGGTGGCTGCAAAGGCAAGGCAGAGAAGATGTCCGACGAAGTCAAGATGAAAGAATTGTTCGGCGAAGACTCTTACGCAAAAGCCAAGTTCGCCAAAGTTGAAAAGAAGTAGTTCTGTATTTTCTAAGCGGAATAAGAATTGATAAAGCAGGCGCATGTTGTGCCTGCTTTTTTTATGAACATAGCACCCAATAAATGGATAGGACGCTTTCTTTGAGCAAATCACATGCGACGTATGTTTGCTGTTTGCTTTTGCCATTCGCACTCGGCCCCAACACGGATGCTTTTTGTCAGGAGGAAACTCCGACGAAAGCACAATCGAACGCGATAGAAAATGCGGCCTCCGTCGGCGTCAATGCAGAGGGTTTATCCAAAGCCACGCATGCGTTTCAATCGCTGGTTGCCAACAAGAAAATCGCTGGCGGAGTCCTGATGGTTTCTCGACGTGGCAAGCTTGTTTTGGCCGAAGCCGTCGGACAAGGCCGAGTTGAGTCCAATCAACCCACGAAGCTCGATTCCATTTTTCGGATCTACTCGATGAGCAAGGCAGTGACGAGCGTTGCCGCCATGCAGTTGGTCGAAGAGAACAAATTGGATCTGGACGCTCCCATTTCGAAATACATGCCCGAGTTCGCATCGGTCCGCGTCTATGACGCTTCGGCCGGCAAAGACGATGCGAATCAACCGCCGCAGGTGCCAACAGTGCGTGACTTGCTTCGCCATACCTCTGGCCTTACCTACGGCATCTTCGGTGACACACCTGTCGATCGCCAATATCGCAACGCAGCCATCCTAGCACGGAGCGATACAAATCAAGTGTTGGTCGAAAAGCTCGGTAAACTTCCGCTCCAGCACCCACCCGCGACGAAGTTTCTTTACGGCGTCTCGGTCGATGTTTTGGGACGGTTAGTGGAAGTGGCCTCAGGCAACGCGCTCGACGTTCAATTCACCAATCGCATCTTCAAACCGCTAGGCATGACGGATACTGGTTTCTATGTTTCCAAGGACAAGGCGGATCGATTCGTCGACAATTTCGGCCCAAAGGACGCTGGCGGGTTGCGGACCATTGAACTCGCAACGACCAGCCAGTTCCTTCGCAATCCCGCTTTTCTGTCTGGAGGTGGTGGTCTCGTTTCGACCGCTGGCGACTACATGCGCTTTTGTCAGATGCTCGTGGGGCTCGGTTCGATGAACGGTGTTCAGATTTTGAAGGAGGAGACGGTGCGAGAAATGACTCGCAACCAGCTTCCCAAATCGGCCTTTCCGATTGTGATGAACGGCATTCCTAGAACCGGTGTCGGATTCGGGCTTGGTTTTTCTGTCGTAGTGGAATCGATACCGGGATTTGAATATGTGCCTCAAGGCGAGTATGGCTGGAGCGGAGCGGCATCAACGCATTTTTGGATCTCGCCCAAAGATGAGTTGGCGGTCGTCGTTCTCACGCAAGTTATGCCTTTCACGTATCAAAGCGAGTCGGCCGTTAAACCACTTATCTATGAAGCGTTGGAAACCAAATAGTCTGATTGCAAAACAAAAATGCAAAACGCCGGACTCAAACGGATTTTAGGTATGGTCTTGCTGGCTCGCATGGACGTAGCCAGGAGTAGGTTCTCAACCCCGGATTCACATGGGTTTTTCCCGGGAGACGATACTGAGCTTCGAAATCCCTGTTTTAGGTTGAACATGTGTGTTGCACGTGGGCAAGACATTGACGGAACACGCGGATAAATTGAGTCAATCTCATCGAGTCAATAGCCCCGAGGGCGAATGCAGTTTGGCGTCCGCGCAAAAGCAGTTAGGCAGTTTTTTCGCTCAAGCCCAATCTTCAATACACCAATTCTTGACCGACCAGCATAATGCCCGCCATCGCGGGCTACGTCGGCCACCTCTCTACTTCTTCGCCTTAAGCCACTGCAAGTGGACTTTTGCGACGTCGCCCATATAGCTATCGCCGTCCTGCTCCACGCACTTCTCCAGCCACTGTTTGGCTTTGGCTGTGTCCTGCAGTGCGTCGTAGTAAAGGCCGACGTAAAGGTATCCGTAAAAACGCGCAAGCTTCTGTCCCCCTGTTCCGGCACCGCCACTTTCTGCCGCCGCAATCACTTCATCCGTAGTCATCTTTCCTTGAATCAATTTCTGTACTTGAGACATCGGCACCCGTCGGTCAAAGCCTGCGAGCAACACATCCTTCTGCGAAGCCTCAAGGCCGTTAAGTCGTACATTGCAAAGAAAATGCCAGAACGCATTCTCGACGTCATTCGGATTCACTTCTCGATGCACCGCAAACTGTTCGAGTCCATCTTTGTAGCGCTCGGCATAATAGAGCGCAATACCACGTTGCCACAGATACGGCTTGGTCTCAGGGCTCAGTTCGATGCACTTATCGAAATCCTCGATGGACTCGTTTATCTTGCCGCTACGAAATCGCAGGGAGCCTCGAATACTGAGCAGTTGCGAGTTGTTCGGAAAGTTTTTGATGGCCGCATCCATTTCACGAAGTGCTTCGTCGGCCTTGCCGTTTTTCAACGCCTGCTCCACGCGGTCGTGCCAACCCGCGAGCACCCTGGGCGTTGGGTCTGCTTTTGTTAGGTCTTGGGCCTGGCATCCTCCACCTGATAGAACAGTGAACATCGCTAGGCAAAGGGAACCCCAAAGGCTTGAAACCAAACGGCTTGCTTTCTGGAATTTGGTCACGTCTTGGCCTCATCTGTCAGCGGATCGAAATCTAGGTAAACTGGACTTCGGCCAAGTATACTTCCCAACTCGCATCTATGCACCGCCAACCATGTCACACTCTTTATTGATCAAAAACGCGACCGCGATCCTCCCAAGAGGTCGCGCCCTAACGAATCTGCTGGTCGAAAATGGAGTGATCGTCAGCGTAGATGCGGCTCCGACAACCGCCGCCTCAGAGGTTGTCGACGCAACTGGGCTCATTCTCTTTCCAGGATTGATCGATGACCAAGTGCACTTTCGTGAACCCGGCCTAACGCACAAAGAGGACTTATTTACCGCCTCGCGAGCCTGTGCCGCCGGGGGCGTTACTTCATTCTTGGAAATGCCAAACACCAAACCCGCCGCCATCAACCAATCGCTAATCGAAGATAAGGTTCAGTTGGCCGCGTCCAAATCGATTGTCAATTATGGATTCTACATCGGAGCGACCACAACCAATATCGATGCGTTGATCGGAGCCACCGGAGTCCCAGGGATTAAGATCTTTATCGGTTCGAGTACCGGCGATCTACTGGTCGACGATCAAGAAGCGCTCGAACGAATCTTTGCAGAAACCAAAGTCCCTATCTGCGCCCATTGCGAAGATGAAACCACCGTGCGGCAGAATCATGCGAGGCTCGGCGACACAAACAAGATCGCAGATCACTCGAATATTCGCGATGTGACAGCAGCGGTGATCGCAACGCGCCGTGCACTCGATCTAGCAAAGCGTTACAACCATCGGTTCCACGTTTTGCACGTTAGCACTGCCGCAGAAATTCCTATCATCGCTGACCACGGTAACTTGATCACCGCAGAACTTTGTCCCCATCACTGGCATTTCAACGTCGACGACTACGCTCGCCTTGGTTCGCTCATTCAGATGAACCCTTCGATCAAGACCAAGAGCGACAATTCAAAGCTATGGCAAGCGCTTTTGGACGGTGTCATACAAGTCGTCGCGACCGACCACGCGCCGCACACGCTTGAGGAAAAGAGCCAACCTTATCCAAAATCTCCGAGCGGACTACCCGCCGTTGAAAACTACTTTGCATTGCTCCTCGATCGAGCATCGCGAGGCGAGTGTACTTGGGAGCAGATAGCAAGCTGGACCAGTGACGCGCCCGCTCGCGTCTGGGGAATCGTAGGCAAAGGACGCATCGAAGTTGGCTACGATGCAGATCTCGTGCTGGTTGATCCCAACAAAACCCGCACCATCAAAAACGAAGAGCAGTTTACCAAGACCAAGTGGTCTCCTTGGGCAGGTGACACACTAAGAGGCTGGCCGACACGGGTCTTCGTGGGTGGTAGGACGGTTTTTGTGGACGGCAAAATCGCAAGCGAAGCGCCTGGCTCACGATTGCAATTCGACCACGCTCTGGGCGGATTTTGGAAGACGCAACAGGGAGTCGGGCCGAGAGAATAGATCGCGTTGGTTCCTCTGCTGCTCGCCTAAGGATTGCGTTCCATAGCAGTTCGGATTTTTCCCATTGTACGACTTCGTCGGCAAGCTACCGATTGCGAAGAAACGATATGGCAATGGTAGAAATCGTATTTCCGTGTAAATCGAGCCGTTGGCTTGGATCGACGCGGGTGTCGCAACACCGCTATACTGTTAGCTTGAAAACTTGGGCTGCATTTAAACAGAATAGGGAGTTGGACATGAATTGGATTGCAAAGAAACACATCACGAAGTGTCGCATGGTAGCGTCAATCGTATCGTTATTGTTGGTTCCAAGTTTCACGGCTGCCGACGACTGGTCCCAGTGGCGCGGCGAACAACGGGATGGCAAGTCGTCCGAAAAGGGCTTGCTGGCTAAATGGCCCGAGGGTGGTCCAAAACTGCTTTGGCAAGCAAAGAATCTTGGCAGCGGATACTCTACTCCGTCCGTCGTCGGCGAAAGCCTATTTGTTATCGCCAATCAAGGGAATGAGAAAGAAGAAGTAATCGCGCTTTCAACCGTGAGCGGCGCGAAGCTTTGGTCGACAGCGATTGGAAAGGTCGGCGCAAATCAGGGCCCTCAGTATCCGGGAACACGAGCCACTCCTACCGTGTCTGGCGACTCGGTCTACGCGCTTGGTTCCGATGGCGATCTCGTTTGCCTTGATACCAAGTCAGGGCAAAAGAAATGGGGAAAGAATCTGCGAAGCGACTTCGGTGGTGTGGCTGGAATGTGGGCCTATACCGAGTCCCCTTTGATCGATGGCGATGTGTTGATTTGCTCGCCAGGTGGTTCGGCCGCCACCGTCGTCGCACTTCAAAAAACCACCGGTACAATGATTTGGAAATCGCCTATGTCCGAGGGGGACGCTGCTAGTTATTCCTCGCCGATCATCACCAACATCAACGGCGTTAAGCAGTATGTCCTATTCCTCGGCAAAGGGGTTGTTGGACTTAAGGCAGACTCAGGTGAGCTGCTGTGGCGTTATACAAAAACGTCGGACGCACAAGCCAACATCGCGACGCCCGTCGTCAAAGACAACTATGTCTATTCGGCAGCCAGTCGAGTCGGCGGGGCGCTTGTTCAAGTGTCCGGAACCAAGAGTGAGCCAAAAGAAATCTACTTTGCAAAGTCGTTGCCTGCGGGCATGGGCGGCAGCATTTTGATCGATGGCAACCTCTATGGCTCGATTGGTGCAACGATGTCTTGCGTCGACTATCTCACTGGAACGATCAAATGGCAAGAGCGTGGAATAGGTTCTTCGGCGGTTTGTTTCGCCGACGGCAAGTTGTATTTGCACAGCGATAAGAATGAGCTCGCCATGATCGAAGCTTCGCCGGACGGATACAAGTCCCTCGGTACCTGCACACCGCCCGGTACCACCGACCATGGCAATGCCAAAGCCTGGACGCATCCTGTGATCTCTAACGGTCGGCTCTACGTCCGAGATCAAGGTGACATTTGGTGTTACGACATTCGAGGATAATGCTTCATGCTTAACCCGCGTAGCGGCGGGGTTGTACAGTTCGAGTCCACCCACAGTCTAAACGGTTCCCGGAACTTCGAACCCAATACGAAGCCCACTTCCTCCCTCTCCCAACTTTCAGATTGGTTTACGATGAAACTTTCGGCCCGTGCCTCACGAAGACGATTTCTGCAAATTACAGCGGGCAGCTCGGCTGCTTGCACGCTATTCGGACCATCGAAGCGAGCGGTTGCTCAGAATGATAAAGTGAACGTCGCCTTCGTGGGGGTTGGCGGACGAGGCGGTGGAAACTTGGGAACGCTCTACGATACGGGTTCGGTAAATGTCGTCGGGATCTGCGATGTAAACCGCAATCATTTGGACAAGGCGGGTGAACGGCATACGCGAGCTCGACGGTACACCGATTTTCGAAAGCTGATGGATGAGTTGGCGAATGTGGACGCGGTCGTTGTCAGTACGACCGAACACACCCACGCCTTTGCGACGCTCCCTGCGTTGCAACAAAAGAAACACGTTTATTGCGAAAAACCTTTGACGCACAACATTGGCGAATCTCATCGGATCATGCAAGCTGCTATGGAAGCCAACGTAGCCACCCAAATGGGAACGCAAATCCACGGGATGCCAAACTATCGTCGCGTGGTCGAATTGATTCAGTCCAAAGCCATTGGCAATGTTCACGAAGCCCACGTCTGGACTTCACGAGCGTGGGGGCTCCAGAGCAAGAAAGACTCTGACGCGAACAAGGACATCGTCTTTGTTTCAGATCGCCCAGCGGAATCGATGACACCGCCGGCCCACTTAGACTGGGACACGTGGATCGGTCCAGCACCCATGCGACCTTATCATGACGTTTATTTCCCTGGCCCAAAGTGGTATCGCTGGTGGGATTTCGGCAGCGGCACCATGTCCGATCTCGGGAGTCACATGATCGACCTGCCGTTTTGGGCACTCAAGCTCGACGCACCCAAAACCGTCGAGGCCATCGGTGACAAGCCACATCGCGAAATTGCCCCTGCCTCAATGACCGCGATCTACGAGTATGCTGCTCGAGGTGAAATGCCCGCTTGCAAGGTGTCGTGGTATCAGGGAACGCACAAGCCCCAAATTTGGAAGGACAAAGGTATTCCACAATGGGGATCGGGAATTCTATTTGTTGGTGACAAAGGAATGGTGCTTTCGGACTACGATAAGCACGTCCTGCTGCCGGAAGAAAAGTTCAAAGACTTTGTTCGACCGGAACAGTTTATTCGCAATTCGCCTGGCCAACATCAGGAATGGCTTCTTGCTATTCAAAATGGAACTCCGACAGGTAGTCCGTTTAGTTATGCGGGGTTGCTTACGATCGCCAACCATCTTGGCAACGTGGCCTTTCGATCGAACAAAAAGCTAGAGTGGGATGCAAAGACCCTTCGCGCAACCAATTGCCCGCAAGCGGACGAGTTCATATCCCGAACTCCGCGTGCTGGTTGGTCGCTTGCATAGAAAAAGGTATAGGACTTTATGAATCCCATGCCGACTAGAGTGTTCAACAATGCGACGCTTTCGCTTTACGAAAAGATATCTCGGTCGAGCATACGGTAGTTGATGGCTTCCTGAACGTGGTGTGCTTGGATTGTTTCTGCGGATTCCAAATCTGCAATGGTACGTGCGACACGCAGGACTTTATCATGCGCTCGGGCGGACAGCCCCATTTCGGTAACGGCGACCCGCATCAGTTCGTGCTCGGCCTTGCCAAGGATACAGAATTTTCGAAGCTCACGACTGCTCATTTGCGCATTGGTATTGGTAAGGCTCTTTTCAAATCGTTTGGATTGAATAGATCGCGCTGCTTCGATTGACGCACGTATCTCGGCACTGCTCGTACCCGGCGGACCATTGGTTAGCTCATTGAAGGGAACGGCAGGCACCTCAATGTGAATGTCTATACGATCAAGCAGTGGTCCGCTAATACGGGACATGTAACGTTCTATTTGCGGTGGGGTGCAATTGCAGGATCGACGTGGGTCTGTTCTGTAACCGCAGGGGCATGGATTCAACGCAGCAATTAACATGAAGTTGGCTGGAAAGGTTGTGCTGCGCATTGCACGAGAAATCGTAACGACGCGATCCTCAAGCGGTTGCCGCATTACCTCAAGCGTTTTGCGATTGAACTCTGGCAGTTCATCCAAGAAAAGGACCCCATTGTTTGCAAGGGAGACTTCGCCGGGCGCAGGTGGGCTGCCACCGCCGACCAGACCTGCGTCCGAAATCGTATGGTGGGGCGAGCGAAAGGGACGCTGCACCATGAGGGGTTGGCCAGGTTGTAAACGACCCAAGGCCGAATAAATTCGAGTCGTCTCGATCGACTCGGTGGCTGAGAGAGTCGGCAAAATGGACGGTAATCGTTTTGCCAGCATCGTTTTTCCAGAACCTGGCGGACCGAGCATAATCAAATTGTGGGCACCAGCTGCTGCGATGGTCATTGCGCGTTTAGACATCTCTTGGCCTCGCACGTCGCTAAAGTCGACTTCGTACTTCGAGAAGGTCTCGTAGATTTCGTTGAGCTTGGATGGCATAGGCTCAATCTGCAGTTTGCCGGACAAGAATCCGACCGCTTCATTCAGTGAGCCGATCGGAATCACATCGAGCCCCTCGACGACCGCGGCCTCTTGAGCGTTTTCGGAAGGTACAAGAAGACCGCGTATCCCAGGTTGCTTTGCAGCCGCGATAGCGATCGAAAGGACCCCTTTGACGTTTCGCATTTGACCTTCGAGAGACAATTCTCCGACGGCAGCATACTGCTCCAAAACATCCGATTCCAACTGCCCCGCCCCAACGAGAATTCCAATCGCAATAGGCAAATCAAAACTGGTCGCTTGTTTAGGTAAGTCAGCTGGTGCGAGATTGATGACGACTCGATCATGCGGGCGTGTGAAGCCGCCGTTGACCAAGGCACGTTCAATGCGATGGATGCTCTCGCGGACGGCTTGCTCTGGCAAACCCACGATGACGGTCTTGGGCAATGGCGCAGGGGATATATCCACTTCGACGTCGACCGGCATCGCCTCGATACCAAGAAGCGAATAGGTCTTGAGCTTGGCAAGCATTTCGGCGTGAATCCTTGAGTTAATGAGGCGCAAGAAGAGGCGTAATGTTATACCAAGGTAGAAACCGTTTTTGGCGGTAGCTTCCAGAAATCGGCCCCGAACGTCTGTATCGTTGTAAGACTGGAGCGAACCGCCCGTAATGCTGCTGCTCTCGCAAAGTCGCGAAGCACCCCGCCGATGCGTCTTGCGATGCAGCAAAAACTGCGATTTCGCGGGAAAGCTGCCTTTTCAAGGCTGCATAGCGAGCCTGTTACGCTTCCGTGACCAAAGTACTTTTGGAATTTTAGACCAAGTCGCACCATGTTTTTTCCCTATTCCAATCCTTGTAAAGATGGGAGTGAGATTTTTCGGAATGGTGGGCAGGTTAAACAGGATCGACTTCAAACAAAAAGGGCCAGTTCTGCGTTGCAAAACCGGCCCTTTATTCTTCTCACGAGTCGTGAAAGTGGCTCTTACTACTCAAGCGTGAGCTTGATGTCTTCTCCAGCCTTGATCACAAATGTTCTGGCTAAGTCAGCTGAGTAGAACTTTGCGTTCACGAGCTTCAACGTTTGCTCCGAATTTTTTGCAGATCCCTTTGTGACAAAGTACGAGTACTTGCCGGAAATTGCCTCTCCCTTGAAACTCCCATCCTCGGCGACGTCAAAGACGCCGGGGTGCTGACCCTCAAGTGGATACAAATTTAGCAACAATCCGCTGGCTGGTTTCCCTCCAGTCAATTCAACCTTGCCCTTGATTGCTGTAGGGGCAGGCATGGGAGTGGTTGCCGTACCGCAACCCACGCTCAACATGAGAGTCAAAATCAAAAACAAATTTTTCATTTCGTTAACCAATCCAGTCTATTCCTGAGTCGCCACAACGTTGCCATCCGATGCACCAATCATGAACTTCAGAATGACCCCATCCGTTGATGCTGCCATGAATCGCACCGATCCGTCACCCATGGCTGCGTTCGCTCCACCCGTGTGGAACGCGAACGGCTCATCATTTGGTCCGCAGTTGTTTTGCGTCCATGGGCACAAAACAGTACCGGTCGTTGGGCCGCCGATTGGAGAACCATACTGGTTGATCTTGGCAATTCTGTTTGCGGTTGCTGCCGGAAGAGCGTTGCTTGGTCCGGAATATCCATTGGATACCGCATCGGGATCCGCCCATGCGTAAACGCGTCGACCACCGGCCGAACCGCCCGTCCAAGCGATCGGATTCGCTGGCCCGGAGACCGGCGAATTTCTTGCCGACAGAGCACCGAAGCGAGAAACGCTGGGGTGGGCGCGCGAGGCATCCTCGATCATCATTACAGTATTGGAAGTACCGTCGGTAACTCTCCCGAATCCACCGTTGTCGCAATTTAAAAATCCGGCAACCGCTTGCGCTGTCCAGGCTGGAGTTCCGGTCGGCTGCTCGCGAGCACCAAAATTGGCCGAGCCGACGGTTGAATTTACGTCAGACAAATCTGGAAACATATAGTCAAATCCGCCGAACCCAGAGATTGGATCGCGGGACGGTCCGTCAATCGGCGTCGAGGGGCAAATGAACGCGGCGATTTGCGCTCTGGCAGCAACTTGGCCCGATGGATGACCTGGATCATCGTAGGCTCGCCCCTTGGCGTTCCTATGTATCAAAGCCCCGGTCGTTGCGACGTAGTGCCCCGCCGCATTAGGGACTGGGTTTGATCCACAATACAAAGGGAACGGGTTCGATGTCACATCGAAGAGATTGTAGACGGCGTTCTGTTCAATGTATGGGAGCAACTGGGTTGCGGTCGAGTGAATCGTATACGCGGTCGTTGTGCTGCCCGTGGAACCGCATTGGCCGCTATGTGGCAATCGCTTGTAGGCCGACTCGAAGTTGTGAACAGCCAAGCCAAGTTGCTTAACGTTGTTTGAGCACTGCATGCGCCGAGCTGCTTCGCGAGCTGCTTGGACTGCTGGCAGAAGCAATCCTACCAAGATGCCGATGATAGCGATAACTACCAACAACTCTACCAACGTAAAACCAGCCCTGACGCCGGTCCGGCTTTTCGAAAGCCCAAGAAAGGTTCTTTTCATAACTCGATTTCATCCCAAAAACAGATTTCTGCTACGTTGCCACCCAACGCGGCCTCGTGTGGGTGCATATGATGATCGAGCGAGTACGAAAAAGTATGAAGAACAGGTTACGTTTTCATGAAGAAATTGCGCAAGCGACTGTTCTTTAGTCGAATGCCAATCGTTTCGCATTCGGGGCATTCAATGGGGGTTTTCGCTACGTTAGTTCAGCAAAAGAAATATCTTAATTGGTTGTTTTTTGAGCCCAGATATTCCTAAAGACGACTGGGTTGCCGTGGTCTTGTAGAAACAAAGGACCTAGGGTTGCGGATTCGGAGTCTTTGCCGGGCGTGCCTTTCGGCAGCTCAAGTGCGTCGTGAATCACGACGCCATTGTGCTTTACATTTAACTTGGCGTTAGCGGTCTTTTTGCCCGAAGCGTCGTAAGTAGCCGCCTTGAAATCGATGTCGTAAGTCTGCCAGGAAAGGGGCGGATAGCACATATTAAGTAGAGGTTTTGCAATCTGATAAATACCACCGCATTCGTTGTTTTCGCCAGCCAGCCCAAACGAATCCAAAACTTGAAGCTCGTACCGGCCTTGAATGTAGACGCCGCTGTTGCCACGCCCTTGGCCTGAATCATCGGGTTGAAACGGTGTTCGAAATTCGATATGCATTCGGTGATCGCCAAATCGCTCTTTGCTTGTTCCGCCAACGCCGAGTAGACCATCCTCTCCGATCTTGCTGCCATCGAAATCGTTGATCTTGTTCGAGTCAAAGAGCACGATAGCATCAATGGCGGGACGAGCTCCCAATGTCTTGCTCTCACGAAGAATTTTGGTCAGTTCCCCCATTTTTTTCCCAGCCGCGTCTCGAATCTCCAACGCCTGTGGTTTCAATAAAATTGTTACTGCGTCTTTTGCTGCCTCCGCTATCTCTTTGGCGACATCGATGCTTGCTTCGACGGTTTTGCTCGGCGGTCCGCCCTTGAATCCTTGTCCTGGCAAGCCGCCCTCTAGCAGGTGTATGGAAACTTTCTTTTCACTCACTGCGATGACTTGTGCTCCCCACGTCCCACCCCAAGCCTCGACAACACCCAAATACTCACCTTGCATTTTGTAAATGGCTCCCGCCTTGGCTGGCGAAGTATAGGTTTCCGCCTGCAAATCCTGTCGCGCGAGAGCAAGTACAAAAAAAACTACAATGAGAATCTGAAGCTGGAAACGATAAGACCGTGGAAACGGAATAGCGGGACATCGAAAACAATCGCCAATGGTAAACATAAATACCTCAGTCTTTGGTGGGGAAGTGGTGATAGGAAGGCAAGTGCAACTGTGATTTGCTTGGAGGAGTTCACTGTTAGAATAGCATGCCATGCGACAACTTGCACCACAAGTGAGAGCGCTCTTAATGTACGGCCCGAAAACCAAGTAAGCGCGAGCCTTTTAGACGTTGCGAGGCGTATGGTCATTTCGATACAGTGCTTGCAACCGTTTTCTTCCACAGGTAGTCAGCATGTCAAGTTCCTTCGTAAATCGACATTTTTTCTTTTTCCTTATTTGCCTAGTTGCGCCTGTGGCCTTGTCGCAGGACCATGGTGCGTTCATTGCTCCAGACACGAATGTGCAGTTTCCAAAGAGTGAGTGGGTCGTCAATGTCCGTGAAGCTCCCTACCAAGCTCATGGTGATGGCGTTTCGGACGATACCCTGGCGATTCAACACGCCATTGATGATTTGATGGGACAGCATCGCGTTTTGTACTTTCCCGAAGGAACATATCTTATCTCCAAGTCCATCAACTGGTCGAATCGCCATTCGAGTGGCAAGGCAGCATGGGGCTTCAATTGGATCGCAGGTCAGGGAGCAAGCAAGACCATCCTGCGTTTGAAAGACGGCGTCTTTGATGACCCATCGAAGCCAAAGTCCATGATGTGGTGCGGAGGTTTCGGGTCAGCTGATTGGTTTCACAATTACGTCGAAGACCTTACGATTGACGTAGGCGAAAACAATCCTGGCGCCATCGCATTGCAATTCTATTCCAACAACTACGGCGCGGTTCGAAACGTTCAATTGATCGATCGCTCCAAGAAGGCGGCGATTGGCCTCCACCTCAGTCATCGCGATATGAACGGCCCGTTGCTCGTTCAGAATTGCGATATATTCGGGTTTCGAGTTGGGATGCAGTCGGCGCTGGCGGTGAATAGTCAAACGTTGGAGGATATTACCCTTCGAGAGCAAAGCGAAGTCGGCTTTTCCAACGAGGGGCAGACCATTGTTATTCGGGGACTTCATAGCAAGAACCGAGTTCCAGCGATTAAGACCTACGGAACAATGGCCATGATCGAATCCAAACTTGAGGGGCTGCCTGGCGCCGAGAATGCCCCAGCCGTGATCAACTTTAACGGCGGTCGCATATATCTACGTGACTGCCAAACGCAGGGATATCGGCGGGCCCTTGCAAATCTCGTAACCCCAGACTCCGGTGCAGGGTATCGCATGTCCGATGCCGAACAGCCAGCAACGCGGGGACCTGACATTCGTGAGTTCTCGTCGACCGAAGTAACGTCAGCGGGCAAATTGGCGCCGATGTTTGTTACACGCGATTCAAGTGTGTTCGCGTACTTTGGCGAAATATGCTATACGGGCGATCCGTGTATCGACCTAATTGACGAAACTCAAGGTGGCAAAAGAAACAAGCTTGCGCGTGGAAAAGGGGATACATTCCCGTACGTATCGCGACATTGAGCTAATCCTATGTTTTCGACATTCGACAGCTCGCACCTTCGGCGTCCTGCGTTTAAGCACTTGTCTCAATCGCCGGCATCCCTACTTGGAATCCACCTGGCGTTGACGTTTTAAAGCCCATTTCTCATCGAAGAAATCAGCGTCAACTACATTACCCGGCGACTTCGAATCGGGCGGTGTGGATATGTCGACGATCGCCCAGTCCGGTAACTTTGGAATCTGCCTTGCGTTGTTTAGGTAATCGTACTCGCGATACGTAAACCCACTATTGATTACGACGTATCGGGCTGGATTGAGTGGGTTGGGATAAATCAGTATGGGCACGTGCGTTGCCGATGCGAAGTTGATTCCTCTTGCTCCGATGTTTTCAGAGTTCCACTGAAGAGGTAGTTTATCGATTATTCTTGCGAGGGTTGCATTGCTCTTGGCATCGCCCCAAAGTATCACGTTGTAGTTCTCGATGTCCTCCGGTTTGAGATCGTCCGACGTCTTGACGGTCACATCGCCGCGCATTTGACGATGCCATTCTCGCACGGCCCGATTGAATTCCGCTTCGACCCATTGGTCCACCTTCGGATGATTTCCGGTTGATGTCGGTTTGACAAAAAGAAAAGGGCCCATGAACGCGTCGTCTATCGGCCCTTGTAGGTCATGTTTCTTGCGAAGATCGGTCGAAGCTGGTTCGATCGGCGAAACCTGTTCCCACTTGCCATTGACCTTCCGCAATCGCACGCCCCACGAGAGATCGGACCGCCTTGGCACACCGAGGTTAAACTCGCCATCGCTCACTAAGATTCTTCTGGTCGCCGAGGGAATAGTGCTGGCATCGAGAT
>JANMNR010000551.1:0-28354 GCA_031368325.1 Pirellula sp.
AACGACCGGTATTTTTGCCATTGTTTGTTCGACAACCTCAGCCGGAACCGCATCTACGATTCGTCTTGCTTTGGCTTGGCTTCGTCCTTGGTGTTCACTTGATACGGTTTCCAGCCTGCGCAGTACCGGTTCCCCGACCAGCTCCTCAGATACTCCCCATCGAAACATATGTTTCAATCTGGCGATGTAATCGTTTACGGTCGAAATGCTCAAACCTTCATCGATTAGACGTTTGATAACATCCTTGAACGCCAAAGGGGTGAATTCCGATACAGGAACCTTGCCATACCATTCCCGAATCCGTCGCATGAATGGCGCGATATTGTCGGCGGTCCCCGTCGGCTTGCCGTCTGGATGTCGGTAGTATTTGACGGCCCACTTTCGGTAGGCGTTCATCAAGTCCGATAGGGACGGCTCCCCGCATTGCTCCGATGGCAAACCAAACAGGGGGTTCCGGCTGCTTGCAATCCACTGATTGATTAAACGATCATATTCCAGCTTGCTAGCTTTGGTGCCATGCGGACCTAGATAGTGGTCCTTACCGTTGATTGTGACCAGCGCTTGGCCACTTGCTCGGTGTTTACGATACTTCGGAATTGACGTTACTAGCTTCGGCATTTTCAGCGTCTCCATGAACAAAACGGTATGCACCGTTTTGCGCCATTTGGAAATCGCCGCACTTCTGAACACCAGAAGGTAACTTGAACAATGATTCGGCTGGTATTTTAACAGTGGACGATATTGGACTCGAACCAACGACCCCCACGATGTCAACGTGGTGCTCTAACCAACTGAGCTAACCGTCCTTCCGTTTACGGATTGTCACGTTGTCGCGTTTGATGTCAAGTTCAACTTGTCGGGACTGTCGGCGGGCGACCGGGACCGTAGGCAGTTGCTGCGGCTTTTTGGCTTTGGTTGTCGAATCCACGCCTGCCGGTTATGCTGCTCGCTCTGAAAACGCCAACGATTCCGTTTTGTCCTGTTTCAATCTCTGATGATGTCCAACCCAATCCGACGTGTTGTTATCACTGGCCTTGGGGTCGTTTCACCCATTGGACGTGACCTTGAAACGTTTTGGACGAACTTGGTCAACGAAAAAACAGGCGTTTCCTCTCTGGATTGTCTGCCTATCGGTGGGCTCGATCTCCCTTTTGGCGGACAGGCCAAGTGCTTTACCGGCGATATTGAGAACTTCGGTCCGCTCGAAAAATCGCTTCAGCGAGCCATCAAAAAAAACCAAAAAGTGATGTGCCGCGAAATCGAAATGGGGGTCGCCGCTTGCCAAATGGCACTCGCCCATAGCGGTTTGGCTGCACCCGAAAGCCGGAATCCTGAACGGACAGGCATCGTTTACGGTAGCGACTACATTCTGACCCGCCCCGAAGAGTTTTCCGATGGAATCGCAGCCTGTTTCGACTCCGAAAAACTCTTTCAAATGCCTCTTTGGCCCACGGTAGGACGTCCCAAGGTAAACCCTCTTTGGCTTTTAAAATACTTGCCCAATATGCCTGCGAGCCATGTTGCCATCTACAACGATCTCCGTGGGCCTAGCAACTCCGTTACCATTAGAGAAGCCAGCAGTTCTGCTTCCATTGCCGAAGCGGTGGCCACGATCCGACGTGGCGCAGCCGATGTGATGCTGGCAGGCGCAACAGGGGCACGGCTGGAGCCGCTGCGGGCTTTGCACTTCGCCGCTTCAGAAAAACTGGCAAGCCCGCGTGCCAATCCTGGCGAAATGTCTCGTCCATTTGACTCGGATCGGGACGGGACCGTGCTTGGCGAGGGGGCCGGAGCCTTAGTTCTCGAGTCGCTTGAGAATGCGGTCGCTCGAGGGGCAATGATTTGGGGCGAAGTCATCGGTGGCGTCGGATCGGCGGTCGGCAGCGTTTTCGCTGGCAAGGCTCGCGATTTCGTGCGAATCGCTACGAAAAACGTTGTCTCAGGTTTGGTTGCCAAGGGGCAAGCCGCTGGCTTAAAAATGAAAGCAGGCAATTCACATATTCATGCTTGTGGCAAGAGCGAGGTCGAGTCGGACAGGTCGGAAGCGAATGGCATCCACGACGCATTGGAGGGCGAAGAAATCCCCGTAACCGCTGCGAAAAGTTATTTTGGTAACTTGGGTGCAGGGAGTGCAGCGGTGGAAATTATTGCTAGCTGCCTTGCTTTGCACCATCAGAAAATGTTTCCGCTGCTCAACTGCGGAAAACCAGACTCCCGCTGTCCAATTAGAGCTGCTGATGCAGCAGTGGGCCCAGGGGAGGCTTTTATCAGTCTTTCGTATTCTTCGCAGGGGCAGGCGAGTGGAGTATTGGTTCGTCGGGTCCTTTCGGCTTGACAGTTACTCGCATGATTCGTAATCTTTTGCTCCCTTGAAAAAACAAGTACTTCAGTAACTAATTTTGTTTGAGTAAGAAAAATGGCAGTTCCCAAGCGACGACACTCCAACTCCCGATCAGGTATGCGTCGAGCGCACCATTCCAAAAAACCGCGACAATTGCAGGTTTGTGTGAAGTGCAGCACGGTCGTCCCAACGCATACGGTTTGCCCCAAATGTGGATATTACATGGGTCGAGTCGTTGTCCAGATGGGCGAAGAGTAGAGCTGTAGAGTGCCCAACATCGCATTGCTTTTCCCTGGTCAGGGAGCTCAATTCCTAGGGATGGGAAAGGGGTTGCTGGATCGTAGCGCAACTGCGAGATCGTTGTTCTCTAAGGCATCCGATATTCTCGGCTACGATCTTGCCAAATTATGTGTTGAGGGACCTGAGCTTCAATTGCATTTGACGAATCACAGTCAGCCTGCGTTGTTCGTGCATGCGATGGCCGCGTTGGCAGATTTTAAGGAACATCATCCGGATATTCTCGATTCGGTGGTTGCAGTAGCTGGCCTGAGTCTAGGAGAGTACAGCGCTCTTGCGTGTGCAGAGGCTATTTCGTTTGACGATGGAGTGAGGTTGGTCCAACAGCGAGGGTCTGCGATGCAGGAAGCTGCGTCGGCAGTTCCGAGCGGGATGACGAGCGTGTTAGGACTCGACGCAGCACAATTGGACGCGGTTTGTGACGCGGCTCGAAGGGATGGCGAAATTTTGCAAATTGCCAATCTTCTTTGTCCGGGCAACATTGCGGTTTCGGGGCATCTCGGTTCGATCGAGGCGATCGACGAAAAGGCTGTTGCAGCTGGCGCGATGCGAACCATTCGATTGAGTGTGGCAGGTGCGTTTCACACTGACATTATGAAGCCTGCGGTGGAACGATTGGGAAAAGCCCTCGAGTCTACCAACTTCAAGAATCCTAGGTTCCCTCTTTTTTCCAACGTTGACGCACAGCCGCATGCAATCGCAGCGGAGTTCTCGCCTTTGCTGATGAAACAAGTCGTTTCTCCAGTGCAGTGGGAGAGCACTCTAAGGAATCTCCTGTCGGCTGGTGTGGATCAGTTTTACGAAATCGGTGCTGGCCGAGTTTTGGCCGGAACGCTTAAGCGAGTGGATCGCAAAGCAGCTTGTTAATGTTTTGGCGACTAAGTCGTTCTCGATAGGAAAGTAAACATGTCTTTGAGTTCATTGGGTTTGTCGGCGGACCTTTCTGGCCAAATCGCTCTGGTGACAGGTGCATCACAGGGGTTGGGGCAGACGGTAGCCGTCCGGTTGGGAGAAAACGGAGCCAAGGTGCTGTGTGTGGCTCGCAACGCGGACAAGCTGGCGGAGACTGTTTCGCAAATTCAAGCAGCAGGTGGCGAGGCGGTGGCTATCGCGTGCGACGTAACGGACCGAGAATCGATTGAAAAGCTGTTCGAGCAAATCGAGACCGAGTACAAGCGTCTGGATATTATCGTCAACAACGCTGGGATCACTCGCGACACGTTATTGCCGAGAATGACCGACATGCAATGGGACGAGATCATTGCTGCGAACTTGACGAGTTGCTTTCTTTTTTGTCGTGGTGCGACTCGAATCATGATGGGCCAACGATATGGTCGGATCATTAACATGTCCAGTGTATCCGGTTTGATGGGCAACCCTGGACAGACCAACTACTCGGCGACTAAGGCTGGGATGATTGGTTTCACCAGATCGCTTTCTCGCGAAATGGCTAAGCGAAAAATTACGGTTAATGCGGTGGCTCCAGGGTTTATCGAGAGCGATATGACACGGGCGTTGGGGCCAGCTGTTACGGACGAAGTGAAGAAGCGTGTGCCGGCGAATCGACTTGGGACAGCCGATGACGTCGCGGCATGTGTTGTTTTCTTGGCTAGCAAGGCGGCGAGTTATGTTACCGGTCAGGTGTTGACGGTCGACGGCGGCATGACGGGCTGATTTTGTTGACGCAATAAGCGAAGCGTTGGCGTTCGCACTGGAAACCTGTGTGTTGTCCCGGGCAATGTCAAAATCCTCGCCTTTGTCGCTAACTCCAATGTTTTCCATCGAGCCAGATCAACTTTTCTCAACGCTGACCAAAAAGGGCGAACCGAATGGCGAGATTAGATGTTGCGCCGGTACGCATCGGGTCGCATGTTTGCGGCGATTCGCAGAGATTGCTTTTGATAGCGGGTCCGTGCGTTATAGAGTCTCTCGACCTATGTCTCGAAATTGCTGAAACGGTAAACTCCATCTGTGATCGGCTTGGAGTGAACTATGTATTCAAGGGCTCGTTCGATAAAGCGAATCGCACGAGCGCGGGGAGTTTTCGGGGGCATGGTCTCGACCACGGGCTAGAGGTACTTGCCAAAGTCGGCCAGAAGATCGGGTGTCCCGTTACGACAGATGTGCATTTGCCCGAGCAAGCCAATGCAGTTGGGCAGGTTTGTGATTTGTTACAGATACCTGCATTTTTGGCGAGACAGACCGATTTGTTGGTCGCTTGCGCGGCGACTGGTAAGCCGTTGAATGTAAAGAAGGGCCAGTTCATGGCACCCAGCGACATGAAGTATGTCGTGGAGAAGGTCAACGCGAGCGGTAACGGCGGCGTGATGCTTTGTGAGCGAGGGACATTTTTTGGATATGGGCGACTCGTTAATGATATGAGTGGGCTGCCGGTCATGCGAGCGATGGGAGTGCCGGTTGTATTTGATGCGACGCACTCGGTTCAGCAGCCTGGAGGCTTGGGAGGGGCGACAGGGGGTAATCGGGCGATGGTGGAACCGCTAGCTCGGGCGGCAGCCGCGGTTGGGATCGATGGCGTTTTCTTTGAGACGCATCCTCGACCCGAGGAAAGTCCAAGCGACGGTCCAAATATGGTGCCACTCGAACGATTCGAACAGGTTTTGGAGCGTGTGCTCACGATTTGGCGAACCGTTGCAGATTGGAATACGTAAAGCCGGTGCTCGCCATGCGCTGCATTTCAAACGCCGCAGATTGTCAAAACAGCAACTGCGGCGTTCTGTTTTTGAAATTCGCACAACTTGGGTAAAATCGATTCATGAACCGAACACAGACTTTCCCAACGACTCATTCGCGATTCTTCTCTTTGGACCCATCTGCACGCGGCTTATTCGCATGGATGGTATGTCTCTTGGTGCTGATTGGATGCGTGGCAGGTTGCGAGGACGCCAACCAAAAGCGACTCAAGCAGATCCAGGTCAAACAGGTGCAAGGCAAGGAGCGGCGGGATTCGATTCGGGATGCTTTTCGCTATTTGCCGCAGTTGATTCGAATGGATCGAACGGCTGCTTTGAAGGAGATTCGATACCAGCTCAACACGTGGTCGAGCAGTGTCAATGAGCAAAGCAGTTGGAAGTCCTCGAGTTTGCTGGAATCGGTGTCCGGAACTTTGCGCACCATCGACTTTTCGAAGCGAATGACAAAGCTTGAGTTTGGTGAGCCTGAGTGTGAATTTCTGTTGCAATGCCAGATGATGAAGGAGGTCGGCAAGTGGGTTATCGAGCGACCTTATCGTGACCCCTTGTTTAGTCCTTGGTTGAATCATCGAAAGAACGAGATGTCGGTCGAAGATTGGAATCAGCTGGATGTCGCATTAAAACTGTTCGACTGGTCGATCTGCAATGTCGGGATAGAGGGTCAGGCAAAGGATGTGATGCGATTGGTCACGAATTCCGAATTGCCACTCGACGACAGAGCTCCGACTTACCGGCAACTGCCTTGGCAAACGATGATGTTCGCGCGAGGAGAAACTTGGCAGCGAGCGCGTGTTTTTACTCAGCTGGCTTTCATACAGGGAATTGATTGTGTGGTGTTGGCCTTGCCAAGCCAGACGGGTGCAACGGAAAACGCTTCTTTGCGATTATGGTGTATCGGGGTTCCGATCGGAGGTGAACTCTATCTTTTTGAACCGCAATGGGGGCTGCCCATTCCTAGCCAATCGGGCGATGGAATTGCGACCTTGAGAGAGGCAAAAGAAAACCCAGCGGTATTGCGTCGAGCGAAGTTGCCGGGTCGATTTGATGAGTATCCCGTTGCGCAAAGCGACCTCAAAAGCCTGGTTGCCCTCATCGATGTCGAGCCGTTTGCTTTGGGAAAGACAATGCATTCCTTGGAGCGGTCCATCACTGGCGAAAATCGCGTTCGATTGAGTATGGATGCAGACGGGTTTGAAGAGAAACTAACGAAGATTGATCCCGCTGTTTCTGTGCGATTATGGAATGTTCCGTGGATAGCGCATGCATACAATCAATCCCTCCGAGAGCGACTTAACGAAAATTCGTCGTTCTCCATGGGCTACGTTGCGTCGTTTGGATCTTTTATTATGGATACACCCATTAGCCGCGCTAGAAATCTGCATTTCAAAGGCCAGTTCGATAGTTCGCCGGAAGCAGTGGGTGCGTTGCGATCCTACATGGATGTCCGAGTGGACGAGCAGACGCTAAAGGATTTGGAGTACGATCGAACGATCCAAGCGAATCTTGGGATTGTTAAGCAGCCGGAAGAAGAGCTTGCCAAGTTCAAGTTTCGAGTCGCACAAGCACAAGAGTACTTTCGTCGTTCCAAGTTTGACGTCGCGATTTTCTTGGCGATGTTAAGCAGTGATTTGGGCAAACTGGACACCTCGAACGACTGGCTGTCGAATCGGTTATTGAAGGTCCCCGGTACCGAGAGGTGGCATGCACATGCGCATTACTTGTTGGGCAGGAATTACGAGCAACAAGGCGACGTGGCAGCGGCCATCAAAGAGTATGAGTACGAGAATTCGCCTCAAGAAGCAGGCAATCGAATTCGCATTCGGAAAATGCAAGCCGCAGCAAACCCGAAGCAATAATCAATACAAGCATGCCAGCGGTTGCTGGCAATCACTTTACGGGAAAGGTTGACGTGGTGCTTGCGACTGTAACGTTACGCAGCACCATTTGAGGATGGATGCGTTTTTTTCCAATGCTGTAGTCCAGCGCGGATTTCTTTTAAATGCATCCAGTGACCATGGGTTTTTGATGTGCTAGAAACCATCGTTTCGGGTGAAATTTCTCCCTTTTCGATCTTGCGCAAAAACTCGGCTTCCGCAATCGGGCCCACCGTTTTCGATTTCCCAAAAAAACTCTTCTTCATAAAAAACCAATCAGCAGACATTCCTCGTTCTCCTAAATTCAAAACAAATAAAAGGAAATGCACCTAGAGTGAGAATTTGATTGCTGCGAACTGCGTCCATTACTTAACACGTAATCTTAACGAAAGTTCTCACTGAAAATCTAGTCTGCCGCTGGTAGTTTCAAGTTTTTAACGTTCAAAAAGTTCGGGTGAGATTCAGTGCTTTGATGGGGGCGGACATGGCCGCTAGATTGGAAGTAAACGTTGCGGATGGAGTCTTACGGAGTCTATTCGCCTTGGAATTTCCCGTTTCCTGCTGCGTTAGGAATAGTTGCTGGAACGTCGGGCGGAATGACTTTTGGTTTTTGTGTCGTTGCAGATGGAGCCACTTTTGAGTTGAGATCTGCAAGGTTGTCCCCTTTGAGTATAGAAGCCCACTCTTTAGGGATGCTTCGTAAATGCAGATCACGTTGTGGAAATGAAATCTCGATTCCGGCAGCAGCGAAGCGTTTCAAGATTTGGGTATGCAGGTCATGGCGAGTTGGCAGGCGTTGATCGAGGTTGGCTAAATAGAGCCGTGCCTTGAGGTCGAGCGTGCTGTCGCCGAATTGTTCGAAGTATGCGCTAGGGGCTGGCTCCTTTAGTACGTTGGGGTGACTGGAGCAGACCTCACGGAGGAGCGAACATGCAAGTTCAGGGTCGGAGTCGTAAGCAATTCCAACTTGAATGATGATTCTGTTTGTCGAGTCGGTCAGCGTCCAATTGAGCAGTCGTCCGGTGATAAGGTCTTTGTTGGGAATGATGAGTTCTTGTTGATCGAAATTGGTGACGGTGGTGGCACGCATACGGATTCGGGACACGCTACCTGTTGTATCGCCAAGGGTTATGACGTCGCCAACCCGAATAGGTTGCTCAAAGAGGAGGATGAGTCCGGATACGAAGTTGGCAAAGATTTCTTGAAGGCCAAACCCCAAACCGACGCCCAGGGCTGCGACCAGCCACTGAATACTAGACCATCGGACGCCGATACTGTTGAAGGTCATGGCGATACCGAGTATCAGCAGCGTGTAGCGAGAAAGGGATGCGATTGCATAGCGAACTGCATTTTCGAGGGGAAGGTGTTGCAGTAGTGCGATTTCCAGTAGTCCGGGCAAGTTTCTCGCAGCAACGGCGGTCATGATGGCGATGGGTATCGCAACAAAAAGATGCGCCAAAGTGATCGGAATCGTTTTGTCTGGCGTAGCTCCATCGACGGTCCAAAGCACAACCGATTCGAGAACCCCTACCGCCGGAAGAACGCCTGACCAGATAAAGGCGACCGCTCCGATGGCGGCAAAGATGAGTGTGCTGCCTATCAATCGAACGGTTTGGGCGTTGATTTCCGCGAGGTCGGACATCGTGTCCAGGGAGCTTGCTGTGCTGTTCTGGCTATTGGATGCTGCGGAGCCTGGGTCGCGGCGACGAGCATCCTCAAGTCGCAGTCTGGCTTGCGAGACGACAATCTCGCGCCGCTTGAGCAGGAGCCATCTTCGGATCAAACTCGACAACAGCAGCAGACCTATCAGCGTAATAAACGTCGTATGCAGCAGCATGGACAAGCGGATGGCCGTGTAGTGGTATCCCATTAGGCTCATGGTCATCAGCGCAAGTGGGCCTACCGCAAACAGAAAGTACCAAATGTACTTAAGTCGATCAATCCAACCGCCGGCGTTACGGCTCAAAAAGTTGCTAAACACCCCTTTGCTTGGATGGAGCAATACCAGGAGATAAATGAAGCACAGTGACATGAGCAAGCTGTAAGTCAGGCGTCCCAGCGAATTCTCCCAACGCGCTTCCCCAAATTGCGCAACGATGCCAACTACGGTGACGGCTGGAATGGCCAAGTCGATAAACCAGCGGAGGTTTTTACGAAGAAGTTGAGTGGAACGGCTCGGCCATTGAAAGTGGCTTTCTGCCAGGCCACCGCTTCGACTGATTTGCCTGATCAGTTCCAATGGGAAAAAGTACCTCGCACTAACCATCAGCCCCATGGCGATCGCATTTGCAAACGCATTCCCCTCGGAGGTGTTTAGCAATCGCCAGCCGAGGACTAGGTGGATGATCGCTAAAGGTGAGCTAAGTAAAATGGAATCGGCGACAACTCGCGCCGTTGGCAAAAAGGAGGTGCAGTTGGATTTCGTTGCAATCTCTCCTTGCGAATGAATGTGTTTTTTGAATCGCTTGAGATTGAAGAGAAGGGTGACGTAGCAGGAGACGCCAAAAAGGTAACCCCATGGGTGAGTCAAGAGATCACCCCAAAGCTGTGTTGGGATGACTCGCCAGTTTTGAAGATCGAAGAGCCATTGGAGCGATGGCCACAATACTCGAAAGTCGGTCCGATTGATGGGTTCGCTCGAACGAATCCAGAGCACATGTTCGTCGATGAACGACCGGTAGCTTCGCACTTGATCGATGGTTTTTTGATTTGTCAAAGCTAGATTGAACAGATTGTCAAAGTAGCTGCTGGCGTCGCGACGAAATTCATCGACCAGTTTTAGTTCGAGTGCTTGCAGCATGCGTTGCTGGTCACGTGCAGGGGCATTTGCAAATTGATCAATTGCATTGTTGGCTAGCGGCGAGGGCTCGGTAGTATCCAAATTAGGTGACGAAGATGCTTTCCAGTCGTCGAGCTCGAGCATCAGCGATTGGGTAGCAAGAATTCGTGTTTGATATTCACGTTGACGCAAAGCGAGTTGGCGGATGTCGGGCAACTCGTTGAGTTGTTTGCGCAGCATCAGTCCGACCCAACTATTGAAGTTGGATACATGCTTGCTGCTCTTCGGTGAAATGCGTTCGGACATTATCCTGAAGCGTTCGGTCCAGAGTTTCAGTTCGCCAGTGGTTGCATCGACATCCACTCGAAGCGACGCATTCTGCTTCGCCAATTGAAGCCAATCGTCTGAGCGTTTCACCAGTTGCTCAGCGAGTTTTTTGAACTCGGGCGCCGCTTGGAGGACGAGTCCTTCCGCAACACTTTTTTGGTTAGCGATCAGAATCTCGCGACGCTTGCTCAACTCGTCATTCACTTCCTTAAGCTTCGAACGTTGGAATTTTTCTTCCGTGAGCAAGACTTCCTTGGTAATTGGCAATAGTTCTAGTTCGGCGTCGTAAGTGCGTTGCTCTTGCTCGAGGCGGCTGATGCGTTCGGTCAACCCCAATAGTTTTGCACGTAAGAGCAGTGTATTGGCTTCGCGGACTCTTGGGTCGACTCCATCCACTGCTGGCAAGGCGAGTTCTTCATTGAGCCTTGCGATCATACTCTTGTCATCGGCGAGCAAGGTAGGGAGTTCTTTCCGCCTAGCTTCTCTGGAAACGAGCGCCGTTTCGACTCGAACTCGACCATCCGTTGCGGCTTGGGCCAGAGCCTGCACCTCAAGCTGAAAGGATTGAAGGGTTTCGATTCGTGAAGTTGCTTCGAGAGTCCCTTCCGAGAAAAGGACTCGGGGTCTCGGGTTCTCTTTCCGCCTTTTTGCTTCGGCGGTAGCGGCCGGGGCGGCTTCGAAAGCAGCAATGAACTCCTTGCGGACTTTCTCGCTTTCCGATCGACTTTTGAGTTCTGCTGAGATGGCTTCATAGATTGCAGTAAGTGTTTGCTTCAGCGTTGGATCCAAATCGGTAGCGGTTTGCAGCTGTTGCAATCGGTTGCTCACCGCTTCGGGCGTAATCGAAACAGCATCGCTTACTGGTGCGGAAGTCTTTGGCGGAGCGATGGGTTGCGGAGCAGCCCCAAGCGGTTGTTGCGGACCAGCATTGCCAGGCGGAAGCTGTTGCGGGGACGGCTGCTGGTTTCGATAGACGGGCTGGCTAGCGGAATAAAACTGAGGGTTTTCGGACGGGCGCTGTTGAGGATTTGGTTGGTAGTTTGGGGATGGTTCAAAAACCGGCAGTTGGTTTGCAGGCGGTATTGGGGCTGGCGCGTATTGTGGGGGATGCGGTTGTGTAGGAGGAATCAGATTGATCTGTCCGGTCGCAGCACTCTGCCATCCGAATACGACTGCAAGAAAACAAAGTGCCAGCCGCCACTCAAGATTGGCTTGCATTGCAAGCAATCGTATCGATTTTCCAGCTTCGGTTCCCATATCTGGTAGATAGGGAATTTCCAACTTGCGATCAAGCCCGTGAGAACCACAATACGCTAGAAGTGTTGCAACTCGGAATTGGCTGCGCGTAACAGGACGGATCCCACCGCTAACGGCTTATAAATAGATAGCAAAATACTTGCTTGCGCTTTCGAATTGCCCGCTAGCCTACTAAAATCCTGGTTCCGTAAGAAAGGTTGCCGGCTTCGGTTGGGCTTTGGCAGCACTGCGGACTACCTGCTTTAAGTCAATGGGCTGCTTTCACCTCATGTCTCACCGATTTCTTGTTCCGTTTTTGTTCCTTGCCAGTCTTATCGAAACCGTGACTATGTCCGCTCCTGCTTCAGGCCAAAATACCTATCAGACACCACCCCAGGAGGTTATCGATATTGTCGATGCCAAGCCTGAGCCATCGGTATCTCTCAGCCCAGACGCCAAATGGATGGTTTACGTCGATCGAAATGCCATGCCTGATATTGTCGATTTGGCGAGACGCGTGGTTGGCGTGGCCGGAATGCGCATTGATCCTATTGCGAACGCCGGATTTCAAACCGATTTCTTGCGTGGCTTGTCTTTGAGGAAACAAGAATCGTCGACCTTGACGCGTATCCCTGTCCCTGAACCGGCACGTATTTCAACCGTTAGCTGGTCGCACGATTCCCTCTCGTTCGTTTTCACTCACGTGGCGGATTCAGGAACTCAGCTCTGGTGGGTCTCGACTGACAAGCCCGAAAAGCCAGTCATGTTGACGGATCGGCTTTCGACGGTGTTGGGATCAATTGAGTGGATGCCGGATGGCAAACGGGTTCTGTGCCATTTAGTTCCCTCCGCGCGAGGTCCTGAACCCACCGCCCCGAAAGCTCCGGTCGGTCCAAACGTTCAGGAGTCGTTTGGCAACACGTCGCCGATTCGAACCTACCAAGACCTGTTGTCGAACGCCCATGACGAGAAGCTGTTCGAATACTTCGGAACGTCGCAGCTAGCGATCCTCGAACCAAACAAACCTACGATCGAGATTGGCAAACCCGATATGATTGATGGCGCAAGCGTCGCACCCGATGGAAATCATCTATTGGTTACCACGATGCACAAGCCATTTTCGTATCTGATGACAGCGGGTTCCTTTCCGCACACGATTCAGGTTTGGAACCTGAGCGGCAAAATGCTATTTCAGGTTGCCGACGTGCCGCTTGAAGAAAACATTCCCATCGAAGGCGTTCGGATGGGGCCTAGGTCCGTGAACTGGAGGACCGGCTATTCCGCGACGTTGATTTGGACCGAAGCCTTGGACGATGGCGACCCACGCAAGAAGGTTCCCCACCGAGATCAGATCAAGACTTTGGCTGCTCCCTTTAACGAGACCCCTCGCGATCTTATTCGGTTGGAGCATCGCTATGCCGGCGTCGCTTCCTTTCAAAAAGCGTCGTTGTTGATGGCGAGTGAAATGGATCGAGATCGACGATGGGTTCGATCGATGTTGCACGATACGGACAAACCCGAACAGGCACCAAAGATTCTCGTTGATCGGAGCATGCGCGATCGATACGGTGATCCAGGCCGTATGCTCTTCAAAGCGGACAAGGGAGGTTTCCCTGTCGCTCAGCAGGTTGGAGCGTGGGTCTGGTTGGCTGGACAGGGAGCAAGCCCAGAAGGGAATCTACCATTCCTCGACCGGAAAAATATTGAGACACTGGAGACCCAACGTTTGTGGCGTTGCCAGCCGGGGACGCTTGAGGCGGTTGCGACGGTGCTATCCGACGAGGAAACGGACAAGCCGACGTTCATCACGCGACGCGAGTCCCCAACAAGCCCAACGAATTACTATCTCAGAAATCTCGCAACGCAGAGCAACGTTGCATTGACCGACTTCAAGGACCCGACCCCTCAAATTCGCGGCATCAAAAAGCAAATCGTCAAATACCAACGGAGCGATGGAGTCCCTTTGTCCGCGACGCTTTATTTACCGGCCAACTATGTCGAGGGAACACGTTTGCCATTAATTGTTTGGGCCTATCCGTTGGAGTTCAATGATGCAAGCACGGCGGGACAAGTGTCAGCTAATCCGTCGGAGTTCACTCGTATCGCGGGCCTCAGCCATTTGACATTGTTGACCCAGGGCTATGCGATCATGGACGATGCGACGATGCCTGTGATTGGAGATCCTGAAACGATGAACGATACCTTTATTGAACAAATCGTTGGAGCGGCGAAAGCGGCCATCGACAAAGCGGTGGAGATGGGCGTGGCTGATGGTAGCCGCGTTGGAGTGGGCGGTCACAGTTACGGTGCGTTCATGACCGCCAACTTGCTCGCGCACAGCAATCTGTTTCGTGGTGGAATTGCGAGGAGTGGAGCCTACAACCGGACGTTAACTCCGTTCGGATTTCAATCGGAACGACGGCCGCTTTGGGATGCCAAGGATGTGTATGCGAATGTCTCGCCATTTATGCATGCGGACAAGATTAAGACGCCGATTCTGTTTGTGCATGGCGAAAACGACAACAACCCGGGCACATTCCCGATCCAATCGCAACGGATGTTTCAAGCTGTGAAAGGAAACGGCGGGACAACTCGGTTGGTTATGTTGCCACACGAAAGCCATGGTTATCGAGCGCGTCAATCCGTTTTGCATACGCAGTACGAAATGATCGCATGGATGAACCAATTCGTCCGAGATGCTAAGTGAACTTCAGCCATAAATGGGGAACGAACACGATCGCACCGATGATTGCGGAACCGGTGGCCGCGAACAAGACCGCTCCGGCGGCAACGTCTTTGGCCTTGCCCGCAACGGGATGGAACTCGGGGGAAATCAGATCGGTCAGTAACTCCAGGGCAGTATTCATCGCTTCTGCAGTCCAAACGGCTGCGAAGCATAAAACGAGACAGCACCATTCCAGATTTGTAATTTCAAATACGACTCCGGCCGCACACACGATCAACGTGGCAAGTGCATGGAGCCAAGCATTATGCTGTGTGATCACCATAACTCGGATACCACGGAAGGCATTTGCAAAGCTACGCATTCGAGCCTGCACGGAAAATTTTGGCAATTTGGTCACGGATACCTCTAACGATCAGCACATCCCATAAGTATGAGACGTAGTGTTCGTGTTTTTAAGGAGTACAAAACATGCAAATTGAAAATGAAAGACGAAAGTTTTTGTCTCAAGTGGGCCTAGGTGTGGTACTGGCTTCGGCCTGTAAGTCGTCGTGGGCGCAGTCGTCGAGTGAAGCTCCCTTTTCTAAGGTACCGCCTGAGTTTAGCGGCCAGTCGTCATCACGGCGATCGCCATTGCTGTTTAACGATGGCAGTTTGGTCAAGACACGACCGGACTGGGAACGCCGACGAAATGAAATCATAACGGATTGGAATCGCATCGTTGGCACTTGGCCATCTATTGTTGAAAAACCGACAATGGAGGTTGTAGAAACGAGCGATCGAGGTGACATCATCCAGAAGCGAGTTCGCGTCCAGGTCGCGGCTGACCAGGTAAGCGACGGCTATGTGCTCATTCCCAAAGGTACGGGTCCGTTTCCGGCTGTATTCGTCCCCTACTATGACGCAGAAACAAGTGTCGGACTAAGCAAGAATCTGCTGAGGGACTTTGCATGGCAGTTGGCGTTGCGAGGATTTGTGGGGCTAGCGATCGGGTCACCCGGTGGTGACGCTCGCAAGCCATTATTGAGTGATCAAGCCAAATGCCAACCGTTGTCGTACCTAGGTTATATTGCCGCCAATGCGTGGCAAACGCTCGCCAACATGGCTGAGGTGGATCCAAAGCGGATCGGAATCGTGGGGCATTCGTATGGTGGCAAGTGGGCCATGTTTGGTTCCTGTTTTTACGAAAAGTATGCTTGCGCCGTTTGGTCCGACCCGGGCATTGTATTTGACGAAAAACGGGAGAGCATCAACTATCAAGAGCCATGGTATCTTGGACTCGATCCAGCACGGACCCGCAAGCCAGGGTTGATACGAGATGACAGCCCCCGAACGGGCGCTTATAAAGCACTCGTTGCAGCCGGGCATGATTTACACGAGCTTCATTGTCTTATGGCCCCGCGACCGTTTTTGGTTTCCGGTGGAGAGGAGGACCCGACATCGCGTTGGTCCGTTTTGAGCCATTCGATAGAGGTAAATCGATTGCTCGGCCTGGACGATCGGGTTGCCATGACAAACCGCGAAAAGCATCCGCCGACAGAAGAGTCGAACGAACAGATTTACCAGTTTTTTGAATACTGGCTCAAACGTCAGCCATTGTGATTTGCACTAGGCAGCGTAGGGTATTCTCCTGTGTCGAACGGGTGGCAGTTTCACCGCACTACTTAAGAAATGAACGGACATGATTTTATTAACGGCCGGCTCGCTCAGCGTGCGCTATTTCAAATTGCGAGACCGACTTACGCACTCTATCGGAGTCGTTGTGGGTGACACCTTTATACCCGTTTTGGAGGCGATCGAGGGTTCAGCGGACGACCCGTGGCCACCGAGTCCACCGATGCAACAGATGGTCGAGGAGTCGTTTACGCCAGATGCGAGTCCTGTGTTACTCGGTGTTGGTCTATCGGGAAACGGGCATTGGTCTTCCGCCATTGAATCGAAGGAGTGCCTATGCTTGAAATTTGATATCGCTTGCAAAAACTCGAAACCTTCGACTGAATTCGGATCAACGTATCGCGTTTTAGGAAAGATCCAATCCACGATGGAATCGAATTCTGTTGGGATTGTTCTCGCCACCACGACGCTCATGGCCAATAATGTAGTCACACGGATCGATTTTTTGGTAACCATTGGACGTATGGATTTTTCTGACGGCGAGGGATACATCAAAGTGTCGCCGATGTCGAATTCCAATTCGATGCAAACGCATCGATGGTGTTATGAAGTGAGGCTTGTCGGCCCAAACTCTCAATAAGAGCGGTAAACAGAATGAACAACGACATTGAAATGGAACGGAAGAAGGAGACGCGTACGCGTCCGATCCCTTCCGGACGCTTGTTCAAAAATCAAGTTTTCATGCTCCGCGGTCTTCGAGTCAGGTTGACGAAACTGCGCGTAGCCCGTTCGGCGGACAAGGAGTTGTTGGAGGTCGAACGCAACCGATCGCAGATCGAATTTGAGGAATCGAGAAACGCTCTCAAATTGCAACATGCGGCTAGTTGGCGAACTGCGATTACGGATTGGGATGTGCTGCTCGAAAAACAGTTTGCAGCTGCCGAACGCGAAACTCTCATGACTCTCAATCAGCAACGTCAGCAAACCAAAAAACTGAAAAACGACTTTATTCAGGCCAAGGCGGCGCAGAAAAGTGCATACGAGAACGCCACCGCTGACCTTGAAAAAAAGAAGGACGAAGCGTGTTTAACGAAAAGGAATGCACGCGATAGCATCAAAGCAAAACTGGAACGAGAGCGTGCATCGATTGAGCAGCAGGTGCACGAATGCCGCGAATGGGTTGGCATACGTACCGGTGATGTTGCTCTGCAGGCCTTAACAGCCAATAGCTCACCTGAGAGCGTAAACAGTGTGCAGGCGATCGCGGATTTGCCCAATTTAGCCAAGCAGTTTGAAGAGATCAAAAAGACGCTCGGTGTGAATATTGCTCGAATGGAGAACCATCCCATTACCAAGATGCTTGGTTCGTATTGGTTCTTGGGGATTGGGATTTTGCTAGGTGCGGTTGCAGCTTGGGTTTCGTGGGTGCTTGGTTCGGTTCCGTTGATCGTGGGCATCGTTGCCGTCATCGGTTCCATCCTGTTTATGGCAATCCTTCACTTTGCAACGGCACCGTTGGTGACCAGGACTGTTCGGCGATTGTTTCCCAACGTTGTGGAGCAGGAGAGCCTAGGCTATTTGGTGATTGCACAGGGGCGTCGTATTGCGGACTTCAATTGCCAGCAGGACATCCATCGCGTTGAAATGCAATATCTGAGCAACCAACAAGTATTGGATAACGACCATCGAGCGAAGCGGACGTCCCTGCTTAATAAGTTCAATGACGATAAACAAGGTTTGATCGTCGCCTGCGGTGAAAAGCGAAAGTCAATTGCTGCCAAAAGAAAGGAGACTTTTCGAAGAATCAACGACGATCGTCAACCTAGCATTGCGGACCTTGAGAAGACACAGTTTGCGCAGCGATTGATTTCCGACCAGAGTCACACCGAGAGATTGAAATCACTGGAGTCGAATTTCCAACGCTCGCAGCAACACACAGTGCAACGTTGGATGGACGGTTGCAAAGGCTCTGCCGAATTGATGCAACAATTGCACATCCAATCGATGAAGGATTTTCCAGATTGGAACTCGGATGCGTATACGGTAGGAGATTGGCCGCGGATAGCCAACACATTGGCATGGCGTATCGGGAACATAGAGCCGCTTGCCGAATTGAACAAAGTGGTTCATAGCTTGGCATTGCCCTATACCGCGCCACAGCAGGCCTGGAGCGTTTTCTATGATGTCGTATCGCAAGGCGCACTTACGATTGAGACGCACGCCGATTGCAAAGACACTGCTGAGAGAATAGTCCGAAATACACTCTTGAGGGCTGTCACATCGGTTCCAGCTGGCAACCTCAATATCACGATCATCGATCCCGAAGGACTGGGTAAGCAGTTTTCATGGTTGATGGCATTGGCGGATGTCGATCCCGCCATGGTGAACCACCGAGTTTGGACGCAACCATTGCATATTGCCGATCAGCTTGCGAACACGGCCAGGCATGTCGAGGACGTGATCCAGCAGAGCTTGCGGAACCGCTATGCAAATGTGCTTGAGTACAACCAAGACGCAGGTCCGATGGCGATCCCGCACCGTATCATCGTTTGGTCGAATTTTCCGTTTGGATTGGATGATAACTCGTGGCAATCTTTGTGTTCCATCATGTCATCCGGTGGCCGATGCGGTGTCGGAGTCATTCTGCAAGTCTCAGACACATATGTTTGGCCGTCATTTGCAGATCGTTCGAAGTTGAATGAGTTTGGTCTGAGGCTCAAACTGCAACCGGAGATCAGCCCTGCTTCGGACGAGACGAGCGCTAAGAAGGCGACGCGGATTACAGTCGATCATCCTGAGTTGTCGATGGTTCCAATGACGCCGGAACTGCCTCCCACCGAGGATAGACTGCAGATGATCATGGAACACCATTTGACGGCCGCTTCCGAAGTTGGCAAGTGCATCGTTCCCTACGAATCCATTGCTTTGCCTAGAGTCGATCAACAAACAGCTTCGAGCGCCGAGGGGCTGTCGATCCCGTTGGGCATCTCGGATGCAGGGCGGATTCAGTCCATGCGGCTTGGGGCTGGAACCGCACAGCATGTTCTCATCGCAGGCAAGACCGGTTCCGGCAAGTCATCCATGTTGCACACGATGATCACGAGCGCTGCTATGAAGTACTCGCCGGATCAACTGCGACTGGTGCTATTGGACTTCAAGAAAGGGGTCGAGTTTCAGGTCTACTCCGAGGTTGCGCTGTCGCATGCCGATATCATCGGGATTGAGAGCAAGCGTGAGTTTGGGGTTAGCACGCTGGAGTATTTGGACCGAGTCCTCCACGCTCGCGGTGAAGCATTTCGAATGTGGGGCGTACAAGACATACCCAGCCTGTACAAAAAATTTCCTCAGCATGCTATGCCGAGGATCTTGGTTGTGATCGATGAGTTTCAGGAGTTGTTTGTCGAGGATGATAAGCTTTCACAACAGGCTTCGATGTTGATGGACCGCATTGTTCGTCAGGGGCGTTCGTTCGGGATGCACTTGGTATTGGCGTCGCAGACGTTGGGTGGAGCGTACTCATTGCCTCGGACCACATTGTCACAGATGGCCGTTCGAATCGCGTTGCAATGTGATAGCTCGGACGCGATGCTCATTTTGAGCGAGGACAATACCGCAGCAGAACGACTGAGGCACTCTGGGCAAGCGATCTACAATGAAACGGGCGGTCGGATCGAGAGCAACCAGTCATTCCAGGTCGCCTTTATCGAAAAGAACGATCAGATTGCAATGCTAGGACGATTGAGTCAAGTGCCCGTGCCGCACTCACCGACCACCAATGCACTTGGCCGCCGAATTGTGTTCGAGGGTCACAAGCCAGCCGTTTGGGACGAACAAAGCGTTTCGTTTGCGATCAGTCAGAACCGGATGGACGAGGGTTCGGTGCCGTTGATATTGGGAGATAGCGTTTCGATCGATCCACCGGTGATCAAGATGTTGACTCGGAGTGCGGGTCGCAATTTGATGATTGTTGGCCAAGACGAATCGAGCGCGGCAAGCCTGTTGGCTGGGTCCATTGCGGGCTTTGGTTATCGTCCGGTCGAGGCACTGTCGGATGCGCTGTCGGCGACATTGACGGAATCATCTTCTACAGAAGTGCAATCGACTGCAAAGCCTTTTGCCGTCATTTTGGACGGATCACGAGCCGAGGATGATTCCATGCGTGCACTCGTCGGCGAACTCGCTACTTGCGGGCTGCCAATTCGCATAGGCGACCCGCGGGGCATTGATGCGACGATGGATTACCTGCAGAAAGAGCTGGCGTACCGGAACGAAAATTCCGAAATGAAACATCCGGCCATGTTGGTGGCGATCGTGAACTTGTCCCGTTTCCGAGAGTTGCGTCGGAACGAGGAATATTCGTTTGGCGACGATGCAGGCGGGGCCCCCAAGCCGGATGCAATCCTGGCAAGCTTGCTACGCGATGGACCGGCACTGGGCATGCATGTTTGGGTGTGGGCCGACTCGGCTGGTACGATATCACGGTGGATCTCGAGGCAGTCTCTCCGGGACCTGGAGCTGCGCATCTTGATGCAGATGAGTGCCTCGGATTCAAATCAGCTGATCGACTCCAACGCTGCGAATCGACTTGATCGTTATGTTGTGTTGATACAAGATGACATCGAGGGCAAACCCATTAAGTTCCGACCGTTTGAATTAAAGAGTGTTATCAAACGTTTAAATCGCTCATAAGAAACAGCCAGTATACCGCGGTCCTATATGCGCGTTTGCGCAGCTGGTGCGGTCGCAACAAATTAGCTCAGTCCAGCCCGCTCGGTTCGTTGAGGATAGGGCTCCGTTTCGATGCCGGGAACGCCTAAAGATTTGGTTCGTGTCGTTCGACATCCGCACGAATCAACGCCATCGCATGCCTAACGCTTTGACTCGACTGATACCTTTGATGGAATGGAACATCCCACCGATTCGGTTTTGGGCAAGCTCACTTTTTCTCCCGAATCGATTTCTGTGAGGGCGATACGAAGATCGTCGCGAGTGGCTGTGCTTCTCTTCCTTCCGAAACCCTGATGCAGATTGTCGATGCGACCTTGGTAGAGGATTTTCCCATCACGACCCAGCACAAACGCCTCCGGCGTTTTGGTGGCACCGACCGTGTGAGCAATCTTGTGCTCTAAATCTAACGCCACCGCGCACTTCACGGAGTACTCGGACGCGTGCTCCCGTAGCTTCGTTGGTGTTTGCTCTGGCCCCTCGTGGACCATAACAAACTCGAAGCCTTTGCGCTGAAAGTCCATGAATAGCCTATTCAACAATGGCTGGTAGCTATTCGCGATGGGGCAATCCGTTGTTACAAAGATCAGTACCAAGGCTTGCTTGTCCGCGGACGCTTTGAGCGTGTATTGCTTGTTGTCCAAGTCCTGGAAACGTAGTTCCTCGCTTGCACGACTCCGTTGGGGCACGTCATCTGCGTGAGCATGACGAGACGGACCAAGAGCTAACTTTGCGACGAAGGTGAGCAACATCAACCGTAGGACGCGAGTCCAACGGACGCGAGCCCAACGGTTGGCGGCACCGCACGGCTTGCTCCGTTCCGCTAACAAAGCGATCCAGTGATTTGCAACGTCAAAGGTATCGGTGGGCATGAGACTACTTTCCTTTCTGCTTCGCATTAAGAAACTGCTCGATCGATTTTCGACCGCTTTCCAATTCCGCCTGGTCCAACATTTCGTCGTTGTTGTTGTCCATGAGATCTAGCAGCCGATCCCGCATTTTTTCTGGGATCTCGTTTTTTTGTAACTTTCCATCTCGGTTTCGGTCCATTAGTTTAAGGAAAACTCCGTTTGGGTTTCCGCCGCGTCCAAACAAGTTTCCCATGATCCCCAACTGTGAGCTGATTCGATTGCGAACGCTTTCGCGTGTGCGGGTTTTGATATCCTGTTCGAGCAATTCGCGTTCGACTTCATTTTTTGCGATTGCCAGCATGGTGATAGAACCCATTTCGTCGGTTGACTCACGTCCCCAGCTAATGGGGCGTGGCGGCATAAAAGGGTTCTCAGGGTTGTTTTCCGAGTTGTCATAAATGATATCGACCGTCAACTTGGTACCCTTAGCCAAGGGCACAGGACTTTTGAAAAGATACTGGTCTTGCCAATCTAGATCCCAGTCGTCTATTCGTAACAACTCGAATGGCAAGCCACCTGGTTGCGTTGCGATCATTTTCATTTTCTTGCAAATGTAGTGGGCATGGCCACCGATTTCGAAGCCCACGATGTCGATCGGCAATACATACTCGTCGTGGAGCACGTAGTTGGCGTCACCCGCATCGATGTCGATTCCGGATCCCATGCCAAAGATGGGCGGCAATTGCACCGGGACTAGGAGTTGCTTTGGTGGCTGTTCTGCAAAATAGAGACCAAGCTGAGCTTGTTCCGATTGCTTTTTCCCGGTTGGATGAAAGTGGGTCTGCATCACTATGTCGCTTCCTTTTGGCAAGAAACGAGCCAAGTCGCCCGGCAGTTTGTTCGGCGTAGCGCCTGGAACATATCCACCCAAGCCACGAGCGAGGCTCTCTGGCATGCGTTCTAACGCATTGCCTCTCGCCTTCATGAAATTCATTCCGGCGAAACCAGGTTGGCCATCAGCACTCTTTTGTTCCTTGGCTACTCCGTCCACGTCAAGGAAGAACAACGCATGGTGGACGGCACCTCGCGCGGTCGGACGCACCTCAATCGCTTTGATCCACTTGTCCTTCGGCAATCCGACAGGAAAGACAAACGACCGGTACAAATCTGGGCCATCCGCAGGAATTTCAAACGGACGATCCATCTGCACAACCAAGTCTGGAGTGCCAAGACTCCAACCATTCGGAAAATGAGGGGCGTTCGGTCTTTTGGTTTTGTCCCCTTCGGGACACCCTGCTTCAATCCAGGCGTTGATTTGCTGTTTCTCTTGATCGCTCAATCGTCGATCGTTCGAAAATTCCAGACCGGTATGAACAGGCTTCCAGGGCGGCATGTAGTTGTCGCGAATAACTGCCTTAATGGTTTCTGCACGTTGCGATACATCCTCGTAGGTGAGCAATGGGAAGGGCCCTGCTTGTCCTGGTCTGTGACAAGTGGAGCAATGGTTGAAGATGATCGATGCGATCGGTTCGGCAAAAGTGATACTCGGCGATGCATCGTTGGAATCCGCCAGGGATTGCGGCGAATACGATGTAATCATCAGGAGAGCAAGCAGGTTTTTTAGTTTGTTCATTTGCAAAGTCTATTTTTCGATTGTGATCTAAGGTCGCTAGTCGTTTGACTTGGGCAACGATTCTAATTCCGCTTCCTGGCCAATTGCTAGAATGCGTTGGTCTGCCGAGATGTGTCCAAGCGGGGTAAACCAATCGTCCGCAAGGGATGGAAAGCCTTTCAAATCGATGGTCCACTCGATTGGTCCAATTTGGGTGGGCTGACGATTCCAAGTGAGAACCACTCGGTGAGCTATGCCGGTTGTTTTATCAGCCCAAAGCTCTATTGCGAAAGGCAACAGCGAATGATTCGGTGTGCATATTTGTTCCTTGCATTCACCACGCACTCGCTCGCACACTACGTCTGCTCGTTCATTGCCTGACGCTAACGCGGTATCTGGGAGCATAGTCAACCTATACTCTTTTGCCATTCGCTTCAGTATCGTCTTGATATGGAGGTATGGAGTTGTTGCGTCTTTCTTGGCAAGCCAATTCCCTAGGATTCGCTCGCTGCCTAGAACAGCTGGTCCGAGCCGAGGTACAACCCAATAATTGCTACCGTCATTCCCGAACCAAACATCCCCCAATACCCAACCTTGGCGATGAACTACAAATCGATCGGCACTGTCAATAAACAACTGGGCCGTGCTAGGCACCGCAGTTTTCGTTAGGGAGTTGGCGACGATTCGAACGGAGTATTCGCGTGCCAACGGCGTTGCTTTTAGGCTTCGTTCGATTGCTGCATACGCACGTTGATTGGGATTGGAAAGCAGCGACCACAGGCCAAATACGAGCAACAATGACGCGGCAATTGCGATGGGTATCCATCTCGCCAACGAACTACGTAAAGTCCTCGAACTGGCTCCAAGTTCGCGAAGGTCAAAATCTGGCGTCGCAAAAAGCGTGTGGATCCTATCTGCATCGCCCTGCGTATCTCGATTCAACGCTTCGTGCAGAAGGCTTTCTATCCACGCATGGTCGAGTTCCTTTTGGCGTTCCGCATCGAGAGTCATGATGAATTCCCCTGAATTGGAATTGATTGGAGCTTTCGATCCATGCAATCGATGAGTTTTTGTTTCGCGCGCATCAATCGCTTCTTAATGGTTTCCAATGCGACCCCAAGCTGTTCACACAATTCGGCTGGCTTAAGATCCTGAGAATATCGCATTTCAATACATTGGCGATCGTGCTCAGGAAGTTTTGAGATGCATTCGCGAAGAGTGTCCAGTTTTTCATAGAGGGTATCGCCGTTGAGACGATGGACCGACTCAAAGCGATTGCTAAGGAACTCAAGGGATTCCGCATCCGAAATCGTGATGCGATTCGGCTTAGAGAATTTTGCCAGCACAATTTTCTGAGCGATACCGCGAAGCCAAGGCCCAAAAGGTCGCGTCGTATCGTAGTCATCGATACGACGCCAAGCCACCAGCATGGTTTCTTGCCAAACATCATCGGCGGCAGTCTGATCGGATTGGATGGAACGAATGTATGCGAGCAACATTCGCGAATTTTCGCGGACCAGAATTTCAAAAAGCTGTTTTGCGTTCACTGGATTGCATTTCGGATAAGAATTCGTATGCCCAACGTCTAAGTATTGTGGCTTGGAAAGCAATCGAGGACATCCCAGCGAAAAAAGTTTTTCGCGTTGGGGCCAACATGCTTCGCCCGCGCAGCATCGATCCAGCAATTGCAGGTGCTATTTGGATCGGCTAATCAGAACCAACCTCGTAGCCGTCTGTTTTGAGCTTTTCGATGTCGTAATAGAGTCCCGGAAACTCCAGGTCCCTTTGATTGAGCCTTAGGAAATTGAATTCGACGAGATCATCGGGCGTAAGGTTTTTGCCTAACGCCACATTGATGTCACCTGAGTTATTGCTCGCAGCCTCTGTGGACCCGTCTCCCGTTGTGTAGTCACTCCCGCCGCGATCTCGTAACGGAACCATACAAAACGCATTGCTGCGCAGTACACTCGGAAACGCGGTTTGCCTTACGCGAGCATATCTGGCAGTTGAAGCATTTTCGCCAGTGTTTCGATGAAAACTTCGGGAGTCTCACGCCACGAAACTGTGGTGCTGACTTTCGTCGCCAAATTCTTGATCTGAACTTCGCCTGCATCGAGTTCTTGCGAACCAGCTACCAACGCGACAAGGAATCCGCGTTGATCGGCATACTTCAATTGCTGGCCGAGTTTTTTGGCTTCGGGATAGACTTCGGCTGACCAGCCCGCGTTGCGAACGATCGAAGCGATTTGGAAGTAGTCGTTGATGCGGCTTGGATCGAACAAGGGAACAAACACGGCTGCCGAAGAAACGGTTTTTGGTATGAGCTCCAATTGTTCCATGGCTGCTAATAGCCGATCCAGTCCAAGCGATGCACCGATTCCAGGCAAGTGCTGTTTGGTGTAAAGACTGGCAAGATTGTCGTAACGACCGCCGCTGCAGACACTACCAATACTGGGTAGGTCGCCTAAAATGGTTTCGAACACGACACCCGTGTAGTAGTCTAGTCCACGAGCGATGGAAACATCGAGTTGATAATACTCATCCTTGACGCCGGCTGCTTTCATTGCCCCGCAAATGGTTCTTAGCCTTTCGACTCCGGCCTGTCCGATTTCCGAGCCTTGTAACAGTGAATCCAGTTTGGAAAGAACACTATCCGTCGCTCCACGAATCGCAGCGAGTGCAAGAACCTTTTCTACCTGCACTGCATTTAGTCCTGCCGCGTTGAGTTCCTTGGTGACCTGCTCCTCTCCGACTTTTTCAATTTTGTCGAGCGCTCGAAGCACCGCAGTGCTTGAACCTTGCAGTTCCATTTGTTCTAAAAGCCCGGTGAGCACTTGTCGATTGTTGATTCGAATGGTGAAACGCCTAACACCAACTGAGAGCATCAGTTCGTGAATGACCAGTGCGGTCTCAATATCGGAAACGACACCGGTTGTTCCAATCGTATCAAAGTCGCACTGCACGAATTCTCGAAAGCGGCCTGCCTGTGGGGTTTCGCCACGCCAAACCGAGCCGATGTGGTAGCGTTTGAAAGGAGTGCCCAGTTCGTTAATGTGTTGAGCAGCAAACCTTGCGAACGGAACAGTCAAATCAAACCGCATACCGACAGCTCGTCCGCCGGCGTCGGTAAAGTGGTACATCTGCCGGTCTGTTTCATCGGACCCCTTGCCTGTTAGCACCTCAAGGAGTTCTAGAGCCGGGGTGTCGATCGGTACAAAACCGTATCTTCGATAGACGCCGCGAGCGACCTCCATCAGTTTTTCCCGCGGGATCATGGCTGCGGGCAAGAAGTCACGGAACCCTTTGAGAGTTCTAGGTTCGATTAAAGCCATTGACGATGGTGTTTCAACGAGGATTTGTTTGAGCACGGGACGAATCGCGCCGTGCCAATAATTCTAAAGACTAGAGAATTGGCAGTAGCGAAGGTTCAGGGCTCCGCAGGGTTTTTGCGTCCGACGAGTGGAATCTTGCTTCCATGTACTCGGCCACTTGCTCTGAAGTCTCGAAATACATTTCGTATACGGCATCTTCATCGAATTCGCAGTTTGCCGTCGAATAGTCCCTGCAAATCTGCGGTCGAGTGTGGTAGATACCGCATCGATGATCTGCTTGCAAATGCTTGCAGTCAGTATGGACCAGCAAATACCAAGTGCCGTCCTCAATGAAAACTGTTGCTCGGTCATGCAACAGATACCATCGAATGAAGTCCAAATCTTGTTCGCACGTTGGAGCATCGATGGGCAACGCAAAATAGCGGCAGCATTTTGCAGTGCAATATTCGCAAAGCGAGGCACCCTTGGGAACCTGTTCGCGTGTGGGTTTTTTCCCATCGATTGTTTTCGCTGGTAGAAGCTGAATCGGTTGAGAAAAAGTGGCGGTGCTCATGGATGTTGGTTCGGTAAGGCTAGCGACAATTCAGGGCGCGAAATTCGGCCCTGTTTTTTGCACTAGTTTGCACCAATTGCCACCATTGAGCAAGTAGCGGTAAGAAAAGTAGCGGACGAATGCTGGTTTCGCTTACGTCAAGCCACGAACTCCAATTTCTACCGTAAGTTGACCGTGTGGTGACGAAAACTGGAGGATTTCAACATGAGCGCTGTTCGAAAACGTTACCGTATGTCCCTTGCCGGTGATGACAGTTGGCAGTCCCAGTGTAACTCCGGGAATTCCAATTCGATCTTTGCCTGCACCCGCAATCATGTTGGTCAATTCTCCAACCATATCGATCACTTCGGCATTGATTGACGAGGGGCGAGAGCCCAGGAACGACTCCGCAGCGGCAAAAGCGACGTCTTGATCCAAGCTTACAACAATGGATCCCTGAAGCGAGCCGGACACGCCGATGAATCCGCTGCAGTCGTACTTGGACATGAAACCGTCGTTGGTGTGTATGCCAATAAGCTCGGTTTCCCAGTTGAGCATCATGGAGAACACATCCTTTGTGCAGTTTGCAAAAGGAGTAATCATTTTCGCGCGCTTATCGGATATTTTTAAGCTTGTGACCAGTGTCTGCGAAGTCATCTTCGGCGTCTCGGATGGTGGGTGAGTTGGCGAGTGTGCTGGGACGCGACTACACGGTTACGAACTTATCGAGTTTGGCTCGCAGGTCGTCCGCTTCAAATGGTTTGGTCAAGTAGTCGTTTACGCCAGCCTTGATAGCGGCGATGACTTGGCCCTTTTGAGCTTCGGTTGTTACCATGATGATGGGTACTTGAGAGCCCGTTGCACGGATCTCAACCACCACATCAAGCCCACTTTTCTCAGGCATGTTCCAGTCAGTCAAGATTAGATCGACAGGTGTTTCTTTGTACTTGTTGATGGCTTCTTGACCATTGGCTGCCTCGACGATGTCCGTTACACCCACGGAGTTCAAGGAGCGGATGATGATTTTGCGCATGATACCGGAATCGTCTGCAACCAATACTTTCATAGTATCTCTCTCGTCGTTCTGCTGCTAAGCAAATTATAGTGCCACTTGGAAACGTGAATCAAAGTGTCTAGATTTCTAGACGCCCAAATGTTGATTACAGATTAGAACAGTCAAATCAAGAATGACGATTTCTGTCGACTTTTCCGGCTAGCTCATCGACGACAAAATCGATCCATAGCGCAACATCCGAACGTTCAGCAAAAGCCGCCAATCAAAAATTGCAAGATTGGAAAAATAGTTGGTCTGGGCAAGCCGTCACGATTACGTGAGCTACTCTTGTGCGGCAATAAAAAGCGTTTTGGTTCGCCTTCTAGTAAGGATACGGCGGAGCCTCTCGCGACAGCTTCAGTGAGGATTGCATCGAGGATGGT
>JANMNR010000221.1:0-7681 GCA_031368325.1 Pirellula sp.
GACTTGGTCTGGAAATTCAAGAAGTACTTCGGCAGAAGCGGCGCCGCCGGCTCGCCACAAAGCCTCAGAGAGTCAGCAGCACAAAACAATCGTAAATTTACAAGAGGCCAGCGGTCATCCGCCGTCTGCTTCGTCGCGTATTGAACCCTCTTTGTTGCCGCAACTCAAATATTGTCACTTCGCTAGTTGCCATGCATTTGCAATGCATATGGTTTTCATGGCACCCAACTATTACATTCGTTCTGGGTTGAGTGAAGTTGTCCCGCACGCTTCGCTTTCACGTTCACTACGGAAGCTTGGTGAGTCACAACCAAACCGAATGTTGGCGGCGGTTGCGAATTGACAATTCGCTATTGGGTTGCAACAACACTCGTTATTCCATATTGCCTTTGGCTGTGCTCCACCAAAGATCGTGTGGCTCACCAGCGAGCGGCAAGTCGATTTGGTCGATCTCGTTCCAAAGTCGCTGTGCTGTTTCCTCAACGGGTTCATCGTCGTAATCATACCAAAGTCGATCGATACCGACGGGCTCCATTTGAACCGTTGCAATCGGTTCCGGCGTTGGTTGCCGTCGTGGCTTACGAACAATCCGCTCCATCTTCGGACGGGAAGGAACCTCGATCGCCTCCATCGCAACCGGCATGAATGGTGCCGGAGGCAGGGTCAACGGAGCCGGCGGCAACATAACTGGTGGCGGCGGTACGTCGATAGGCGGTAACGGTATGTGTTCAACGACAGGAACTACAACCTCCTCTCGTTTCGGTACGACGGGTGCCACCAAGACTGGCTTCTCAACCACGACTTCCGGCGCTCGCCGAACGGGCTTTGCAACAGGTACATCATGCGGTTGGTAGATCCTAGCGTCACCCGTTTGCCCCTGGGCTGGCAACACTCGCACTTGCACATCAATGTTGTGAAAGATCTTCATGATGTGCTCGTGGCACGTGAACATAATCACCTGATGGCCGAGCGACGCGAATTCGCGCAGGACTCTGGCGGCATGCGTGGCTCGAATCGAGTCGAAGTTGACCAGCACGTCATCGAGCACTAACGGCAAGGTAACTCCGCGCCGTGAATATGCCGCCGCTAGCGATAAACGCAGTGCAATAAACACCGCTTCCCGTGTTCCTCGACTGAGTACTTCCAATGGCAAGCTCTGATTCTTTTCGTTGTCGATTCGCAGAGCATTCTTGCCAAGAGGTGTCCATACGCGTACGTACTTGCCGTCGGTCAATTGCTTAAGAAAAGCGGAGGCTTCACGTAGCGTTTCTGGTTGCCGTTCCGTTTCGTAGACTTCGCAAACTTTTTCAAGCATGCTCGTCGTCGCACCAAGCGTTCGCCAGTGTTCTGCACAAGCAGCCAACTGTTTCTCCAGGCAAGCAAGCTCTAGCTTTACCTCGGCCAGTCGGCGATCGGCTGCCAAGCTCTTCATTTCCTGGGCCGTCTCACCTTGCCGTTGTAGCAATTGCGAAACGCGTTCATCGGCTTGCTGACTGCGTTGCCCGAGCGTCTCCCACCGCTTCTCGAGTTCACCGGCAGGGGCGTTCTCAAGCAGTCTGGCGATAGACTCGTAGGGGACATGGCCACCAATGATGGCACTGATTCTAGAGTCAAGATCGGCGATCTCCTGCTTCAGTTTGATAAACTGATGCTTGAGCGAAAGCTGCTCTTCAAGCTGCTGTTGGTTTTCGACGCCGAGATCTGCCAGATGCGTTTGGCGAGCACGAATCCAACGATCCATCAAGCGTTGAAGCGACTTTTGCTTCTTGGACAACTCCTCATCCTCAGACCGCAATTGGCGTCGCAAGGTAATGTACTGCTGATGTTGCGCAAGCGTATTAGAGAGCTCTTGCAGTTTGAGAAGAGGGCCGTCGGTAACCCCATCCTTTGGCAACGAGGTTGCGGCAGCCGCTCGCAATGCCACTTGGTCTTCGCGATTTCGCTGTTCCCGTTTATCGCCCCGGTCTCTCGAGTCGTTTCGGTCGCGAACATCTAGACGGTCGCGATCGGAGTTCTTGTTTGCTTTTCCGTGAGAGTTTTCTCGCGATTGCTCAACTCGTTCCAAGAGCGAACGCGCCGCAGGATCCTTGTACTCGTGATTTGTATCGTCAACCGCCACCTTGAGTTGCAGCGATAATGCCTCGATGCGTTGAAGGCCAGTGGACAACTCGAGTTTGCGCTGATCCAATTCGTCTTCTTGGGCCTTAAGTCGTCGGCGCGTTTGTAGAAGTGTCTCGTATCCTTCGGCAAGGACGCGAATACTCTTAGGTGACAAAGAATCAGCGAGCCCGAGTTGGCCGAGAGTTTTCTTCCATTGATTGCGAGCCGACTTGAGCCCTTGAGCCGCGTCCATTCCGTGTTGCCGAACTGTCTTATAACGCTGTTTTGCGGCTTGTAGGTTATGGAACACTGGCAGATAGCTTTCGCATTGAGCAACCTCATGCTCCGCTTCTCGAATGCGTTGTTCCAGCGAACCACTGTGCTCGGGCAACAACTTCATGAGTTCATCCCGTTCGGCTTCTGTTCGACGAACTTGAGTCGTTACCGCATCGAGTTGAGCGTCGCAGTCCTTGAGGTCATTCTCGGAACCGTCTTCCAGTCTTTTCCAAAAGTAGTAAGTCCCAATTAAGACAGCGAGCCCCAGCAGAAACAACAGTAGTCCGGTTGTTTGCTCTGCACCTTCCGCAGCAATTTCTGTGGCTGTTTTTGTAATCTTCTCCGCGGCGGTCATCGCGGAGCGGGCCGCAGTCTTGATCGGTGCTGCGTTGGCCCATTGCCAGTGAAAGAATTTCCCAAGCCCAAGAACCAACATGATGGATCCGAGGATGAAGGGCGGTGCAAGTCGAAACACATGGTCGACTGGCAGGCCCTCTTCGCTCTCCATGCTAACAGCGTCTTCCTCGATCTCACGTTTGTGTCGAATGTGTTTCTCGAGACGTTCCTCCAAATTCTGACTTTTGCGCAGGGCGAGCAACAATTCGTTCGCTCTCTTATGCGCTTTTTGGAGATCTTTTTCGTTCCTAACGGAAAGAAAGCCGTTGATCTCGGCGGCAAGTCTCTCGCCTTCTTTTTTATCGTTGAGGCCCTGCTCCTTGGCTTGCTTGAGCCGCACTTGATGTGTACGTACGTCTCGTGCAGGCCCTGACAATTGGCTGAGGGCTTGCCGAGACAAGTCCGGCATATTGGCCAATCGCTTGTCGTTCAGCAACGCTTCTTGATCATTTTCACTCAGTCCTAGTCGCTTGGCGTCTTCGATTAGCTGCTCCTGCGTTTGCAGGTAATCGGACTCGAGGCGTTGGATCTGCTTCTGGAGCGAAATAATCCATGGCCCCTGCTCACCGGCGGCTTCAATCTTACCTGCCAAAGATAGAATGCCTTTGCTAATCGGCATTTCACCCGCGCGATGTCGGATTTGCTTGCGTTCTTCCTTGAGCGATTGAACCTGGCGTCGTTTATCCTCGATTTGCTCCTGAATTTCACGTAGCTTATCGATGGCGTTCTCGGGCAAATCCACTCGCGCGTTCAGCGACTTGAGACGGTTGCGTATGTTGTCGCGCTGTACCCATGGTTCACGAACTTGCAAAGCGGTCTCAACGGCTCGCGCCTCAAGCTCCCACTGTTCGCCGCGTTGACGAAGTTCGTCGATCTCGGTTTGTTGGTTTTTTCGATGGGCAGCGAGTTCGCCCCATCGCCGACCACGAGCGGTGTATTGTTCCAGTTCGTCGCGCAGCTTTTCTCGCTTGGCAAGCATCGTGGACATTTGCCCAGCGTCTGCAGTCGTTGAAACGATTTGACCACGGGCCGTCTTGAGTTGTCGCATAACGTCCACAAGCGACACGCGATCGAGTCCGCTCGACAACTTGTAAAGTTCGTCTGCAGCAGCGGTGTCGTCCAGCGTACTCAGTTCTTGAAGTTCTCGAAGTCCAATTGCAAATACGTTAGTAAAAATCGATTCGTCGACACTGCCGAGCAATGAGGTTAAACGATGTTGTCCTTGAGTGACGCCATCGCTGCTGGTGACGGTGAGTTGTCCGACAATGCTAGGATCGTTCAGCGTCGCGCGTCTTGCGATTTCGTAGCCTCCGCCCGGTCCGCTGACCCGCATGGCGCCGCCCGGCTTGCCAGGGTAAACCGGTGGGAGATAGCGTTGGCGACGCTCGGCCGTAAAGCCGTATAACATCGTTCGCAGAAACTGCATCAACGTGGTCTTGCCCGCTTCGTTGGGCCCATAGAAAACCGTCATTCCATCGGGCAATGAGTCCACTGAGAGACCTGACCAAACGCCGAAACCATCTATTTGTATGTCGCGTACCTTCATGCTTTGGTACCTCCAAATTTTCTTGTGGATGCCAACAGGTCTATCTTGTGGCCACGGAGCAGATCAACCCCCAACAATGTAGCACGATCGAGCATGCTCGTGACGGAGTTCACCTCTTCGTTGACCAGCATCGATTGCCAAGCGGGATTGCCGGGTGTTTCGCTTTCGACCAACGTTTTAAGATTGATGTTTTTGCCTAAGTTCTTACGGCTGTCTGAACAGGTTCTCAAAAAGTCGCCGAGGATCGTCTCTTCTTCTTGCCACTTCTTCGGAAAGGCTTTAGGAGAAATTACCTCGATGTCGGTCGACCAAACCGAGCAGGAGCCATGTCCGTACTCGCGTCGTAGCCACGACAAAATTTCTTCCAGCGCCGCAGGTCCAACTTGTGTGGCGTTTTCCAAGTCCATTTCGATACGCCAGTTGACTATCAAATGCTTGGTGCCATTCTCGGATTGGAGCCTTGCAACGCGTTTGGTCATCAACTGCCGAACATCGCGCCCCATCGCCAAGTCCTCGGTGTCGAGTGTCTGTGTCACATATCGAAAGACGTCGACATCCTGGGCGGTGATTTGTGCATCATGATTCCCGTCGACTTCAACGGTCCAGTATCCGTGTGCGCCATCTTCGGAGAATGATCGACCTTGGGGCGTTCCACAGATTCGCATGTGGGGAGCTTCACCATGAAGCGTTTGCCGCTGATGGTTTCCACCCAGCGCCCAATAGTCAATGCGTTGGCTAAGCAAGGAATCGCGATCGGCAACTCCGTGTGCGAGAGCAATTACATAGGTGTCGTCGGCCTCGAGCTGAAACTCAGCGGCTCGAATGGACTCGCGCCCGTCGCTTGACCGCCCAAGTATCGTGGCGAGTGCAAAGCCGTTACGGCGGTAGACAACCGGTTCGAGCTGGCGTTTGGAAAACATATGGACGTTGCTCGGGAGTGCAACGGCTTCGGGCCAACGGTCTGGATCGTCCACTTGGCCGCCGGCCCAATAGACTTGAATGTTGCGTTTCTGAAGCTCTTCAAACTGGGCTAATAGAAACGCTGGTCCAGCTGCGCCGCATGAAACCGGATTAAGTAGGTCGCCGGCGAGAAGAACAAAATCAACGTTTTCGATGACCGCAGTTTCGAAAATCGCTTCGGCTGCTTTCCATGGTGCATCGACAAGCAACTGCTTGAGATGCTCCGGAAGATCAATAAGATCCTGCATCGGACGCTCGAGATGGAAATCTCCAGCGTGAATAAATCGTATGGATTCCTTGCCCATGACCACCCTCCCTGTGGATTAGATTCGACCACTCTGCTTCATGGCAGAATGATGCCGCAGTTCGAACCATAGCCAGCAAAGCTAGCAATGCTAGCAATAGGCAGTTGAGTCGCGACAGGTGGGCAGTTTAGTGGAAATGGATAGTCTCTGCCAATGTCGATTCCCCATAAGGTTAGCTAAAACGAAAAAAAACCTGGTCGGTGTTCCTTATCGTTCGCCAGGATCTTTACCGTCGATCCAAGGGCCCGCTAAGTTCATGTACTCAGGATCCTTAAGCAAGCTACCTGTGTCGCCTGCGGTCCATCCAGGGATGTGATTCGGCTTGGCCCGAGCCTTCGATTTGGCTTCCCATTTCTTCGCCCATGAGGAGTCGCCGTCATGAACCGTCAAGTCATCGCCGTTAAAATGATAAACCTTGCCTTCGCGGTAGCTTCGAGCTCCCAGCAGTACCGTCGTGATGGCTGCCGCCCCCAGGTCCACCGAGTTGTTACACATCATTGGATCCTTTGCGATCATGGCCTCAATCCAATTTTTGAAATGGGTGTATGTCGTGTCCGTCGCCTTTTTGGATGAGATGGTCTCCTTGACTAGTTTGCTGTTGCCGGTTACTTGCGGTCGTTCCGGGACAAATTCAAAGCTCTCAAATTGTTCACCGTTTCCAAAGATAAACGATCCCTGGTGGCCACGGATCAATTGAGCAATTGGGGATTCTTGACAAGACATCGTCGCCGTAACAAGCCCCTGGACTCCTTCGTTAAAGTCAGCCACAACGGTCGCAACGTCAGGAACATCGCGGCCATCATATTCCATAAATATTCCTCCCGCACCAACGACTCGGCCAGGAAACCTCAGCCCGGTGGCCTTCAACATGGAGGTTGTTCTGTGAACAAATAGGTCCGTATACATACCTGAACCAAACGGCCAGAACCGTCGCCACTGAGCGTATACCTCGCGGTCAAACGCGCGACTCTCTGCAAGACCGTCTTCCACGCCAAGCCATCTTTCCCAATTGATGGTTTTCGGAGTCATTTTAGGAGTGAGTTTATAGTATCGCCATTGCCCTACGTCCGAATTGCGAAAGAACTCAGTCTGGTACATTAGGACTTTGCCAAGCTTTCCATCGCGCAGGAGTTTGTTTACTTCCGTCCATAGCGGTAAGCTGGTGGATTGCACACCGACCTGCATGACTCTTCCGGTTTTTTTCCAAACCTTAAGGACGTCAATAGCCTCTTCCACTGTCTTGGTCATCGGTTTCTCGCAATAGACGTCGAGCCCGGACTGCAAGCACTCGATCGCTTGCTTTGCGTGCCAGTGGTCTGGGGTTGCGATGCAGACCGCGTCCAGTTTTTCTTTGGTAATCATCTCGCGGAAGTCTTCATACTTGGTGGGCGTATTTCCATTCTTCTCGTGGATAAAGTCAGCGGCGCGATCGCGATGTTCGCTATAGACATCGCAGACCGAAACCAATTCGATAGGCTGTCCATCGCTGGCGAGTTTGGACAACGTTTTTACGTGGGCACCGAAACCGCGTCCGCCAGGTCCGATGAAGCCGATACGGATTTTGGCATTCGCACTCGCGGCAGTAGCAACGCTTGACGAAACAGTGCTGGCCGTGGCAGCAAACGCACTGCCGATTTTCAAGAATTTGCGGCGTGAAACCGAGTCCACTTCGGAGGAAAACGGTTTTTGGATTGGTTCAGTCATCTTTTAGCCTCGTCTCGATTGGATTGGAAAGGAATTGGCAATCACGTTTTGGAAACATCGATTGACCAACACTTTAGTCTTGTCGCCGAGCGACGGCAATCTACTGGACGCACCATGTGCGGGCGTTCGAATGTGAATTTTCAATAGAGAAACGTCGTTTATCGCTTGATTGATCTGCAAACAACTAGGCAGCATGGTCCGTTGTCTTAGAATGAGGAACTTCGTTTGTCGGACGTCTCAATCCACTTTGGTCAATCAACTCCATGAACACTCGACGCATTTCGTTCGCTTTGGCAGCCCTTTCTATTTGCGGTCATTCGAGCTTTTCTGCACAGGAAAAAGCTACTGACAAGGTCGCGGAGAAAGTAGCCGAAAAAGTGGAGAGTCCCAAAAT
>JANMNR010000591.1:0-1599 GCA_031368325.1 Pirellula sp.
CAGCAGTCCATGTACACCTCGATCATTCGATCGGGCCACGAGTCCTAATCAAACAGGGAAGAAGACACTTATGCAAATTTCTGGAAATTTTTCGGTCTCGGGAATTGACGCAGCGCGAAGTGCAGGACGCAGCAACGCTCCGACGCAACCCACCGCCCCAACCGGTAGTGAAATAGCAGCACCCGTTGACCAACTCGATCTCTCGCCTGAAGCCTTGGGCGCATCTAGTACACCGGCGTCGGGCGAAGTGTTTCGAGCCGACAAAGTTGCTAGCCTTCGCGAAGCCATTGCACAAGGCAACTACGACACCGATGAGAAACTGTCGATCGCGTTTGACAAGCTTCTAGATCAGCTTGGCTAGTCAGGTCGGATAGCTCGCCCAGTCAGCAAGGGACTCCATTGGAATCCCTAGCTTAGGTGTCGGGTTGCCAAGTATGGTAAAACCAATCAACAATCCAAGGGGACCAGTGCGTCCCCTTTTTTCGTTTTTGCATTCTGCATAAGCAACACGCGTGGCTGTGCGTATTCGCCACAGCTTTCAGGCTTTACGAGAAGCACAACAAGTCGACTAATCGCTATATTCGTTAGACTTCCTAGTCCATTCCTGGTCACACCACCTAAATTACCCGACCTGTTCATTTTTCCTGGTCCATGCTTCCTGACCAGTCGATCTAAGTCGCCTGTCGGGAAGTAGTTTCCCATTAGTTAGAGTCCAGTTCCAACCAGGGGCTGGTTGCTCCGGTCTCGTCAAGAACGCCCTCGAAGAAGATCGAGCGGACGAGTCGCTCCGAGCACGCAAACATTCCAACACGTAGAGCCGCAACTAGACGTGATGGAGTACCGCGATGCGAGGGCGTCCATGGACGGGATCGACCAGAGCATATTTGTTGGCAGCCCCCAGCGGAGCAGCCGGACTCTTGCAAACAGAAACTACTCTCAAACAACAACGGAGTGGCGAGCCGCAAAGCATCGTCCCGTTTGATACTTGTGTCCTGCGTGGTTTTGCAAACGTTCAAGGGAGAAGAAAATGAAAAAACTATTGGCTCTTCCAGCGATTGCAGCGATGATGGCTGCATTCAATGCTGGTTCAGTTCAAGCCGCTTATAACGGTGCGAGCTATGAAAACTGCGGATGTAATGTAGTGGACTCCTGTGGTCCATCTACTTACACCGTCATGAAAACCGTCAAGAAGGTCGTCTACGAACCAGAAACAGTTACCGGCATGAAAACCGTTAACCAAGTCGTATACGAAGACAAGACGGTAAACAGCGTTCGATACGAGCGAGAAACTCTCCAAAAGGAAGTTTCCTACTCGGTCAACGTTCCAGTTCGCGAAACACACACCGGTGTTCGCAACTACACTGTCAAACGACCTGTCTACGAAACGCACACCAAGCAAGTTACGTACAACGTATCGCGCCCAGTGTACGAAACTCATAGCAAGGTCATCAACTACACAGTTTGTGTTCCTGTTCGCGAAACCCACGAGAAGGTGATCAACTACACAGTCAAACGACCTGTGTACGAAACACACTCCAAGGAAGTGAACTACACCGTGATGACACCAGTTCGTGAAACGCACGAAAAGGTTGTCAACTA
>JANMNR010000333.1:0-3824 GCA_031368325.1 Pirellula sp.
TCCATTTACAACTCCGTTCAATCCACTGTTTCTTCATTCTCGATCTCTCCAGAAGCGGACCAGCCGACGAGCATAAGGCCGCACAATGCTTCCATGGCGGCAATGAACCGTGTTGGTCCCACGGGAAAAATGTCAGCATACCCGACGGTGGTGAATGCCATGGCAGAGTAGTACACATAGTCCCGAATTTGGCGATTTTCGGCCGAAAACGGGTTTTTAGGCGTCTGAGAGGTTATGAGGCAGAGAGAGCCGGGGAGAGCCGAATTCGCTGCGACGGAAAGCGACATACCAACGAAAAGACTGGGGATAAACGAAAAAAGGCTGGGACCATTACAGTACCAGCCTTTTCGTTTACTTGAGGGTAGGATTTTGTTCGCTACCACTCGTCAAAGTTGAGGGAGCCAGACTCCGTTCGAGCGCAAAACGGAGAGTTCTGTCGCGGGCGGGAGAGCAACCATTGGAGTTCCGCTCGGTGTGAGAGTCGGACAATCCCTAAATCTCGTTACGCTCGGTTTCGAACTCGGCCGTGCAGTGCTGCGCAAGCGTCGCACTCCTGTAGGATCGGTCTAGCCAGCAACAATCGTATCCATTTTGCAAGCGTCCGCATCCTTCCTACACGCTGTTTACATTTCTTGCGATACGATCGTCCGATGTGAAACGAACGTTTGCCTGATTGCGTATGTGAACGATCGAAAGAGCCATGTACGACCTGTTGGAGACCTAGAACTCGCGATCGTTAACATTCACTCGTCGTAGCAACGATCGATTCTGTTTTCAGTAAACGGTTGTTTCTGATCTCCAAATCGAAAAAGTCTCGAACACGCAAGATCGCCTGCAAATTACATCAAGGAAAGTACGCCATGAGTGGAAAAAAGCGTCAATAGTTGAACTGAAATTGCATGCGTAACATGTCGCCGTCGAATTGCCGATACGAAGTCACTCCCGCTTGGTTGATGGCCGTTGTGTTGGTGCGATCTGTTTTAGTATACATAGTGACGAGCTCCATCTGCTTGTTTATCTGCCATTCGACGCCGGTTTCCCATTCGTCAATCCTACTGAAGGGAGAGTTGCGCTCGGATTTGTAGCCTCCTTTAAAGTAGTTCCATCGAAGAACGGGAATGAAGGTCCCATGGCAACTTGTCTTGTGCTGATACATCGTCATTATGTATCCACCATAGAGCGCCCGTTCTTCGATCGCAGTTTGTGACGCATTCAAGGCTGGACCGCGACCGATAGTCCACTCCGTTTGGAAGCCGAGCGGCTGTGGATACCAAACTCCAGTCCAAGCCAACCGATCGTCTTGGATACCGCGACGATTTCCCTGCTCGATCGTTCCAAGTGGAATAGCGGCCCCACCGACTCCTAGTGGGCGAATGTTAGAGCCGCTCACGGAATACCGACCGGTATAGCCCTGCACGCCTAACTCCGCAAACTGGCCATCGCAGAATTCCAACGGCAGGGTAAATCTGGAGACCACATGGAGGTTATCGTTTTGCTCCGACAGTGAGCCCCCTTGACCATTGTAGGTACCCAACGCAAAAACGCCATAATTCCCCGACCCTTTCAAACCCTTATCGAGCACGTCGGCAAAGAACTTCTGTGCGGGTTCAGGCGTCCAGTAATAGAAAGCTCCAAAGTCACGTTCATTTCTGACGGCACTGTTCATGGCGTCATTTCGGTCCAGTACCAAACGATTGGAGCTGCTTTGCATGTTCTCCCAACCGTAGGGGACCTTCGACTGGCCGATGCGAACTCGATTTACCTTGGTCTTATCCCAAAAACAGTCCGCATACCAATCTCGAATTTGTCCGAATTGAATCCCCCCGGTGCTTCCATCCGGAGTCGACGCAAAATCCGGTTGTAGGTAGATTGCCATATGATCTGACACGTCACCGGATATTATCAATCGAGCTCGACGTAGAAAAAAGGATTGGTCCTCGCCAACCGAGCGATCGCCAACATACTGAGGCGGTGCCGACAAATCCTCTCGCGACAGAACTTCGTTGTAGCGAACTTGCGCATATCCTCGAATCGTATATTTCTCGAACCACTTCTTTTCTTTTTTCGCGTCGGCGGCTTTTTTCTCGGCCTCTTCTTCTTTCTTCTGGGCGGCGGCTTCCTTGTCTTTCTTAATAGACTTTTCTAACTGGGCGAATCGCTCTTCGAGAGTCTTCTCCGATTTATTCTTAGTTTCCGATTCGTTAAGCCCAATGTCCTTCTCAAAATCTTCGACATCGTTAGCGGCAGTCTTGTCGAACTCTATGAAGCCATATGCAACAGGAAGCCCAGACACCACGGGCGCGTTGTCATCTGGGTAGGAATTCCCGATAGGCTGGTACGGGAATCTAAACTCGCCAATTTCCTGAGCTCTAATCGTTTCGGCAGCGGAACAGCAGATACTTAGAACGGCCAACAGGGCACGTAGCGTATTGACTTTAACTAAATGGCACATCTCAGTCTTCCGTGAGTCTTGTATGCCAACTTCCTTGTCGACACGGAATGTATTTCGTCGATTCGTATTCTTGAATGCAGACACACACCCCTTTTTTGTTACTGAATTTGACGCGATTACGCGTTGTAGGGAATACCAGGGATTTTCTGCGTCAGAGTCTTGAAGAGTTTCGACTTTTTGCAAATGCTAGCTTTTTGTCTTTCTGTTTAATGGGTGCAAGTGGCCACCTTGGCTGGCAGAGGAACTCTCCGTTTGGTGTCCGTAGTTTGGCTTCCGATACTCCTCATCAACGAAGAAGGGGTGATGATTCCATCCCTATGCGTACGTAGCCGTAGCCGGGACATTGCCGCTGCCGCAAGCTAGCCCAACACTGTGGGCGTTGGCTCTGGCTGCCTACGGGGCGTTGTGCGAGGGACGTAACGCTTTGTCGTTCAAGTCAAGGCGGTAGAGAATCTGATTGTAGTTATACCGGGGAGTCGGTTCGGGTCGGTCTGCGAACTCCGCCGTGTATGTTCCTTCGAATAGCAAGACAGGTTCATCCGGCAGTGTGAATTCAGGGTGCAAACGCGGATTGTAAAAGGTGTAATTGTCGTGGGATAGGATTTCCACAGCTGGTCCCCAAGGACCCGTTGGCAAATCGGATTCCGCATACCAAAGCGTTCCAAAGGCGGACGGTTTTCCAAACTTCTGCATGAATACACTCACCCAACGATTACGATAGCCGTTCCAAGCTATGGAACCGGAATGCGGCTCGATCAACGCGCCATCAACTGCAGACATCAACGTTTTTTGAGGCTGGAGATTTTGCCATTGGGACATATCCTGCCATGCTTCAAAGGTCGCGGGCAAACGTACGCGCGGAAGCGGGTTACCAAAGAGTAGCCATCTTACGCCTTGCGGATCCGTCCAAAACGTCGGATGACCATCGACCAACAACGCAGGTTTCGGCTCATCGTCAGACTCTTTCCAGACAGTGAGAAGATGTTCAAAGCACTGCGAAGCATCGCTCCAAACACAGAGTCCGGCTTCGTATGGCTTTAATGGTGGGGTAATTTTTCGGTAGAACGCGACGAGATGTTCCGTACCATTTTTATCTTGCAGGCTGACAACGCCGGTTAACCATGTCGGGCCGTTGCCAGGCATTCTTGCAATCGGTCGCGGTCTTTTGTTGCCGTCAGCAAAGTAGGCGAGTCTTGGGTAAAGCGGCGGTTCATACGAGGTGAATGGTCGTACCGGTGTGGTGGCACCGGTCATGTCAAATACTCCAAGTGGATACGACGCGATTAGAGTATCGCCCCACGCCCAAAACAACTGATTGCGATAGACCGCATTTTGAACACTGTCAGATCCGAATACCGGCCCGTCCGCCCAA
>JANMNR010000337.1:0-13052 GCA_031368325.1 Pirellula sp.
GCCACGTCCCATCGAACTGACCGTTGATTTTCCATAGCTCGCTACCGTAAAAGGCTCTGCTAGATACAATGCTCCACCTCTCATCTTCGGCAAAAAGGTATCAAAACCGCTCCAAAGTTTCCGAGAGCAGTACTTTGACAACACAATCCGCAAACTCGACGCAGCCTCACCATGTTCGGTATTTTGAATTTGCGCAAGCCCTCAGGGCCTACAAGTCGCGATTGCGTCAATTCGATTCAAAAGCTATTGCGACCTGAAAAAGTTGGGCACGCCGGAACCCTTGATCCGCTCGCCAGTGGTGTGCTGCTCGTGCTGGTTGGGCAAGCTGTGCGGCTAACGGATGCAGTGCATACCCTGTCCAAGGAGTACGTGGGCACATTTCAGTTGGGAGTCACCAGCGATTCCACCGACTGCGAAACTCCACTGATACCTTTGGAGTCGGCTCCATTGTTGGATCGACAAGCCTTGGAGCAGCAACTGCCGTCCTTTGTAGGCAACATTGAGCAATCGCCGCCAAAATACTCTGCGGTTTGGATTGGGGGTAAGCGAGCCCACGAACTGGCTCGAGCGGGAAAAGAGTTCGATATGCCGTCCAGGCAAATCTCGATTGAGTCCTTGGAGGTGACCAGCTTTGAGTATCCATTCTTTGAGCTGAAAATGACCTGCGGAACGGGAACCTATGTTCGATCGTTAGGCCGAGACATAGCTCGGAATCTTGAATCGGATGCGGTCATGACAAAACTGGTGCGAACCGCTATCGGCCCGTTTCGTTTGGATAGCAGTTGTGACGTTGGGACGCTAACTAGTCGAGAAAGTATCGAGTCGCACCTATCTCCTGCACTTGAGGGCGTTAAGCATTGGCCGCGTGCAGTTCCGAGCGACGACACCATTTTGCATTTCGAACAGGGGAAACAGGTGAACGAATCCGAGTTGAATCCGATCGGCGTGTTGGATGGGGACTTTGCAGCCGTCACCGACTCGGAAGGTCGGTTACGAGTTCTAATAAAGCGAGTTGCAAAGTACTCGTGGAGAGCCGACAAGTGTTTCTTGCTAAAAGAGCATTGATTAAGAAATCTTGTTGCCGGACCGTGCGCCGCGGCCGGCCATGAACGATCGGGGCTGGCCCGCCTTGGACCGCAAAGCCGAGCCCAAAAAACGCGAACAGCACATCTGTAAAACGAAAACAGCCCGCTTGGAAGCGAGCTGTTTTGTTGTTCATTGGGTTGTCACAACAGATTACTGTTGAACTCGCAATCGCTTTTGAATGTCTGTTTCCAGAACACCAAAGACCGCTTCATGTCGTTGAATCGACATTTGCAAAGCACCGAGCAATCGCTTGGCTGTAAAGAAATTCATGATGATCCGTTGCTTGACATGAATCGGATCCTTTGGAATCCCAACCGGCTGTGGGTTGAGACCAAAATCGACGATGAGCTCTTCTGGCGAGCCAGTGACGCGGCAAAAGTTAGCGTAGCATGCAATCGCGTCTTCGTCGCGAACTTGCACTTGGACGTTCTGAGGTTGCTGGCGCTGAGCCTCGTTCACTTCTGGTTCGTGTAGATCTGTTGACATAACTAGGTTCTCTCCTAAAAACAAAGGTTGAGTAGGCTCAGGCCTCTCTCTCGGACAAAGATTAATGTACCACGTAAGTATGTGCTGTGCGACGTTCTTCTAGAATTCGAAGTTAAAGGTCTTGAGGACGTAACGATAAAGGCGAGATCCGAGGGATTTCCAGGCTAGGTGAACTTTAGCGTTGCCGCGATAGCCCGTCCGCAATGGCACCTTCAGATCGATGAGCTCCACCCTTGCTTGGTAGGATGTGCTGATGGGTCGAGTTCGACCCATCTCGTCCGTTTTGGTATCAAGCGTTCCCCCCGCAGTGATGGATAAAGCCGGTGAGGACTCCTTCAATTCGGTCGGAGAAAAAAAGACAATCTTGCCTTTCACGGACTCTAGGGTCGCCGCATCAAACATGATCTCCACTTCGTTTCCTTCTTTTAAATCATCGCGATCGTGCTGATCTACGATGATGATTGCCTCCATCTTGGGCGAGGGAGCGACTAGGCAGACCAACTCGCCCTCGGTATAGAAAGCTTCGGAGTTGACTGGGTCAAAAGGATTGCCATACCAGCTTGTGAGTTGCTCCTGCGCCTTGGCCGCTTTGCTTTCTTCCTTGCTCGGTGGCTGAAACACGAATCCGTCGATGGGGCTTCGAACGATGAGATCGCCTTGTTTATCCATCAGCGTACTTAGAACATCTTGCTTCTTTTTGAGTTCGCTCTTCAGTGAGTCGATGACTTGTGCCTGCTTCGGATCCGAATTAGAAAAGTACTCAGCCTGTTTGAGCGTTGTCTCGGTCGCTCTGACGTCGCTCCTCGCCTCCTGAATTTTGAGTGCCAAGTCATTGTTCTCGAGTTTGCAAACCGGCTGTCGGCTCGAGATAGCTTGTCCTGGTGCGGTATTCCAGCCTACTAGCTTTCCAGCGACCAAAGTGTGTACCTCTTTGGCTTCAACGGGCTGGGCCTCCGTTGGGCAATAAACGTGGTACGGTAGTGGAAAGAAGCAAAAGAAAGCCAATGCAGCTATGGCTATCCCCAGGCTGGTAAGTAAATTGCCTTGTTTGATTTTCGCGGCCCTCCCAGGCGTTTTTAGAAATTTGTATGTAGCCGAAAACGCAGGAACAATCATGCCTGCAATCCCGGCCACGGCAAAGGCACGTCCCAGCGATTGCAAACCGTATGGCTTAAGCACTTGATTGAGAAACATAATGATTCCAAAAGCTACGATCCAACGGTAAATGAAAGAAGCGATGGTGTAGATCCCAAACATCGCACGGTTGCGAGTTGGAAGAAACGGATTGTCTTGAAGCTCGAGTCCCAAGCAGTTCTTCTGGAACCATCGCTTTAGGATTTCGCTGGACTTTTGTCTAAGATTTGGGATCTCCAACGTGTCCATGGTAATGTAATACCCGTCGAATCGAAGCAGCGGATTTCCATTAAATACTACTGTGCTCACCGAGCAGATAAACATGACGCTCAAACACAAAAATCGAAACATTCCATCTTCGCTAAACCACCACAAGAATGTCGCAATCGATGCCAGAATCAACTCGACATACATCCCAGCGGCGCCGATGAACACTCTTTGCCATTTATTGGGGAGCATCCATGAGTCAGAAACATTGCAATACAGACACGGTGTAAAGACGAGCATCATAAAGCCCATCTCGTGACATTCGCCTCCAAATTTTTTGCAACTCAAACCATGCCCAAACTCATGACAGATCTTGACTGCCGCCATGGTTCCTCCGAGCCAGATCCAATTGTTGGCAGCGAAAAACTGTTGGAACGTCGGTAACTTTCCCTTGAATTCCTGATAGTTCACCAAGACCAAAGTGATTGCCATCATGCCCATCACTGCAACCAACATGATGCACCAGGTTGTGAACAACCAACCGAACCATGGCAATAGGCGATTGAGAATTCGTTCCGGGTCAATGCCTCGGAAACGAATGGCGAACACGTTAACGAATTTTCCTAAAAGTTCTTTCTTTCGTTTTTGATCTCCACGTCGGCGTAGCTGACGGCCCTGACCACCTGCATGCGAGATGACCAAACCGCTGCGGTGAAGCATGCCCACAAACTGCTGCAAGTCCTGAAGCGAAATACGTTGCGGCGCGAACTCCGCCTGAAAGGACTCGCGAATTTGCTGGAGAGACGTTTGACCATTCAACATATTAAGAATGGCAAACTCTTCCTCATGAAAACGAAAGTAGTTAAGACCAACTGGTTCCTTAACAACCCAGTACGCGCGTCCATCGTAGCGATGCCGACGCGATTCCAAGTCAGGTCGACGACGCAGCCGAAGCGGCCGCATCGCGCTGTTGACAAGAGAATCGGCCATCGTTGTCATTGAGTTTGGGTTTCCATTGCGAGGATTGAAACTTGATCCGCAACAACACCTTGCGGCTCGACAAAAACAACTCTGAAGCTATCGGCTACGGGGCGCGACCTCGATGGTTGCCGTCATCCCTTCACGGAACAAATACTGACCGTCAGGAGTCAAACGATTGGGTAAGTCCACGTAGATTTGATACTTGTTCGCAGCGGTTGCTCGTGGGGAGACGAAGCTCACTGTGCCGTCAATCGATTCGCTTTTGCCAGGGGCATAGCTGATCGTCACTCTGGCGCCAGCGTTTACCAGGAGATACGGTGCATCGTATACCTCTGCGACGCCTTTGATTCGAATTTTGTCCAGTGTCGTCAATCGCAAGATAGGCTCCCCCGCGCGAACCCAATCGCCCTGGCGCTTCTGGATTTCGCTAACCATGCCTGGCCGTGTTGCAAGTATTTTGCGAAGATCCATTTGGATTTTCGTAGCACTGAACTTAGCGGCTTTGACACCGAAATCCGCCGCGTCTCGTTCTTTTTCCATCTCTGAGACGTTGACTTGGAAAAATGCTTTGTCGCGTTCCAGCTGTTTCTTTTCGTAGACGCTTAGATCCTCCGCGTTTCTTTCAACGAGCTTCAGCGAAATCTGCACGTCTTTCTTTGCAACTTCAAGTGCCTTTTTGGAGTACTCCAGGTTGCTCTCGTTCTTTGCCTTCAGGTCGGCCGCTTCCATCTCCTTCTTTGCCATCTCGACTTCTGCCGCCACTGTCCTGGCGTCAATATCGAGTAACGGGGAATCCAACTTGACCATGTTTCCATCGTCAACCAGCATCTTGACAATGATGCCATCGGCCTGTGCTGCTACAGTGCTATCGTCAGGAAAGTAGACGACCGCATTGTTCACAACAACAGTCCCGTTTGCTGTACTTGGAACATTGATCCCTGTCGGAGGGACTGTGCCGGAAGGGGTTTGGACTAAACGCGCATTCACCGGGTAGTCAACTTCACCAGCCGATTGCACTGGGGCACTGGTTGGCAACGGAATTGTAGCTTGTGCTGTCTGGACATCGTATTGAGGTAATGTTGGCAAACTATCTGGCACTCCCATATTGATCTGAGCCATGGGGGGGGCCAACGTCGCACTGTCCCCAGCGACCGGCTTTAGACTCGATTGATTTGCCTGATTTGATTCATCCAAAGTCGAAGAAACCTTGGGGCCGTTAATGCCAAGCCACGGGATCATCTGGTCTACCCAATCCCGAACCCCTGGCACCACTCCAAACGCCAGGGCACTTCCACCCAATAGCACTGCTGCCGGCAAACCAATGAAAAGCTTCTTCTGGGACATCTTTATGCTCGCTGCAATTCTGACCTAAGCGTCAACTAAAACCAAACGTTGATTCGTAACCATTCGACAACCTCGTGGAACCAAACGAAGGCCGCACTACGTTTGCCGCACTTTATACCGGCAATCACCTCTGCGCCAGGATATTTCCTGATCAATTGCATGGCTTCGGCATCCGGTATGCAACGCAACTTAACCACTGGGCCATCCTCGGTATCCAACTCCGATCGCTGACTGATTCCTGATATCAACAATCTTCCTTTACGAGTGACTTCCGTTGCCGACTTGAGTACGAAATCCATTTCCAAATAGTCAAGGCCTTTATCCTTGGCCTCTTGCATGGCCAAGTCAAGGTAACGCATCCTTTTTTCCGGCATCCTGACTTCAATTTCCCAATCGCCACTCAGATTGGTAACGGTCATTAGTAACTGACCAGTCACTACCGGTCTTGCGTTGAGCACTTTTTCTACGTCCCAAGTGGTCACTTTACCTGCGATTGGGCTGAGCCGAAGAAGCTTCTGTTGCTTGGCCTCCAGCAATGTCAATTGTTCACTTTTGGAATCGATGGTCGTTTGGCTTTCCGCAATATCCTGTTGTACGCGGTTGCGTTCGATGTCGGTCAGTTTAAGTCCGTTTTGAAGTTCAAAGGCGCTTTTTCGCTTTGCGATCGCAGTCGCAATATCCCCTTTAACGCTGCTGATCTGTTGTTCCAATTCGGAGTTCTTTAACTGCAACAGAGGAGTGTTCGCTTCTACATCGTCTCCATTCTTAACATAGACAGCGACCACCTCGCCATCCACATGCGCATACACTTGCTTTTCATCGAGCGGCTTGAATCGTCCATTTCCTTCCAAATCAAAATCGATTGGAATAATGAACATGGCAATAATTGCCAGTGCGATCGCAGAGAGAATGGCAATTGTCTTTGGCAACGCCGATCCACGGAACATCCAAGTCATTTTGTCCAGGAATCGCCAAACAGGCATAAACAAAATTTGACTGTGCGATAAGGAGTTCGAGAGGGCTCGACAAGCGTGTTCGTACACCAAGTCAACACGGCCCTCAAGCACTTGACGCGATAGTTGAGTCTCGATCTGCTCGACAATCAGAGCGCCGATGATATCACGCCGCGTCCGTGTTTCGTTGGTCTCGCTTCTGGCAGCCAACACGTCTCCCTCGATCTTTCGCTCCGGCTGGCGAATCGGCAGGACCGTGATGGTGCGCCCATGTGACAAGTCGACGTAGTCCTCAATCGCTTCCTCGATTTGAGGGGGCAAGTCTTCCATCGATCCGTCGTACCACAAGGGTTCGCCGCTCCGAACTACCTTCGTTGCCAAATTGTTCAATGACTGGACGATGTTGGAACGATTCTCAATCGAGTCTTGGCCCGAGATGGCAATAACCTTTAGTTTGCCACCTTTGAGCATCGCTATGCTTACTCGGTCGCATTCGATGAGGCGACGCCCTTCATTGACAATCGTATAGGCGGTGTCGCGGAGATCCAAGTTGTCGTGAACCAGCCGAGCGAACTGATCCGACTGTTGCCACATTTCTTGTCTGGTCGAAACCATCTGCAGGGCGTTGCCTTGAATCCACTCCCCCATGAGCTTGGTCATATGCTCAAGGAATCGAAGATAGCCTCGCTGTGCTTCTGCAGGCGAGTCTGGGCGCTGCATGACCTCAAGCAAGCCAACAGGCTGCTTGTTGGAAACGAGAGGTGCCGTCACCAGCAGATATCGTGTCGGATTGCCTTCGCCTGATTCTTCGCCGGAGCCCGACATGGGCGGTATCAACTCAGCGCGTCCCTGTGAAAACAATCGGGTCAAAAGCCGACCATGCAACATGGCTTCTTGATTGTTCGCCTGCATCAAGCCCGGATCCATTTGGATCTGATGAGCCAGTCGCATGTTGCCCTCATCGTCTACCAACCAAATCGCACCGCCAGCAGCAGCTAGGGCCGAAATGATCCGTTGCAAAACCGCTGGATAATACTCAGCAGCCTTGGCATCGGACTTGGAGAGTTCTGTGATCTCGTTGACCAAGGTCCGAATGTGATTTTTTGTCTTTTCTACATTCTCATCCGATGGTCCGGAAGCCATAGCTGGTGTTCAATGCGAAACGAGGAACAAAATGATTCAAATGACCCGAGGCCAACCCTCAATCGAAAGTTTGCTTGCTTTCCATCAATAGGAATTTACAAAAGCGAAAACTTATATTCAAAGATATGGGCTCGCCGGCTGTTGTAAAAGCTCCAATCCGGATAACTGATGTCAGTTTGCACATTCCGACCGGCGAAGGTTCCGATTGTGAAGATTAAGGGAACGTTACCCGCAAGGCAATCTGGGCCGAGCTACGCAATCGTAGATGGCGTTGGCTAGAAAAAGTTCCGAGCTGAGGAGTGAGTCTCTACCTCCGACGGAGGAGAAACAAACCAGATGTTCTGCTGAAAGTAGAAGCTGGAATGCGAGTAATAGGCATTAGTTGAGCGGCGATCGCTAGCCTTAGTCGGCTTTGCCCGGCCAGCTTGACCACCAGTTGCGGAACAGTTGCCATTGCGACCGCAAAAACTCCCGCTGACTGTCCGAGAGTCGGTCCGTTGAGTTGATCTGATGTTCGTACTCTATGTTCCCCTCGAGCACCATCAAGTACTTGTAATACAGGACCAAATCGGGACCTTCGTCAAACGTGGAAAGCACTGTCAAGGCTTCGTTCAGTTCCGCGGCCAAGCATCGCGCCTTTGAGTCTCCTGCGGCCGCTCGTTCACACAGCTCCACCATTCTCAATACTTCTCGCGGCAACGCATTTCCAACACCGGTGATCGCACCGCCCGCACCGCAATGAATAAACCCATGAAACACCTGGGTGTCTACGCCGACCATCAAAGTGAGTTTCGGATTTCCGGTTGTGATGTGTTCTGCCGCGTAGGTTAACGACTTAGCACCACCAAATTCCTTAAAGCCGATTAAGTTTGGGAACTCCCGGTGCAAATCAAAGAACAGGTCAGCCTTTGTTTCGAAGCCATAGTATGGGCTGTTATAGATCACCGCGGGTAGGCCATCACCTGCCGACAAGATTCCAGCAAAGTGAGCACGCTGTGCCGCTGCAGAGATGCCGCGAGACAACACCCTTGGGATCACCATGAGGCCAGCAGCACCGACGCTGCGGGCATGTGCTGCATGCGCTGCCGCAATGGCAGGATTTTGAGCACCTGTTCCAACAATGACCGGAATCCCCGCAGCCGTCAATCGCCGGACACCCTCTTGTCGTTGTGAGTCGGTCAATAGCGGCCAATCCCCCATGGAACCACAATAAACCACGGCTCGCATCCCTATTTCTACCAGTTCTTTGCCTTTGGTGACCAAATGGTCGAAAAGAGGCTCCCCTTTTTCATTGCAAGGGGTCATCAACGCTGGAATGCAACCAGAAAAAATACTGCCGTTACTCATGAGTTCGCTCGCCAAAACTGCCTTCAGTCTGTCATCAGTGGATGGGTATCATCTCGCGATTTACCGCTAAGAAAGGTTAGCCTGAGCGTCGCAAACCGTCTAGCGTTGAATCGCTTCGCAAACCGCACTTGGCGCGGCCGGTTAAGCAAGTTCGTTTGTTTTGGTTGATGGGAACCGATGGCAAGTGATGTGAGTCGGTCGGTCTAACGGAACGTTGGTCAACTTATAATAGGAAAATTCCGGTCCAACTCATCGAGGTTTTTTCCCTTGCTCGTTTTGCGTTGAATTTCCGCGATCGCTCGATTGACGAGTACCAAGCCGAAGTTGTCGCTCCGGTTGCGACGGAGTATTGGATCTAGTTTCCGGAGGGATTTCCTGTCGTCTGGGTTGCGGAAAAATGGGCGGCGTGGGGTTAGGAACTGCCCCAGCAGGAGGAGTGAAGGGTCTGCCTCGCGTTTCTAACGGATTGTTCATTCGGTTGCGAAAATCGGTCGGTGGAGATAGGTTCCCAAGCGGTCGTTCTGGGATGACGACTTGAGTCTTTGGCGGATCCATTGGCCTCGACTGTTCCTTGATTCTGTTCTGCTCGAGACGGTTGGGGATATCAAGACGACGAACGGCATCGAGGGCGCGTGGTTGATTCGGAATTTGGATGCGACCGAGTTGCTCGATCGCTGATGGAGGATTAACGTCACGAATCATATCACGATTGGGTTCTATGCCTCTCTGTTTCGATTCGACCCTCCGGGGTACAGAGTCAAAATTCCCCTGCGGCCGATTTCCCAATGCGTTCAAACTGTCATTCAAGCGAGGTGCATTCCGAGGTGAACTAGGTGGCGTGTACCGAGGCTTCTCCGGAAGCTTTCCAATGTTGTTATTCACATCGCTTTTGCGACGCGAGATCTCGGCCTTGGGTAGCGCAAGAGTTTGGAGACCTTGACCTGCGTTGATGCGCTCGGATAGTTCGCGGTCTTTGGCAAGCTGTTTGTGCTCGAGATCGCGTTGCAGTATGTTTTGTTTGGTATTCGCTGAAATAGGTGAGACTCGAAGCCCGCTACTGATCTTGTTGACTTGTTCCAGCGAATGAGCGAGATGCAAAGATTCATTGAGCAAGGGCGTCGCATTGGTGACCCCATTCCCAACAGTTGGCTTCCACTGGTGAGGAGGTCGTTTTTCCGGATTGCGATTCAAATCCGCGTAGTGGTTGCCGCACCATCGCATCATGTCTTGTCCCTGCCTAAGGTTGTACGCCGAATAAAATGAGATCAACGGGTCGCAAGAGCCACGCCTTTGGTGGTAAACATAAGCGGGAAGAACATGGCGATTGTTTGAGGGCAAACCGTAGTAGTCGCCAAAGAGATAGTGGTTGTATCCTGGTTGAACGAATAGGTTTTGAAGGACGATTTGCGAGTTCAGAACCACGTTGGGCCTCAAGCACCAGCCGGGCTGGCTGTACGTCACGCGAGAAACAGAAACCGGCGCGAAACAAAGTCCTCGCATGGGCAATCGATGGTCCCAATACCCCGCTACGTAGACGCAGCCTCTGGGAGTCCAAACCGTGTGGGACGGAACCCAAACCAAGTCGTCTTGCATCGGATGCCAATATCCGGCGTTCCAAAGAAAACCGCTTGAAGCTTGCGACCAATTGCCTGGAATGTAAAAGTAATCTGTGCCAGGCGATGGACTGCTCGGTCCATTCTCCAACGTTGCAGGAGGCGCGGGTAGATAGCTTATAGACCCGACAATATCCTCAACCCAAAACCCCTGCACCCATTGCCAACCGTTAATAACCTGATGCCAATAGCCAGGGACCCATTGGTGCCCGGCAGGGGGGACGCGATAGACTCCGCTGATCCAGACAAAGTCTTCACGTTGTTCATCCCATCCCCAATAGCCTGCGATCCAAATGGCATCGTCGCCATCAGGTCGAAACTCAGGCATGAGCTCGTTGATGGGTGGCGGTGGCTCCACCGCGACGACAAATCCAGGAGCAGGATCTGCGACGATGGGTTCAGCAAACGCTTCGTGCAAAGGCCCTCGTGTCAGTGTCTCAAAATCGTCAGCTTCGATGGCGGTGACCGCAACTGAAGGCTCAACGAAGAAGTCGGCTGCTACCTCCTCGATTTCAGCGATTGCAATAGGAACGGGCAGGTCAATGGTCTCCTGTGACCAAGCACTATGAACGAACGTGCAAGCAACGCCGCAAGCGAGAGCTTTATAAAAGCTTGCTGAAAAATACTTTGACATTCGCTTACTCCTCACAGGATTTTCCAAATCGCAATCAACATCAAATTGAGTTCACATGTCGTCTTTTTGCAAGACGAACAGGTTGTTGACAAATTGGCTCGATAACGGTGAAAAACGCTGAACTCATCTAAGCTCTGTCGTTCATGGCTTCGAAGAAAACTTGTCCCGCTCAAACTGTGGAAGCAAGTTTCATGCCGTCGGGTGTCTTTCCCGGTTTACTTCATCCTTTTGAGTTTTTAGCGGACTCTTTGGTGACCTATTGGTACGGACTTGCCAAAAGCGAGTGGATGCCTGGGCAAAAAAGCTCTTGCTCGGACGAGTAAGAACATAGTGGAGGTTACCATTGCATTTTCCGTACTGGTCTCACGTTATCAGAGTCGATCGAATGGCACAAAAACGGCTAGCCGAGCGAGCTATTTTCCTGGTAATCCCAGCGGATTAGCCCAATCGCAAAAGCAGGAAAAATGGTATACTCCCGCATCGCATTTGAACTTCGGAAATCCTTGCGATTTCCGTTTATTGCCTTGGATGGAATTCTCAAGAATCGAACTTATGAACGCACCTACCGAACCGCCAAACGATCCACATCTGGAACTCGATAGCGATGGGGTACCAATTCACGGCTCTGAATACAATTCCGAAGATTTAAAGCACCTCAGCGACTTGGAGCACGTCCGAAAACGCCCAGGCATGTATATCGGGGATACGACCCTCAAAGGCCTTCACCATTTGGCGTACGAAGTTGTCGACAACTCCATCGACGAGGCCATGGCAAAGCATGCAAAGGTCGTTTCTGTCACCATTAACGGCGACGGCTCCGTCACAGTTGAGGATGACGGCCGAGGTATTCCTGTCGAAAAGCACGCACAGCTCACCGAGCTTATGCAACGGGAAATGAGCACCCTCGAAGGGGTTATGACAGTCCTCAAGTTTGGTGGGAAATTCGAAAAAAACGCCTACAAGACATCCGGTGGCCTCCACGGCGTCGGTGTGACAGTCGTGAATTTTCTGTCGCAATGGTGCGAGGTCGAGGTCAGCCGAGACGGAAAAGTCTGGACGCAGTCCTACGAACGAGGCGTCGCAACCGGCCCGGTTCGCGAAGCTGGCATCACTTCCCGACGCGGTACGAAAACGACGTTCAAGCCCGACAGCCAAATCTTCCCAAATACCAAGTACTCGTATGATATCTTGGTCAAACGACTTCAGGAGCTCGCATTCCTAAACAGCGGCGTTCGCATCAAAGTAAAGGACGAACGTTCAGGCCAAGCGGACGATTTCCTCTACGAACGCGGTATCGTCGAGTTTGTGGAATATTTGAATCGAGCCAGCGAATTGGTCCACAAAGATGTCATCTTGATCGAGGGCCAAAAGGATGATCTTGGGTTTTCGATCGCGTTGCAGTACTCGGAGGAATACACCGAAAACCTCCACTCGTACGTCAACAATATCAATACGATCGAGGGTGGAACGCACGTTTCTGGCTTTCGCTCCGCTTTGACTCGAACCCTCAACGCCTACGGCAAAAAAGAAAATCTATTCAAAGACCTCACTCCGACCGGTGACGATTTCCGCGAGGGACTCACCTGTGTGATCTCGGTCCGAGTCGGTACGCCGCAGTTCGAGGGGCAAACGAAAACGAAGCTCGGGAACAGCGAAGTCGAAGGCATCGTCAACTCAGCCGTCGGCGATGGGCTCTCCAAATACCTCGAAGAAAACCCGAAGAATGCGCGGCTTTTGGTGAAAAAGGGACTGCTTGCCGCGGAGGCCCGAGAGGCAGCCAAGAAGGCCAAAGACATCCTCCGCAATCGAAAGAATGTGCTTGGCGGCGGCGGATTACCCGGAAAGCTTCGCGACTGCATCAGCAATAAAATGGAAGAGTGCGAACTCTACCTTGTAGAAGGTGACTCGGCAGGTGGTAGCGCTGAAGGCGGACGATTCCGCGATACGCAAGCCATCTTGCCGTTGCGCGGTAAGATCATCAACGCTTACAAAAGTCGCGAAGACAAAGTGCTAGCCAACGAAGAAGTCATGAGCATGATCCAAGCCATCGGCTGCGGTATCGGCCTGGACCAGGACGTTGCCAAGCGACGTTACAATCGCATCATCATCATGACCGACGCGGAC
>JANMNR010000676.1:0-8989 GCA_031368325.1 Pirellula sp.
TGCGATCTGATTTGCAACTAACCACAATGCGGGCAGTTGGAACAAGTCAGCCCCCTCATTCGACGGAATACGCAACGATGTCGCCTAGCAAAAACAGCTTCAAATGGAGCGGTCCAATGTTGGTTGTTATCGCGTTGGCAAACATGCCATGCAACGCATTCGCTCAGCAATCACCGAATTCGCGAAATGAAAGCGGGCGATCTTCTGTATCTCCAGATCTTCAAATGATTTACGAAAAAACCGAGTCCGCCTCCTCGGTTGCCGACTACACGTCAATTCTAGATTTTTGTCGCAACGTTTCTGGTGATTCGACACGCCAAATCGAAGATCGCAGGTATGCACGGTCGCTCATGAGCTGGGCCGCCAACCGACGCGGTGAAGCTCGCAGCGATCGGGCAGGCTTGCTAGTCCGTGAGCAGCAGTTGGCCCAAGCCCAAGAATTGGACTCGATGGCAATGAAGGACTTTGAAATGGCCATTCAGCTCGATCCGTCTCGGTGGCGAGCTCACCACAATATGGCCATCGCTCGCGCTCTCCAGGGAGACAACCGGGCTGCCATCGAGGGTTTCGACGCCGTTCTTAAACTCAATCCTGAATTCGCCGATGCCTATTTCAATCGGGGTGAACTCTATTTTCGAGACAACAAGTTCGAATTGGCCATTCAAGACCATAGTAAAGTCATTGAAATGAAACCGAAAGACGCCGCGGCATACAGCGCGCGAGCCCACTCGCTTTATGCAACGGGAAAGTCGGACGAGGCACTCAGCGACTATGCAAAAGCTATGGAACTTTCCCCCAACTCCGCAGAGGCAGCCACCGAGTTCGCCGACACATGCCAGGCCCTCGGCCAATGGAAACAAGCCGCGACAGCCTACCAGCGGGCGATGCAGTTAGACGGGCAAAACGTTCGGACTCTGCAAAATGCAGCGTGGATGATGGCTACCTGCCCTGACGAGTTTTATCGAAATGGTGACACCGCGTTGGAAACCGTTCAAAAAGCAGTCCAGCTTGCATCCGCTCCCGCCTCAGTCCAGGTTCTGGACGTATTGGCTGCGGCACAAGCGGCCTCAGGCGACTTTGCGGCCGCTCAAAGCACCATTTCACAAGCGCTTCGTTCGACTTCCGACGCAACACTGCGAAGCGAGCTCCAAATGAGAGGGCGACAGTACCAACGGAAAAAACTCTATCTGCAGCCAAGCCCCGTTGTGAAAAGCAAGTAGACCATCGTGAGCAGATGACTTCATCGCCAGGGTTGAAAGAAATATGTTTGCCCTGATTTCGACTGGACTTGTTGGGAGTACAATCGAAATCATGGATTCGACCACGCAACTCACACCACCGGCAACTGAGGGCAGCTTGATTTCGCCAGCCCTCTTGTACCACTGCGCCTGTGGTACCGAGTTTCGCGTTGACCCCAAAGTTGGCGGCGAATGCACCAACTGCAAGAGAGTGGTTCAGTCCGAAGCCATTCAACATGCGATGAGCGCGACGGTAACCGTTAGCGGTTTAAAGGGCGAACAAGAAATCCATCATTTCGATTTAGAAGACGGTGATGATCTTATCAATCGTCTTTATGGTCACTTTCGTATCGATCGCAAACTAGGCTCGGGCGGAATGGGCGCGGTTTATCGGGCATTGGACACGTCGTTGCAGAGGTATGTTGCGGTCAAGATTATGCGCAACGTAAATCAATGTGTCGACTCTCGAATCGCGATGATGCTTCGCGAAGCGGTCGCTCAGGCCAGATTGAACCATCCCAATGTTGTAACGATTTACTACGTCGGTCGCCAGGAAGAAGAACCTTTCCTTGCGATGGAACTGCTCACCGGCCCAACTCTTTCCGAAAAGCTTGCCACCGACGGCACCATTCCATACGCTGATGCGCTGGGATATGCCATCCAAGTGGCATCGGCCCTTAAGCACGCTTCTCAATTCGGGATCGTTCACGCCGATATCAAGCCAGCAAATCTTTTAATGGCAGGCGCAGGCCGAATCAAGCTTTCGGATTTCGGACTTTCCCGGATCCAGAACGATCCGGGGCAACCCACGACGGTTTCGGGAACTCCTGCCTATGTCGCGCCGGAACTCATCAGGGGCTCGCCGATCAGCATTCAGTCTGACATGTATGCGCTCGGAATTACGCTGTTCGAGCTTGTATTTGGTCGCTTACCATTTGAGCTCACAGGAACGACCGTCCGCGAACGCATAGAATCGCACCTAACGGCAGCCATCGTCTTTCCCACAGTATGGCCGAAAGCAATCCCTCGAGAGTTTGCCGGCCTCATTTCGCGGCTACTTTCTAAAGAACCTAAAGACCGATTTGCCAGCTACGACGAACTACTCTTGGAACTCAAGAAAATCGAGCCGGTATCAACCACAACGGCTGGAGTTGCGCTGCGCGGTGTCGCCTATATGATTGATCAGTTTTTCTTGTTGATGCTGACCGCGCCCTTTGCAATTTTGATTTTCCTGATGAATTCGACGCTGGACGATTTCGCTGTTTTGCGCAACTACCAATGGGCCACGCCTATTGTCGCCTTCGTGTCGCTGATTGTTCCTGTTGCCTACCTTACGGCGGTCTACCGAGGTTGGCGTTCTATCGGACGCTACTTGTTTCAGCTTCGAATTGTCGAGGAGAACGGGCTGCCCCCACGACGAGAACAATTGGTTGTGCGAGAAGTACTTCGCAATGCTTTTGCTTGGTTTTGGCCGCTGGCATTTTACGTGAACTCGAGTACTCCGACCCTGAGCCAAGTCTTTGAAGTAAGTGTGATCTTGTTTGTTTGCTTGGATTCCGGCATGACTCTTTTGATCAAGGGGCGCAAGTCGCTTCACGATTACTTGTGCAATTCCAGAGTCGTGCTGGCCGTGGATCGCGAGAAAGAACTAGGATAGTCAATGCAATCCGTAAATGTCATCCTTCAGGAGCGGAGCTATCCCATCTTCGTTGGCACCAATACCCTCGATAAAATTGCTAGCCAGCTGAAAGAGATTGTTCCGAACTGCACGCACACGGTTATCATCTGCGACGAGCGAGTCGAAGCCACCTTTGGGTATATGGTGCGAGATGCCTTGACCCAAACAGGAAAGCGAACTTCGTTGTTCGTTATTCCTAGCGGTGAAGAGAATAAATCGATCGCAAATCTAGCGCAACTTTGGGCTCAAATGCTCGACGAAAAAACCGACCGCAAGAGTGTAGTCGTTGCTATAGGTGGTGGTGTGGTCGGAGATTTAGCGGGCTTCGCCGCTGCCACTTACACTCGGGGCCTTCGATTTGTTCAAGTGCCAACCACTCTCCTTGCAATGGTCGATAGTAGCGTTGGAGGAAAAACCGGAATCAATTTACCTTCCGCAAAGAACATGATCGGTGCCTTCTGGCAACCGCACGCTGTGTGGATCGATACCAACACGCTGCGTTCTCTACCTGAACGTGAGTTTCGAAGCGGACTTGCTGAGGTGGTCAAATATGGCGTGATCCTGGATGCGTCCTTTTTTGAGTACCTCGAGCAAAATGTGGATGCAATTCTAGCCCGAAGTCCCACCCCTATTGAAACCATCGTCCGGCGATCCTGCGAACTCAAAGCTCAAGTGGTATCGCAGGATGAGCGTGAAACAACAGGTTTGCGGGCCATTCTCAACTACGGCCATACGTTTGGACACGCGATTGAAGCAAAAACTTCCTACGGACGCTTCCTGCACGGCGAAGCGATCTCGATTGGTATGACCATGGCTGGACAACTTGCCTTGCGTCTGGAGCTGTGGCCAAGCCAATGTCAGAAACGACAAACTGCCTTGTTAAGCAAGTTTCAACTCCCAATCAGTTTCTCAGAAATTGCCGGCTCCAAACTAATCGAAGCCATGCAGCTAGACAAGAAAACCGAGCATGGCAAACTCAATTTCATCTTGCCAACACGAATAGGCAGCGTGCGAACGGTTTCGAATTGTGAATACCACGATATCCTTGGAGCCATCTTAGGCAACGCGACTTAATGAAACCAAACATGGACGGATCCAAATTGAATGCGAAAACGGAACTCGCAAAGAAGCCTAAGACCAGTGTTGCAGAGAACGGATGGGGAGCTCGTCTTAGCCAAACTTGGGTTCTGGCATTGTTGGGAGCCCTGCTCTACTGGCTCTCACTACCACCAATGAAGTTCCCATCGGCTGGATTTTTGGCGTCTGCTTGCTGGGTCGCCATCGTAGCCAAGGAGTGCCCCCCGACACGTCGGGACTACTGGCATCTTTGGCTTGCGGGTTCTCTCATGTGGCTTGGCTTGTTGCAAGGCATCCGCCTAGCATTTTGGCCGCTTTACGCAGGTTGGATTGCATTGTCGCTGTATCTCGCTGTTTATTTGCCAATGTTTGTTTCCATGGCGAGATCGCTTCATCGATCCTGGTACGTACCTCTTCCGATTGCGGCAGGAATAGCTTGGGTGGGATGCGAGTTGATACGAGCCTACTTCGTTACGGGGTTTGCCGCTTGCATGCTCGCACACAGTCAAGTTCCTTGGCCATGGATGCTGCCTGTCGCATCTTATTTTGGCAGTTATGGCGTTAGCTTTATGGTTATGTTCATCGGGGCTGTCATGGTCCAATGGATCCGTTGGGTGATTTCGAAAAGCAACGATGGAAATAGTGTGAAATCAAACACGTTTCTTTTAAGCAATGCCGTCCATACGATTTGCGCCGCTAGCGTGGTCCTCCTTTCGGTTTGGTCATTGCATTCTCATGACGGCTGGCTTGAAAGCCAAGAACCGATCAAACCGTTAGGCACCGTTTTGCTGATTCAAGAGGACATGCCAACGCAATTCGACGGGTCACCAGAGGATATGATCCTGGGTTGGCAACGGTATGAACAGCAAACGGCAATAGCTGCGAACATCAACGCATCCAAACAGATCGAATTGGTAGTTTGGCCAGAAAGCACGTTTAGTGCCGGGGTTCCTTGGTTTGATTCCGAAAGCACTCCAACCTCGGATGATTGGGAACACTTGGCTGGCACTGAAGCAAACTTTAATGCTTGGATGTCTCAGCTCGAGGTCAAACTGAACCGCATCCAAAGCCCATTTCCGACAAAGCGTATGCGATTCCTGTTGGGTACCGACACGGTGAAGTTGCGTTCAGGCAAATTGAGTAAGTTAAACTCCGCGCTCTGGTTCAATCCGGAGGATAGAGCTCTGTGTGATTACTACGCGAAACAACATCTCGTTATGTTCGGCGAGTACATTCCAATTGTCTCACACTTTCCTGGCCTCCTAAGCATCATCGGGATGGGATCGCTCGAAGCGGGCGTCGAGCCAGCCTCATGGCAATTGTCGTCTGGGGCAACCGTATCACCGAGCATTTGTTTCGAAGACGTCCTTCCGCACTTGATTCAATCTCACGTGAAAAAACTAACCGCGATCGGCAAGTCTCCAGATATGCTAATCAATGTCACAAACGACGGATGGTTCCGTGGATCAAGTATTCTCGACCATCATTTGAACAATGCGATCTTAGCGGCTGTTGAAAATCGAAGGCCCATGTTGGTCGCCGCCAATTTGGGGATTTCCGCGTGGATCGATGGCGATGGCCGAGTCGTTCGATCACTACCGCGAATGCAAGCTGGTTCGATTCTCGCCGAGCCCATTCCTGATGGCAGACAGGGATGGTGGCAATCGATTGGCGATTGGCCCGCTAGATTCCTCGCATTTCTTTCTTGCTGGCCATTTGTTTTCGGCTTTGTCCAGCGGCGGATACGCGCGTACTTATCCCCAATCTAGGATGGCAAAAATCCGACTTGCCAATAAAATTGGGGATTGAGGAATTCGCAAACACTACCTTCTTTCGATAACAGGACACTCCAAGTGAAATTGAACTTCGCAAATTTGAACGGGATCGCGTGGATTGGATTGGCATTGTTTTCAAGTGTGGCGACCGCCTTTGACGATGGCAATTGGCCTCAATGGCGAGGCCCAAATCGCGATGGTCAAGCAGCCCCCCAATCGCTCCTTAAAAAGTGGCCCGCGGAAGGCCCCAAGCTCGCTTGGAGTTTCGGCAGCGCTGGAATTGGTTACTCAAGCGTTACGGTCGAAGGCAATCGGCTCTACACACTTGGCAAACGAGAAGACCAGAACTTGCTGATTTGCCTTGACGCTCAAAAGGGAACCGAACTTTGGACGGCAACGCTTGGAAAAGGTGCTGGCAGCAAAGATTATCTGACCGGCTGGGGAGATGGTCCTCGTAGTTCCGCGACTATCGACGGCAATTTCGTCTATGGCTTGTCCGACTTGGGTGATTTGGGTTGCTTTCAAAAAAGCGATGGTAAGAAAGTATGGTCCACAAATCTTGTCGCGAACCATGGAGGCGGTATCCCGAAGTGGGGATATAGCGAATCCGTTTTGATCGATGGCGATCGACTGATCGTGACCCCTGGCGGCTCGAACTTTCTCATTGGCTTGGACAAAAAGACCGGTTCCAAAGTTTGGTCGTCCGATTTTTCGGCTGGCGCTCAATACGTCTCGGTGATCAAACATGTGTTTGATGGCATACCCGTTTACCTGACCGCTTGCGACCAAGGGCTAGTCGGCATCCACTGCGAAACAGGCAAACTGCTATTCAAAAATGCAGCGACCGGAAATGGTACCGCGGTAATTCCAACTCCAGTTGTTTCTGGAAACGTGGTGTATCATTCGTCGGCCTACAAAGCGGGTAATGCGGCCGTGAAGATATCAGTCAAAAATGGCGAGCTTGCAGCCGAACAGCTTTATCATGAAGCCAAAGAGAGCATGGAAAATCACCACGGTGGTTATATTCTTCAAGACGGTGCAATCATCGGGTTCACTAACTCATTGCGAGGCTCCTGGATGGCCCAAGATCTCGAAACTGGAAAAGTCCTCTGGTCCAAGAAGATCGGGGGCACGAGGTCCGGCTCCATCGCTGGCGCCGACGGACTGGTGTACTGTTACGATGACCAAGATGGAATCTGCTACCTTGCCAAGGCAACGCGAACCGGACTCGACGAGATCAGCCAAGTGAAGCTGCCAGAAAAGACCTCCACCGATCGACAGAGAGGTGCTATCTGGGCTCACCCTGTCATCGCCGGCCAAAAGCTGTTTATTCGAGACCAAGAAAAGATCTTTGCGTTCGACATCGCAGGCAAGTAGCTGCTCATGGCGCCCTTTGCCCAATCCATTTTCAACGGAACGGCGAAAGCCGTCTCGTAAGGCGAGCGAAACACCCAACCAGTTAGACCATAGGATTGACGAGGAACCTCCGATGAAAATGTTTTTGGTATTTGCTGTCTGTGTCCTTTCACAAAGTGCTCTTGCACAAGAGCAGGTAAAACCCAAAGCACCGGCCAAGGAGGCTCCGGCGACCAAGAAGCCACCCGAAAGACCCGATCCGACCTTTGCGGACGTGATCTATGGAAAGGACTCCGAGCGACAAAAGTTCGATTTCTGGAAAGCGGAATCCGACAAACCGACTCCAGTGGTGCTTTTGATTCATGGTGGCGGATGGGTTAACGGAGACAAGAACAGCTACGGCAATAGCCCTATCAAGAACCTGCTAGCCTCTGGTATTTCCGTTGCGGCTATCAACTATCGATTCATTGCGCAAGCCATGGAACAGAAAGTCGAACCACCGGTGAAGGCATGTGTTCACGACGCGGCCCGCGCATTGCAAACTATTCGCTCGAATGCGTCCAAATGGAACATTGACCCAACCAAAATCGGGGCCACCGGAGGATCAGCAGGCGCATGCACCTCGCTGTGGCTGGCTTTGCATGACGACTTAGCGGATCCAAAAAGCTCGGACCCAATAGCGCGGCAATCGTCGCGACTGCAGTTCGCAGCAGTAACAGGAGCTCAAACTTCGCTGGATGCACTTCAGCTTCGCAACTGGATATCTAATGCGGTTTACGGTGGACACGCTTTTGGATTTGCAGCGAAAGGCCGTAGCCGCGCAGACGAATTTGAGCTGCTCTTGCAGAACCGCGAGTCGGTACTTCCATGGATTCGGGAGTATTCACCCATCGAGTTGATCTCGAGCGATGACCCCTCGCTCTTCTTGGAGTACCCAGGACAAAAGACCGAACCGGTGCTCGGTGGCAAGGAACCCGACCCAACGCACTCGGCCATTTACGGAATTGAGTTTGCCAAACGATGCAAAGAACGGAAAGTCGACTGCATCGTCTCCTACCCAAACCACAAGCATCCCGAATTCGACTCTTCGATCGATTTCTTGATCAAGAAACTAACGAAATAAGCTGGGGCTAACGAACCGTTACCTGGTTCGGTGGGACGGCCTAGCCACCAAATGCACAAAGCTCACGAAATGTTTGAAAGCTCGATTCGACAGATCTTCCGATTTGTGGCTTTTGTGATTTTTGTGGCTAGTAAAAAATGAATGAGTGGGATCATTGGCTTCGCCTTACCGAACTTCGTTAAGCGATTGAGGACAATCGCTCTACTCTTTAGCCTGTTCCCACTATTTGGGCGAGAGAACGGTTTCGTTTAGCGGTTTCCCGTCCATCGAATGGAACACCACGGAAAGCGACCGGTCTGTGGGTGCGTATCGAACCGACAAGAACCCGCCCCGGCTGGCGGAATAGGGACGTTCGACACCTTCGTAGGCGGGTGGCACTTTCTGCGTGTGATCATCGCTCGTGGGGCCGCAGCTAAACTCATGAGTGCTGCGACCATTGCGTTGATCAATCGAATGATATTGCCAGTGGCGATCCCCGCACATGATCGTCACGTTCTGCATCTTCTTTTCCTTCAACCAATCAAGAAACGCTTGCGCCTCGGTCCAAAAACCATTGAGGTTCGCATGATTGTCTCCTTTCATCAATCGATCAGGTCCGATGATGGGGTTCGGCGAAATGATGACGCGATGGTCGGCGTCGCTTGCTAACAACGTTTTCATCAACCAAGCTCTTTGCTCTTTCCCCCAGATCGATTTTTCAGGTCCATCCGGCATGTTGTTCGGCGATCGAAAATCGCGATTC
>JANMNR010000684.1:0-5651 GCA_031368325.1 Pirellula sp.
TTAAACTCTGGCTCAGCGCGATCGACCGGCGTGTAGAACGTGGCGTTGAACTCTGTTGTCGTGAAAGGGCGAAAACTAGGGCCGCCGCCAATCGGGTTCATTTGACCGCTGGCGAAAAGAATCGCATCACGCACCGCCTCAGCCTCCAGTCGTCGAGGAGCAAAGCGCCAAATAAGTCGATTGTCCGAATCGATCGCCATGGCCGAATCGATCGGATGCGAAGCTTGTCGATACGTGGCGGAATTGACAATCAATCGGTGCAAGGACTTGATACTCCATCCGCTCTCGATGAACTTCACAGCGAGCCAATCGAGCAACTCGGGATGGCTCGGTCGATCACCGCTCACACCAAAATCATTTGGTGTCGCGACAAGTCCTTGACCGAAGTGCAAGTGCCAAACACGATTGACCATAACGCGGGCAGGCAACGGGTTCTTTACGTCAGCCAGCCAATTCGCAAACTTCAATCGCCGTTCCTTTTCAAGCGAGTCGGCGGCCAAACCAAAGTCGGGCTCAAGTTCATAGATGGCAGATAACGCACCCGGCGTCACCTCCTCGTCCGGTAGATTGACATCGCCCCGTTTGAGCCGTTTCGTCACCGGTGGCTGGACACGAACTCCCGTATAGGACAAAGGCAGCTTTTGCATCGATGCGAGCGATTTTTGTGCAGCTTTCAGGGAGGCCAGGGCAGCAGAATATGCGGTTGTCTGTTCTGCATTGAAGCTAGCAAGGATTTCTTGCTTGGTGGCGGAAAATCCACCGGATCGGAACGATGCGGAAACCTCGTCGCTACTGAGCGCTCGGTCGTACAATGCCGCCTGTTTTATCTCACCCGTGAGCCAAGGTCGGCCACCACCGGTATGACGGCGACCGAGTAAAACATGCGCATCCCCTGCCGAAAAGGTCTGCAGCGGAGACTTGGGTTTATACGGTTTTCCAAGTGGTTGCCCATTTCGATAGAACGAGATGCTGTTATCTGCCGCGTAAACCATCGCAACATGAACGAATGTACTTGGATCCGAATCTTCATCTGGAATCCCCAAAGCCTGCGTTCGAATGAACCCCTCGCTGCCAGCCATCCACTTCTTGGGTTGTTGTTCGCCAAATACGATCGCATCAAACGTGCGACCGTCCTTAGTCTCGATGGATATCGCAGCTCCACCGCCCTGTTCAAGATTGGCCAGAGATACCCAAGCCTCCAGCGTCTTCTCGCGAATCTCCTTTGTCAACTTTGCCGACTGAAAGAACGATTCTGGTTTTGGGAGTGACAAAACTCCAGACTCAGGCGAAGTCTTTTTAATCGTCGCTTCGCCCTGAAGTGTTCCTGGTATCTCGCTGCTAACGGTTGCATTGAAACTCCATTTGGCAAATGGAACCGGCCCAAGCTCGCTCGGTCCCGCGGGACGCTTTGCAATCGCTTGCTTCGCACCTTCTAATTCGATTCGGTTCAGCGTCTTGTTCGACGCCGCAATTGCAATCTCAAGACCTTTGCGAAGCTCGTTTTGGGCAGCTACTTCGTCGGCTGTCGCAAGCGACCGCTCGCCATGCTTGACCCCTTCGAATACGGACTTGATCCGATAGTACTCGTCGTGGGGAATGGGATCAAATTTATGCGCATGGCATCGAGCACAGTTGATCGTTAGGCCGAGAAAGGATTGGCCAACGACCCCGATCAAGTCCTCGAGCTCGTCCTCTCGAGTAATGGCGCGTTGCGTTTTGTTTTGTTGGCCATTGCCCGCCTGATCCCATGGTCCACATACGAGCAAGCTGGTCGCGACGATTCCGTCCTTGGTAACCGGTTCGATGGCATCACCGGCGATCTGCTCTCTCATAAATTGGTCATAGGGTTTGTCGTCGTTAAAACTTTTGATCACGTAGTCTCGATAATGCCAAGCGTTATCTCGCAAACGATCGTATTCAAAGCCTTGGCTTTCGGTGTAGCGGGCAATGTCGAGCCAATGGCGACCCCAGCGTTCGCCATAGTGCGGTGAAGCCAGCAGTCGGTCCACCAAGCGACTAGTCGCATTGGGTGAGCGGTCAGAAACAAAGGTTTCGATTTCTTCTAGTGTTGGTGGCAAGCCGATTAGATCGAAGCTAAGGCGGCGAATCAAAGTCGGCCGATCTGCCTCCGGGGACGGGGTAAATTTATTTTCGGCGAGCTTTTTCCGAATCAACACATCGATCGAGTCGCTGTCCGCGCCTTGGACTTGAGGTAAGGCTAGCGGCATGAGCGACCAATGTGTGCTGGGTTGCCTCTTGTTTCCCGCGGCGTTGGCGGGCCAAACCGCGCCTTCATCTATCCAATTCCGAATTGTCTTTACTTCGTCTGGAGCAAGTCGTGGTTTGCCACTTTCCTTCGGGGGCATCAGCATTTCTTCGACTTCGCCGCGAATGAACTGGAACAGCGGACTCTTGGCTGCGTTCCCAGGTACGATTGCGGCCTCGCCTAGATCGCCCCCCTTTTGAGCGATGTCGCGAACGTCCAACCGATAGCCACTCTTTTGTGTCGTTGCGCCATGGCATACGTAACAGTGTTTTTGAAAAAGCGGCTGAACATCCCGCACGAAGTCCACTTGGGCGTTTGCGGTCAACGCCATCAAGCAAACGAATAAGCCGATTTTAGAGACTTGGCACGTGGCATGGCGGGCCCTAGCCGACTGTCGCATTTTGTTGTTCCGCGTCATCTAGTTGTGTCCATTAGCGAATACTTGGCGTCGATCTTTAGTTGGGCAGATCCGCACATGTCACTGCAGCCCGGCGGCACCGTATCAGTTTAAGCTAAGTTGCGTTCCGATGCACGACTATTCGCGTTGGGCTACAATATCGAATTCGACTATCGATCGGAATTCCATTCCCCATCTCGAAAGCCCTAACACCTTGGCGTCAGACGTATCCCGTCGCTCGTTTTTGTCCACAGCCTCGACAGCGGTTGCTGCTGCAGGCGACGTGCAGTTTTCAGCGAAAAGCTACGCCCGCATTTTGGGTGCCAACGATTGCATTGGCGTCTCGGTGATCGGTGGCGGGGTGAATGGTATGACTCACTTTGGTGTAATAAACAAGCTCAAGCAGTCGAACAATCTGGTTCCGATTGCGGTCGCCGATTGTTGGAAGACTCGGGCGGACGCTGGAAAGGAGAGCATAGGCGCACTGGAGTCGCATGCAGACTACCGCCGCGTGTTGGACAGCAAATACCGTGACTACGTTTTTTGTTGCAACACCCGAACATTGGCATGGCTGGAGTCGTAGGGGTGAACATGGCCAACGAAAGCTGGCGTACCAGCCAAATGATGGGTTGGGACGCGGCGAATGAAAGAATGGTTCCAGCCAACACTCTCAAGATGAGCCATGAACCGGAAGTGAAGTCTTTGCCGCTCTGCTCAATTCCGATCACTCCTCTGAACCTCCCTAACAGTGAGCTCCAAAGATGTCTATCGCACTAACCCGTCGTCATCTTCTTGGTCAAATGGCAACGGGATTTCCCTTTGTAGCTCTTTCTCGGCTCCTGCTGTCTGACAGTCCCGTTTCCGCGATGGAACAACGGTCGCATTTCCCATCCAAGGCGAAAAAGGTGCTTCAGATTTTCTGCCCAGGCGGCGTGTCCCATATCGACCTGTGGGATCACAAGCCGATGTTGGAGAAACTGCATGGTACGCCATCGCCAGGCGAAGCGAGTGCGATGACATTCCAGGGGAAGAACGGCAATTTGATGAAGTCACCTTGGCCGTTCGTTCCTGCTGGCGAGAGTGGCAAAATGATTTCGGGCATGATGCCCTACATGGCCAAGCATGTTGATGATATTGCGTTCATTCACAGTATGGTTTCGAAGACCAATACGCACGGCCCTGGATGCGTGAATATGAACTCGTGTTTCTCTCGCGACGGGTTTCCGAGTGCGGGTTCGTGGGTCAGCTATGGTCTCGGCAGCCTAAACGAGAACCTGCCTACGTACATCGCCATTCAAGACGTTCGCGGCGAACCGCCCAATGGCAAGTCGAATTGGGGAAACGGCTTTTTGCCTGCGCAACATCAAGCAGTGACCATGTCCGCCCAGCAGGCGCTTCGCAATCTTGCTCGTCCAACATCGATCTCCATAAATGAAGAGCGGGCCACGCGAGACTTCCTTAAAATAATCAATTTGGAACATGCTAGCCGTCATCCTGATAACGACGAATTGCATGCGAGGATTTCCGCATACGAACTATCGGCCAAGATGCAGTTGGCGGCTCCCGAGGTCAGCGACCTGTCTCGCGAACCGGAGCATGTTCATCGCATGTATGGAACCGACGATCCCAACAAACTGAAGGCTGCGTATGCCAAGAATTGTTTGCTTGCGCGGCGTTTCCTCGAGCAGGGGGTTCGGTTTGTAAGTCTCTACTGTGCATCGAGAGCGAGTTCCGTCGATGGCTTACTGAATTGGGACGCGCACAAAACCCTGAAGGCCGATTACGAGCGCCACTTGCCTATCTTCGATCAACCCACGGCTGCCCTGCTAACGGACATCAAACAACGCGGACTTCTGGACGATACGCTAGTTATCTGGTGCTCGGAGTTTGGCAGAATGCCGATGCACCAGGAAGGGACGGTAGGCCGCGACCACAATCCCGATGCCTTTACAACCTGGATGATGGGTGCTGGAATCAAAGGCGGAACGAGCTATGGCGCAACAGACGATGTCGGACGACGTAGCGTCGAGAAGATTGCGACCGTTTACGATTTTTATGCGACCGTCCTACACTTGCTCGGGCTCGATCATGAGAAGTTGACTTTTTACCACAACGGTGCAATGCGAAGATTGACCGACGTCCACGGCCATGTACTCAAGGATGTTCTGGTATGAGCGAATTGCCTCGTGTTCTCTTAATCCTGTTTGGTCTAAGTCTTCTTCCAGTCTGCGACAACGTTTTGTTGGCATCGGATTCAGAAGGGCTAGCCTTCTTTGAACAAAAGATTCGGCCTGTGTTCATTGAGCATTGCTACAGTTGCCATAGCGAAAAAGCAGTGAAACTACGCGCGAATCTGTTTCTTGATTCCAAAGCAGGTTGGGAAAAAGGGGGCGATAGCGGAGAGCCTGCGATTGTTCCTGGGCATCCGGAACGAAGCCCGTTGATTGCAAGTGTTCAACATCTTGATCTAGTCATGCCGCCGGACAAACCCAAGCTGCCCGATGCAGTCATCGCCGACCTGGTCACGTGGATCCAAATGGGTGCGCCCGATCCCCGCGATGGAAAGATCGATACCAAACGAGGTGATAAATCCTGGTGGTCGTTTCAGCCTATCCCTGCATTTGCGGCGGATGAAAATGAATTGTCGAGCAGTCCAATGGACCGTAACGCCATTGACCTATTTGTCGGCAAGAAGCTTGAAGAACAAGGCCTGAAGCAGAGTCCGCCCGCCGATGCTAGGACGCTCATTCGGCGAATGCATTACGAACTAACAGGACTGCCGCCCACACAGGATGAGGTTTCCGCGTTCATTATTGCCTTTCGCGAAAACGCCGACGCAGCGACGAAGCAACTGATCGAAAGACTGTTGTCCAGTTTTAATTATGGTGAGCGATGGGGACGGCATTGGCTGGACGTGGTGCGTTTTGGAGAAAGCCACGGATTCGAAAGGAATGTTATCAACGACCAGATCTGGCCATTTCGCGATTA
>JANMNR010000685.1:0-2168 GCA_031368325.1 Pirellula sp.
GTCGGATATTGGCTTGATGAGGCGGTCAAATTAGGGCTAAGCGAAACGACCGCGACCCAAATGGTCCAATCGGCCGGCACGCAGACCTTCATGCAGTTAATGAGTCAAGAAGCACGTTTGTCGGATAAACAAAAGGCGAACGCAAAGAAGGTTTTAGACTTAGCGGCGGCCGCGGTAACGAACCCCAAAAAACTCGCGGATAGTGTCGTCGCACTTCGTAGCACGGTCAAAGCAGAGCGCATCCGAGCACATCGAAGCCTTGAGGCAGCCGGGAACCGGGGTGTGGCTGCACTCATCAATCAGCTACTCTCCGACGGCTCGGAGGCTCCGAATCCAACCATGTGTGAGTCGTTTTTGCTGATGGGAAAGCCCGCTTTCGCTGCATGGCAAGCCGCAATGAGCTCGCCGCACGCCGATGCTCGTGGCCGATTAGCGATGCTCGCTGCTCGATCCGGTGAACCGTCTCTGACTGTAGAGTTGTGTGTCGCAGCCATTGATGCCAAGATCGATCAGAGTGTTCGCGATGAATTATCGAACGTTGTTGGCGCTCGAAACAAATCTATACCGAGCAATGCAGCCGTTTATCGCTATGCGATCAACCAATTGCAAGCGTCACTGAGTTCGTTCCAAAAAAACCGTTGGAACGACGAGCCCGACGCGTTTATAACGTGGCACCTTGCACCCGACGGGCGAACGGTTCAGGAGCGATCGGCGCGCTTAGCAGATTTGGATTGGAGAAGGTCCGTTCAGCTTGCCCGAGCTGCTATTCGATGCGGCGCGTCGGCCGATCGCAGTTCGGCCTTAGCCGTGGCGGTGATGGATGAGGATGTTGCTAGCCTTGAGCTTGAGGCACCGAATCAGGAAATCGCATCGATTTCAAAAGTCGCGCAAGGGGTAACGGTATCCATGCTCGATAGCTATGAGTTCGCTTGCCTTGTTTGGGATGCCGCTGAAAGCAACCATCTTGCCAATGCTCAACTTCTGGCGGTTGGAAATCTTGAGCGTTGGGCTGTGCCATCGACGATGCCAAATGTAGTTCGTGACCGTTTGTCCGCCGCATGTTCGGCCGGATTTGCTCCGGTGCGGTACGCTGCAGCTCAAGCCCTGCTGGCGAGCATGCATAGCTCAAGTGAGGACGGTTCCCTCAAACTGGTAGATATTCACTTCGATGGCCGAAATCGCCTTGAGCGGGTTTTGTCGGAAATGAGAAAGCTGGAGGGGAATCCCTTGGCATTGGTTGTTGGTGGATCCTCAGACCTTCGAACCCATATCCGAATCTTTTTGGAGACTTTTGGCTATCGAGTTTTGGAGTCGACGTCGGCATCGCAAACCATGTCGACGCTTCGCGATGGTCAGCCCATTGAGGCCATTTTTGTCGTTTCCAAAGTCCTGGAAATGAACCTTGGAGAATTAACGCAACGAGTCCGGGCAAATCCTTCCACTGCAACCTGTCCAATCGCCATCCTTGCTGCATCCTTGAGCAAGGGCGAACATGAGGTTGCCGCTGCCGACCAACGCGTCGTTCTGGGGAGTGTGCCGCCGGAACAGGTTGGTTTTGTGGACATTTTGCGAAGAATGAAAATTGTGACCCAGTCCCCCAAGATCGACTCAGCGAGCCGAATTGTTTGGCGAGAGCTTGCCGAGGGCTATTGGGCGGAACGACAAGCTATTTATGTGTCTTCTCTACCGAAAGAACCACGCTCAAAGGTCATCGATACCCCCGTAGGGCAATTGCAATCGATTCAGCTTGCCATCGATAATTCCAAATCATTGCCTCAACGCGAGCAGGCAAGCCAAAATTTTGTGCAATCTGTAAAGCAATTTGGGTTATTGCTGTCTTCTGAGACTGTTAAGGCTCAGTACGATGAGTATAACAAGCGAGCTCAGGACGAATTGGAATTGCGATTGGTGCTTGGCCGCATCCTTGATGCGATCGAGGCAGCAAAGGGAGATAGACCCTGGGATGAGGTCGCACCCTAACAAAAGGTCGAGCGTATTGACGCCGACCCGGATTTTTGGCGTCAACAACGAGTTAGTACCAAATGGCCAGTTTCGGGCTGGAAAACGAAGGCAATTACCGCCACAACAGCAGCGTACAGCTGCCCGGTGTGATCGGTTCTAGCCCTGCCATACAGGACGTTTTTCGAGTAACCCGTCGAGTTGCCATG
>JANMNR010000686.1:0-9170 GCA_031368325.1 Pirellula sp.
TGGCCGTTGCAATACATGTTGTCTAAAAGCACAAATTGCTCAGCAAGCTTGTGATGGTTCGGTGTGACCTTTCGCGGAAACATGCACAGGCTAGGGTCCCCTCTTCCTATTGGCTTATCGCCTGCGGCCAAGTCTCCGAAAACCTGATCATAAGTTCGATTCTCTTTGATCACATAGATGACGTACTTAATCGGACTGGGAGCGCCAACGGTGGTTGGGATAGCAGTTGGAACAGTGCTTGGTACGGAGGTCAGCAATTCATCGGAATAGGGACAATTGCGGTAAACCTGTTGCGTATATTCCTTCAGGGCGGCATCGTCTGGAATCGGAATGATGGACAGTGCACCACTCATGTTCGTTCCGATGTAAGGGAATGCCCTAATTTTTCGGCTGGCTTGTTCTGTTTCAGTCCGTTTCGATTCGGTTGCTTCGACTTTCGGAATAGGGTTGGCTTTGGACTGATTTCCTTTGCCGACACCTACTAAGAGGTTTTTGCCGTCCGGTGTGACTGCGACGGCAGTTGGGTACCAGCCGGTTGGGATAAACCCTTTAACCGAGCTTCGACTGGGATGTTCGACCTCGATTACGGCAATGCAATTGTTGTCGGCGTTGGCAACAAACAGCATTTCTCCATCCGGTGAGAGGGCCAAAGCATCCGGAGTGCTTCCTTCGGGCGAGCGAGGGAACAGTCCGGTAAAAATCGTTTCGGTAACGGTGCCTCGTTTGGTGTCAACGACCCAAACGCCATTGGATGAACTGCAAGCGACGAATAGACGATCATCGGTCGGATGAAAAGCGATCTGATTGGGATGTTCGCCGACCGGAATTCTGGCGACGACGCGAAGCGAGACAGGATCGACGACCGAAAGCCGACGTTCGGCCCAATCCGAAACATAAAGCAAACCGTTCCTTGGACTCAACTGGACATCATAGGGGCGTCCTCCCAATTCTACTTCGGAGACTTCGTCCGCTCCGAAAGGAATCACTGCCAACTTACCCGCGTTGATCTTTAATGAATAAATACACTGACGCTTTTCATCCAGGCAAAGCCCGCTTCGAAAGGACTTATCCTTGATGAGCTGAGCTCTCAAAGCGGCCAACTCGTCTCGCTTCATCGAGTGGGCATTGGGCTCCGGTTCGCTTGTTCGAGTTAGTTTTCCCTCGGCGAGGTCAAACGTGTGCAGACGGCCGGCCCCACCTCCCGACCAGCTAATCCTCTTTTCGTCCGCCGATAGTGCGAGTCCAAAGTAACTCTGGTAAGCCGATTCTTTGGCCATGAAGGAACCGGTTTCCAGGTTTATTAACGCGATGTTGTGTTCGTTAAAACCACTGGTCGCGATAATGGCGTGTTTGGAGTCTTTGAGTGGCAGGATATTGAGAAGTAGGTCGGTCGTTTCGATTTGTCGACCAGCCGGGGTGATATGCCAACCGTTCGGCAGCAAGTATCCCGTTTCTGTCGGCCCGGGGAATCGCGACTCCGCAGCACGAGCAAGTTCGTTTGCCGATTTTTCTTGCGCGTGACTCACGCCCACACTGACCAAGGCGACGGTCAAAAGCACATTGCAATTTCTTTGCGCAAATAAACAGCTCATTATTTTTAACAGATTGGCCATGGTGTATCTCCTTCGAGCAAACTCGCTACGCATCAACTCAAATTGCAGTCGGCTAACAACCAACAGATTCTAACGAACGGCCAGCGATTTTGCTCTGCCGCGTTTGTAGTTGTACCGTAGGCGATATCGGTCTAACAGACTATTCGTAGCTCGATTTTTAATGGTGCAAGTAGAGTGGAAATGATGACACCAGGTTAACGGTTCGTATCACAGCCTTCAGTACTTGCTCAGCAAACGCAATGTCGATGATAGGGTATGGATTCTTGCGCGGCGAGGCCGGCCGTCTTCTTGGACGATTCACACTCTATGTCTGACAAAGACTGTCCTCGTTTTTCCCGATCGCAACCTACTGGTCCACGCGTTTCGGAGTTGTTGCTATATGGGTTATTGGATTTGATACGTAATATTATGTAGCCCCCCCAAATGGTGGGTTCGGCAATTCTGTTTCATGCGCATTTCAATCTCTATACAAGATGGACGCTGAAATTGTTTTCTTACTTTCGCTCGAACCAAGGCTCTCAGGTTCTTACCCAAACTCACATTAGTGCGGAAGAACTCATTCCAACAGTCGCCATGCAAAACACACCAAGGTAACGAATTGCCGAGGAAAACTTACACACCCTTCCGTTGTGACTATTGCGAAAAAGCAAATCATTGAAATCCTGAGACCAAAAATTTGCGTTAGGTTTGCATGTGTGGTAGAAAGCCCTGACGACGAAGAATGTATTTAGGCGGGCCTCGCATGAGCTTTATCGGCTCAGACCGATCTGCTGAAATGGATACATTCCAACTTGCCCACCATGATGATCACTCACCTTATTGGCATCGCTCAATTTTGCTTGGGCGGTTTCTTTCCGTAGTTTTTTCTTCCAATGGGAAAATAGTATCATGACGAAAAAAAAACATGTGTCATTTCATCCGTCGAAAAGTTTAGGCTTTACGCTTGTCGAGCTATTGGTGGTGATTGCCATCATCGGGATTTTGGTCGGACTGCTCTTGCCAGCAGTTCAGGCAGCGCGCGAGGCGGCGAGGCGTATGCAATGTACAAATAACCAGAAGCAGCTGGTTCTTGCGATGCATAACTTCCACGATGCCTTTAAGAGATTTCCTCCGCTGCGAGGAGGTCCCATTGGTGGCGATCAGAATCGCTGTGGCGACAAGTTCGGCCTCGTTTTCGCACTTCCTTACATCGAACAGGGCCCGAGATCAGATCAAATCTCGGGCGGGGCTCCGCAGGTTGCATGGAACAATACTTATACGCCGTATCTAGGAGAAATGGCGGTTCTTCTTTGCCCCTCTTCCCCTATTGCACCCAACAATCCAGTAACTTCGAATCAACCGCAACGCAGCTACCACTTGTCAATGGGCACGACCGTCGGAACCAATCCCTCAGGTGCGGGAACGAGCGCTACAATCACTGACAATAACTACTTTGGTCGCGTCAACGGCCTTTTCGGCTATGACAAACCAGGAGCCACAGCACCCCTTTGCATCACGTCGGAAGTAAAAACAAGGATGGGGTCGATTACCGACGGCACGAGCAATACGATCGCATTGTCCGAAAAGCTTACAGGAGATCGAGGTTCTCGATCGGTTAGAGGTCTGGCGACCTATCCGATGACCGGACTCGATGCGAATGCTGCTCAGTGTCTCGCTACTGCGACCAATGGCTTTTACAACCCGGGTCGGCTACTTTCCGATTGGAATATGGGAGGCATATGGGCCTTTGGTCACCCCAATTGGGCAGGTTTTTCGACGATTTTGCCACCGAACAGCCCTTCATGCTACGAACGCAACAATAACAATCCGAGCAACGCTGTGGGTGTCTTCTCGGTTAGCAGTCTCCATGCAGGAGGCGTTGTGATTGGGATGGCAGACGGAAGCATTCGCTTTATCACTCAGGCGATCGATTGCGGCAATTACGGAGTCGCTCCTAATCGCAACTACGGTGTGTGGGGTGCGCTTGGCACAATCGCTGGTGGTGAGGTGAATTTGCTCAACGACTAAACAAGCGATTCGCCCAACACACCACTTTTTTTAACTTTCAACCTGGAATATTTTCATGCGTCGATGTTTTTTGCTTGGCCTCATTTGCCTTACGTTGCTGGCTGGTTGCAATTCCGCGAGCGTATCCGGAACGGTCACGGCTGGCGGAAAAGTGACCTACAAGGGGGCTGCGATTGAAGGTGCGATCGTTACTTTTGTCCCAGAGGGTAACGGTCGCACGGCGACTGCGACGACGGAAGCAGGCGGTGTATTTAGCCTGACCACGGTCGATGCCGCAGGTGCGATACCAGGGAAATACAAAGTCACAGTAGAAAAGGTTGAATATGCTGTCGGAGGTACGTCCAGCATGGAAGAAGCCTCAACCGGAAATGCAGCCGAGGGAAAGACCAAGCGCGCGTTGCCTGCGAAGTATGCGACAGCCACGTCGACTCCACTCCTCATTGAGGTACCCTCAAGTGGCAAAAAAGATTTAGACCTGGCCCTCGTCGATTGATTGGAGCTTTTGATCGCTCTGTCTTGGGTTGGCTGTTTTGCGGACTGGCAGGCGCTTATCCTTGTTTGTTATTCTTCTGTCGCCATTCTTTTGACTTAGAAAGTACAACATGTAGGGTCGCCTCGATTAAGACAGGAGAATGGGGACAATAGGATCTCGCATTGGATCGCTGAATGGCGACTACGATTTGATCAAATCTTGTATGACGACGTCTGCGACTCTGCGTCCAGAGATCATGGCTCCCTGAATAGATGCGTTGTCTCGATGGTCACCACAAACGTAGATTCCAGGCTGCCAACGAACAGGGCGTTCCGGCATACTCAACGCGGGCGGAATCTGAGTGGGTAGAGCATAGGGAATCGTGTAGGTCTTTAGGTGACTCCAGTCCGCAACCGTTGCGCCAAACCAATCACGCAGTTGCTCCAGCACTTCCGCCCGAAGACCATTTGGGTCACGCGTTGTTTTAAGTGTCGTGACCGAAATGAGACTCATGTCGCCTGGACCATACGAAGGCGATGTGAGGGTTGGCACACACAGATTGTTGATTGGACCACGACCTTCACCGTTCAGTACAAGGATGGGTTTGTTGATCGGTGAGCTGGGCGCTGAAAAGTAGATGCAAGTTACACCTTGCCCTAATGATGCAATGGAATTATCAAGCAGTGCGGCTGCTGCGGGCCCGTCTGTGGCTACAACAACCGCTTTGGCTCGTAGCTCCTCACCGGTATCGAGAACGACTCGTTCGCGCTGGACCCGTTGCACCTTAGCACCCATCCTGATGCAGTCTGGAGATAGCGTCGACGCTAACTGTCGTGGAATGGCCTCCATTCCTTCGGCAGGTAAGCTGGCTGTCCCAATAGAGAACATGCGAAATACAAACTGCAACATTCGACTCGATGTTTCAAGCTGCGGGTCCAAAAAAATTCCGCCCAGGAACGGCCGAAAGAAGCGATCGATCATCGAAGGCGAAAAACCCGCCTGCTGCAACATCGTGAGCGATGTTGTTTCGGAATCGCGAAAGCGTTCGTCGATTGTTCCGCGAAGCGATTGCTGGCGGAAGCGGGCGACTCGCATTTTGTCTGCAAGTGAACCGATTGGCGACACGAGTGAGCGGATGGCCGTGAAGGGCCGTCGCCATGGATCGGTCAACTCATGAAACCGTCCACCAAATCGAACTAAAGCTCCGGGCAAGAATGGCTTGAGTCGCAACGCATCGTAGTCAAGCATTCGCTTGGCTTCGGGATAGCTGGTGAGAAAAACTTGGAAGCCGCGATCCAATTGAAAGCCATTCACTAGATCTGTGCAAATTCGGCCACCGACCCGATCCGATGCCTCCAGCAGAACAAACGGAATGCCGTGCTGTTGAAGTTGTCTCGCACAACACAATCCGGCTAGCCCAGCGCCAACTATTGCCACCTGCTCTTTCATCAGCCAATCCAGAACATGGCAAACCAAAGAGCTGCGGCAATCGCTCCCAAAAAACTAAGCGTCCAAACAGCAGTTCGCCACGCCTGACCAAGAATCTTTTCAGTCAACTCATGCCGAGTGGCCGCCATGACCAGTGAGACAGCGGCCAAGATTGGGATCAACCACAATAGATATTCAACTGATATCGCCAACTTGCTACTCCTTTATTTCTCCGCGAGCGCGACTGGAACGGCAATCCTAAATGCTGACTTTTGCATTCAAATCACGCAATGTGTCAGTCAAATCGATTCGTGTACTATCGGCCCAGAGGCCCTCGAGATCGTAGAACTTTCGGCACTCTTCGTCGAACAAATGAATGACAACACTGCCGTAGTCCAACGCAATCCAACGGCTTTCGTCATATCCCGCCACACTTAGTCGCGATTCGCCACGGGCTTTGAATACGCGGTGAATTTCCTCGGCGATAGCCTGCAACTGCCGACGACTTGTTCCGGTGGCAATCACAAAGCAATCAAAAATACTCGTCTGCTTGGACAAGTCCAATACGAGTATGTCCTGAGCCTTGTTTTCTGCCGCTGCTCGGGCTGCTAGCTTTGCACATTCCACGCTATCGGCAAGCGTTTGCTGAGAAAGTACTGTCGTTGTCGTTGCCGTATCGGGTTGTGCCATTAGTCTGCCAAAAGTGTAGAGGTTTGCTTCGAACTGCGAAGTTTACTTGAATTACAGCGAATTGTCACGTCAGAAGCTGGTTCGGTTCACAGGCTCCAATCCAACAACACGATCCGCAATCGCCGTTTCACTCTCATTTCCTATGGGAATTAGCTGCCAAACCGGACGCGTTCAAGGCGAAAACTCAGCGAATTTCGCAATTCCGTGACCAAAGGTGTCCTTAAAATGTTTAACTTAGAGCATTCCCAATTACCTTTAGATTCTTATGTTAACCAGTCGATTTGTTTCGTCCATGCGACGTGATAGCATCCGCACCTTCTTCGAAGCGTCTCCGACCGCTAGGCTGCTTCGTTCAGACAACGCGCCGCTAGTTCTTGATTTCCTGCACCGAATCTTCAAGTCTGGCGAACTCATCTCCATCGGCCAATCGGACCTTCGAACACGACTCGCGGGCTACCAAGAGGAGATTCACGAGACGGAACCAAACCTGCTCCCAGGCCCCCCCGAACGCTACTTGATCCAATGGTCCGACGCAGGTTGGCTGCAACGCTTTCTCGAAGCGGCTTCGATTGAACCTCAATTCCAACTCACGCGTTACGCCGAAGAAGCGATCCAATTCGTCGACACAGCTGTGAGTCGCGGAGCTAACCTAGTCGGCACGGAGAGCCGGCTTCGACTCGTGATTGACACTCTCGAGGACATCGTGCGAGGTGCCTCCGCCAACCCCGACCGGCGACTCGAATACTTGCGTGCCCAACGAGCCTTGATCGATGCCGAGATCACTGCCATTGAGTCGGGCAAATCGGTTCAAGTCTACCGGCCCTCGCAAATCCGGGAACGATTCCAAACCGCAGTCGATCTCCTCAGAGCTCTCCAGTCCGACTTTCGGGCCGTCGAAGAACGCTTTCAATCGATTGCCCGTGAAGTCCAACAACTTCAGGCGTCCGGTGATGATTCTCGCGGCCACATCTTGGGCCACGCTCTGGATTCCGAGGATCTGCTCAAGCAACAGGACGAGGGAATTAGCTTCTTTGCTTTTGTCTCGTTCCTCTTCTCGCCAAACCAACAGGCCATCCTGCGCAAGAACATTGAAGAGATCCAGCATCTCGCCGCCTTGGCCGATCAACACGAGTCGCTCGCTCGTGTTCGACGTATGGTCCCCTCGTTGCTCGCAGAAGCTGAAAAAGTTATGCGCACCACGGCTCGATTGTCGGGTACCTTGCGACGCTTGCTCGACGCGCGGGCCGCTGCACACCGAGTTCGACTCGCTCGTGTATTGCGAGACATTCGCCAACACGCTTTGCGTTTACGCGGTGCGCCGGAATGTCAATCGATTCAGATTTCCGTCGACGCCGAAGCCGAAATCGGTTCGCCGTTAGCTCGTACATTTTGGGTACCACCCCAAGACTTTGACCAATTGCAATTGACCGAACAAGTGATTGATCCGCGACATGCGCAAGCCATGGCATCCGCCTTTTCGAAACTGCAGCGTCTAGACCTCAGAAAGCTACGCAGCCATATCCGTGAAGCGACCATGCTCGGCCAAAGTGAGACACTTGCTAGCTTGCTAGAACGTTGGCCACTGACAGGTGGAGTGGTCGAACTGCTTGGCTACTTGCAAATTGCTCACGACGATTCACACAAAATCGATCCAACCCGGATTGACCGAATCAACATTCAGCAGCGGCGGGGCCGATCATCGATGCTGCAATTGACCGTACCCCGTATCGTATTTCAGCCGAAGGCAATCACCCGCGAAATGGCCACCAAACCAAGATGACCCAACGCGTAACCCGCGCTGCAGCAAAAACTGCTGATGTTTGTTGCTTCGTTCCATGCGTGGAGCACTTCTCGCGGCTGCGCCGATTAAACTTTTTTGTGCTCGTGTCGGCGACCGCTTATTATGAAATTCATTCCCCACGGCTGCGCCGGTTAAACATGGGTTAGGCATTACCTTGGACATTTTCTCACCCGACCCTAGCAACAACGTCATTCCGCCACCCGCCGACTGGAGCCCAGTGGCTGTTCGGCTACTCCAAGGGGTTGTCTATCATGATGACAACCTTGATATGTGGGAACAACTTCTCGAAAACGTTTCACCCCTAACGGAGTACTTTGGAAAACTTGGGCTGCTACTGGTCGTCGACGAGCCCGATGCGATGGCCTACCTTCGGCAACTTGATGAAGAGGAAATCCAATCCGATTTCCCCGTTGTGCCGCGCCTGTTTCGCCGAACACCGTTAGGCTACGAGGCAACCCTGCTATGTGTGCTGTTGCGAGACGAGCTCCGACAATACGAAGAAGAGGATGTTCAAAACGAACGCTGCGTCATTTCGCAACGCGATCTGCTCGCGCTCTGGGAAGCGTTTTTTCCCGATCAATCCGACTCGGTCCGACTCAACCGGTCCTTGACCGCAGCTTTACGAAAGATGGAAGAGCTCAAGTTCGTTCGTCAGTTTGAAAAAGATCCTCCCTCCTGGGAAGTCAGACGCATCATCAAAGCAAGACTGCCTCTCTCGGATCTAGAACGTTTGCGAATCTCCCTCGTCGCCGCGGTGGGCAAGAATATAGACGATAGCCAATCGGAAGAATCATGAAGATCGTGCCATCCAACTCGGAAAAAGTATCCATCGCGGATTTGCCCTCGCGCTCGGATACGCCATCCTATTCGCGCACACACCGCAACTCAGACCGCCCGCCGTTGCCTGGCTATCGTCTGGCCAAGCTCGAGGTCTACAACTGGGGAACCTTCGACGGAGCCGTTCACTCCGTCCAACCGCGTGGCCAAACCACTTTGCTCGTCGGAGAAAACGGATCGGGCAAATCCACTTTAGTCGATGCCCTCTTAACCCTGCTCGTTCGGCCGCAGACTCGCAACTACAACGTCGCTGCTGGTGCGTCTCGAAACGAGCGCGACGAGAAGACCTATATACGCGGCGCCTATGACCGAACCGTTGGCG